>JAGAPN010000083.1 GCA_017623235.1 Clostridia bacterium | reverse complement strand
CCGCTTTAATGTCGAATTTTCGGCATCAAACCCACCTATTAGGAAACAGGTGTAATCAAATGCTAAAGTATTATACTACAACTCTTCACAAAAAGCAAGTATTATTTTTAACAAAAGCCAATCGCTTTTATACCCGGCCTTTGTGTGATATAACCTTATCCCACTATCAGATAAACAAAGCTCTCACTATTATCCTCTTTATCCACAAAATTCATACGGAGAACGCAGTCTGAAAAGCTGCCTGAGGTAACCGTACTGAAGCTTCCTGAGCTATCGGCCTTTTCAACCACGGGATTCGCCGCAGGATAACCGTTAGCCAAAACAGCATTTTCCAAAAGTTCCACAGCCTCGCTATAGCTATATCCACCCGCTTTAGCCTCAGCCTCAATTACTATTCTGTCAACCACATACTCAACAATCAGTTCTTTGTGCTGATTAAGGCTCATTTTTACCTTGAAGCCGTTACTTTCGTTTTCATAGGTAACGTCGGCGGACAGCGGAAGGGGCGCCATTTCGCTGACTCTGATGCCATCCTCGGTAGCAACGTAGGCAACTAAAGTATATACACCCTCCTCATCGCAGGCAGGCATAGCAAATTCGGCAGTCTGGGCAAGCTTGAAGCTGTCACCCGAGGTATATTCGGCGGTTCCTCCCCCATTTTTGTCCATAAGCACGGCAGCGGTATAATTTGCGTCGGTAGTGCCCGCCAGGGTAACCACGTCGCACAGGGTAATAAATTTACCCTTCATAGCGCTGTCGAGGGTGGCGTATTTTTCTGCAGAGGTATCATCCAGCTTTGCAAGGGCAAGGTTAACGGTGTATTTCTCGCCCGCATCAAAGACCTTAAGACCCGATACGGTCATATCGAGGTCCGATACAGATACCTTACCGTTTTCTACGGTAACCTTTGCGGCTGACAGAGAATCTACCACGGCAAAATCATAATTATCAAAGACGGGACCACGGGAAGTGAACATAACACTTTTGGCGTCCTTTACCGACTCATAAATATCGTAAAGAGCCTCTCCTCTGGCGGCAACCACTGCCTCGGCGGCCATAACGTCGGCGCTGCTTTTAATGCTTATGCCATTCCACTTATAATAATTGGGGAATTTCTTGGCCAGAGCTATGGCGCCGTCGGCATCGGCTGCAAGCTCTTCGGTATTATATCTGCATTTTACTCCCTTACTCTCAAGAAGGGCTATAACCTTGCGTATTGCCGAGGCGGCATTGGTTTCCTGGGTAACGAAATTAAGATGCACAGCATTTTTTATACCCTGATGCTCTACGCCGTCGTTAAATCTTATTCCTCCCTCAAACTCATCCTGTTCCCTTATTACACCTGTTGGTGTTTCAAAGGATTTGACGTGGTTGTCGGAATTGGTAACTATAGTGCCGATACCCGTAAATGCGCCGGCCAATATCTGAACGCTTGTGCCCTCTTCGCCGCCGCAGCTTATAACGTCGCTGTTCATCCCCTTATCCATAAGGGTAATAAGCTGGCCGTACTCATAACTGTCATTTAGATAGCCGTAGTACACAAAGGCAGAGGTCCCCGTAGAAATAAGGGTCTGCGTATTCTTTTGATTATCTTCTCCATAGGCGGTAAACATATTCCAGTAGCCACGGGAATTTTCAATAACGATATTGATATTATTGCCGTCGCCCATACCGCAGGTCATTTCGTACCTTTCGCCTTCCACGAAAAGCATATAGACGTCGCCGTCGGAATGACGCTCAAACATCTCGTATACGTCCTTACCGTTGGCATTGGTATAACGGCGGCATATTTCAACAAAGTCATTCCAGCGACGAATAATGGTTTCAGAGCCTGCATCCACGGTAAGCAGAATATCCCCTACCCAGGCATCGGTGATTTTAATATTGTTTTTCGTATCGTCAATAAGCTCGGCAAAGCCCTTGGCCTCTTCTTCAATCATCTGAAGATATGAATTAAAGAAGTCAAGCATATTGGTGTCGTCGCCATAGTCCGAGCCTTTAAGGTTGGCAAGGGTCACGGGAACAGGCATATCAAGACCGCCCGATACCGTTTCGGTTTCCGAGGCGGAAAAGCCCTTACGGTCGGTCAGCACCTTGGAGTCCAGTCTTTCATCGGCCAGAAGCAGCTTTGCTATCTCTTTACCCGACAGGTCAAGCTTTTCTCCACAGCCCACAAAACAGGAACTAACAAGAATAATACATAAAAAAACGGAAAGTAATTTTTTCATGGGCAATCATCTCCTATCTTTTTTCTTAATTATAACAAAATGACCGCCTTTTTTCAACGACTCCGGTTTAAATTTTTTTAAAAAAGTTTGCAATTACCTATTGTTAAAATTTATTATATATAGTATAATAACAGTATATATGCACATATATCTTGTTTCCGCGAGGTGTAATTTTGAAGGATATCGTTTATCTTGATAACAGCGCTACCACAAAGCCCTGTAAAGAGGCTGTTGAATATATGAATAAGGCAATGTGTGACAGCTGGGGCAACCCCTCTTCTCTTCACACTATAGGAATTACTGCGGAAGATATTCTCATCTCCTGTAAAGAGGCCTGCGCAAAGGCCCTTTCCTCCCGTCCCGATGAAATTTATTTTACCTCCGGCGGTACCGAGGCCAACAATATTGCCATTAACGGCGCTCTGCTGGCCCGTGCCAAGCAGGGTAACCGCATCGTCACCACAGCTATCGAACATCCCTCGGTAGCAGAGGTTATAAACAGCTTTGAAGCCAAGGGCTTTGAGGTTATACGTCTGTCCCCGCAAGCCGATGGCAAAATATCTATAGAAGATTTAAGGTGTGCCATCACTAAAAGCACTATACTCGTAAGTATAATGCTGGTAAATAACGAAATCGGTACCATACAGCCCGTAAAGGAGGCCTCTGCATTCATAAAAGAGGTCGGGGCCCCTGCAATACTGCATTGTGATGCGGTGCAGGCCTTTGGTAAGCTACCTGTAAGGCCCTCTGCTTTAGGGGTCGACCTTCTTACTGCCAGCGGTCATAAAATTCACGGACCCAAGGGTATAGGTCTGCTATACAAAAGAAAGGGTCTGCATCTGCCTGCCCTTACCTTTGGCGGCGGTCAGCAGGAAAATCTTCGCCCCGGCACCGAGCCTACTCCTCTTATAGCCTCCCTTGAAGGCGCCGTAAGGGCATTACCCGCTACTGCAACTCAGCTGAAAAAAATGAGTGAGCTTAACGCCTATGCCAAAAAGCAGCTAGCGGCTACCGGAATCGTCACCTTCAACTCCCCTGAAGATGCCCTGCCTTACATTATAAACATATCCGTTCCGGGATACCGTTCCGAAACCCTGCTTCATTTCCTGGACGCCCAAGGTATATACGTTTCCAGCGGAAGCGCCTGCGCCAAGGGCGGACAAAGCCCCACCCTGGATGCCCTGAAGCTGGATAAAAAACGAATAGACAGCGCACTGCGAATCAGCTTCTCAAGAGATAACACCCCGGAAGATATTGACCGACTTTGCGACGCATTGTTGCGCGCAACACAAAAACTGAAAAGAGCGTAGAAAATGAAGGAAATAATACTTATAAAAAACGGAGAGCTTGCCCTTAAGGGTCTTAATCGCAGCACCTTTGAGGACACCCTTATAAAAAGCCTTAAGCTCAGCCTTAAGGCCTGCGGTGAATGCACAATAAGGAAGGCCCAGTCTACAATTTATATAGAACCGAAGGACGATTCCTTTGATTTTGAAGAAGGTCTGGACAGGGTTTCCAAGGTGTTTGGTATTGCAGCCTTTTCAAGGGCCCGCGTCTGCGAAAAGAATATAGATGATATTCTGGCCGCCGCCCCCGAATATCTGGCAGATACCCTTCGCCGTATTAAAACCTTTAAGGTTGAGGCCAAGCGTGCCGACAAGCGTTTCCCACTCACCTCCCCCGAAATCAGCGCACAGGTCGGCGGCGCAATTCTTTCCGCTTTTCCCCATCTTCGGGTAGACGTACACAATCCCGACGAAATTATAACCGTTGAAATAAGAGATTTTGCGGCATATATCCGTGCAGGCCAGTTGCCCGGCGCAGGCGGTCTTCCCGTAGGCACCGCAGGTAAGGCGGCAATACTTATTTCCGGCGGTATAGACAGCCCCGTAGCCGCCTGGACAATGGCCAAGAGAGGTCTTAAGCTGGATGCTATACATTTTGCCAGTCCTCCTTACACCAGCCCCAGAGCCGAGCAGAAGGTTAAAACCCTGCTGTCAAAGGTTGCTGTATACAGCGGCACCATAAAGCTGGCTATCGTACCCTTTACCGAAATTCAGGAGAAGATTGCGGCAGAATGTCCCGAGGAATATTTTACCTTAATAATGAGAAGAATGATGATGCGCATCGCCGAGAGAATTGCATCCTACCACAAGTGCGGCGCACTGATAACGGGTGAAAGCCTGGGCCAGGTTGCCAGCCAGACCCTCCCCGCAATCGGCGTCACCGACTGTGTAACAAATATGCCCGTCCTTCGCCCCCTTATAGGCAGCGACAAGGAAGAGATTATTAAGATATCCAGAAAGATAGATACCTTTGAAACCTCCTGCCTACCCTTTGAGGATTGCTGTACCGTCTTTACCCCCAAGCATCCCAAGACCAGGCCTACACCCCAGCTCTGTGAGCAGGCCGAAGCCGCCCTTCATATACCCGAGCTTATCGAAAAGGCTATTGCCGAAACCGAGTTTACTTATATAGACTAAACGGAGGATATAAATGAGAGTAGAACTTATATGCGTTGGCTCCGAGCTGCTTTCGGGAGATATAGTTAACACCAATGCGGCATATATTTCTAAGAGATTGCGTGAGTTAGGTCACGAGTCCCAAAGGCAGTTTACCGTAAGCGATAACAGAGAGCTTATTGCAAACCAGGTATCCGATTGCCTTAAGAACTGTGACATTCTGATTCTTACCGGCGGTCTTGGTCCTACCGACGACGATATGACCAAGGAGGCCGTCTGTGATGCCCTGGGTCTTACCCTGGAAGAAAATGCACACTGTCTTAAACATATTACTGCCTTCTTTGAAAGGCTTGGCCGAACTCCTACAAATAATAACTATAAGCAGGCTACCGCACCCCGTGATGCTGTGATTTTTGAAAATGAAAACGGCACCGCCTGTGGTATTGGTATCGAACATAATGATAAAACCGTAATTATGCTCCCCGGTCCTCCCAAGGAGCTGGTGTTGATGTTCGATAAGTACGTTGCGCCCTATCTACAGGCCCTATCTACCCAGGCTATTGCCACCCATTCCCTTAACGTTTTCGGTATGGGTGAATCTGCCGTTGAAAGTGCAATACACTCCCTTTGCGGTCAGGAAAATCCCGTTGTGGCCACCTACTGCGATAATAACGAATGCAGAGTAAAGATAACCGCTACAGCCGAAACCTCCGAGGAAGCCGAGGCCGTCTGCGCAAAGACCGTGCTTAAGATAAAGCAGATTTTGGGTGACGTTGTATACGCCGCCGATTCCGACGGTCTGGCCAGCGAAGTAGTGAAGGCATTAAGAGAAAACAAGCTTAAAATTTCTACAGCAGAGTCCTGCACGGGCGGTATGCTGTCCCAGGCCCTTACATCGGTTTCACATTCCTCCGAGGTTGTGGAGATAGGTATACTTGCCTATTCTAACCGAATCAAGCACGAGGCTTTATCCGTTCCCCAGACCGTACTGGATGAGCACGGTGCCATAAGCTGGCAAACCGCAATGTACCTGGCCAAAAACGTGCGTCTGCTCGGCGACTCTGATATCGGAGTCGGCATTACCGGCAATGCAGGTCCCACCGCCAGCGAAGGCAAGGATATTGGGCTTGTGTACGTAGCCATTGCAGATAAAACAAAATATTTTGTTAAGCGTCTTAAGCTTTCCCCCACCTACGATCGCGAAAAAATTCGCAGCTATGCCACCCTTACCGCTCTTGACCTGGTAAGAAAATATGCGGCAGCCAAGCCCTTTACCATGGCAGGTATGGTAGACCACGGCGCCCCCTTTGTATTTGCAGAGGATATGGCTCGCAGAGCGCCTACAGAAGAAAATATTGTGGATGCAGGCGTAGATTTTCTCGTCTACCAAAACAACGACAAGAAAAAAACTGTAGAGAATACCGCAGAACCCGTTCCGATTGGCGAGTCGGAGACAGTTGCTTCCTTTGTAGATAATACAGCGTTTGAAGCTTCAAAGACAGAGCGTAAAGTCAATGCCGATAAAAAGCCCTTTAATCCTCTGTCTATGCTTCGTAACATCGGCAGTAAGCTAACAGGCACCATAAAGAGCATTTTACCCGCTAAAAACGATAAGGTGCTTGATATTGTAATAAAAATCACCTCTATGGTTGCAGCCCTGGGACTTCTTATTTCCTCGGGAGTACTGATTTCAATGCTGCTGGGCGAAAACAACCAAAGGCAGATTATTGAAACCGCCCGTGAGGAATTCAATATGGAGCAGGACGAGAAAAACGATGACGAGGTTTACGAGGCCTTTGATGAACTCTTGGCTCAAAACGGCGACGTAAAGGGCTGGCTCTCCATTTCAAACACAAACGTAAATAACCCCGTTTATCAGACGAGTGATAACGATTATTACCTTAATCATAATATGCTTAAGGAAAAGAGCAAGTACGGCGCACTATTTTTTGACTACCGTGATACCGTATCCGCCGATACAGTAAGCCAAAATCTTACCATTTACGGCCACAATATGAGAGATAAATCTATGTTCGGTACTCTCAGTAATTATCGCCAGCTTGCCTTTTATAAGCAAAACCCCACCATACGCCTAAAAACGCTGTATGATGAGGCTGAATACGTCATCTTTGCCGTAATGATAACCAATGCTTCCGCAAAGGACGACAACGGTTATATCTATAACTACACCCTCCCCTATTTTGAAACCTCCGAAGCCTTTATGGAATGGATTGAAGAGGCAAAAAAGAAATCTCTTATTAAAACCGATATCTCGGTGGGTGAAGACGACCAGATTTTAACCCTTTCAACCTGCTGCTATGACTTTAACAATGCGCGCTTTGTTGTTATGGCAAAGCGGCTGGCAGAGGGAGAAGCGGCAAATGCTTTATCTGCAACACTTAACCCCAACGTTAAGTATCCCCAGGCCTGGTATGACAAGCGTGGTCTTAAGGGCTACAAGGAGCCTGACTCCTCCTCTACCCCCTCCGCCGACGATTCTTCGGAGGATATAACCGACAGCTCATCAGAGGAGTCTTCGAGCGCACCATCTGACGCACCTTCTTCTTCCCAGGCTTCATCGGAAGGCGGTTCCTCCGGGACACCGTCGGGCCCGACAGATTCTACGTCAACACCCACGTCAACATCGACCTCTACCTCCACCACACCCGAAGGCAGCGAGCCCCAGGGCAGTGAAAACGACAGCAGCGATATACAGAGCGACAGCTCGGATAGCGGCTCCGGGGACGGCGGAGCAAGCGATGATAATAGTGGTACCGACAATTCAGGTACGTCCACGGAAGACACCAACACCACTACTTAAAAGTTAAAGGAGAAAAAGATGCCAAACCTTAAGTTGGATATCATCTACTATAAAACATCCTCTGATTTTGAGCTGGAATTCAATCTGAGTGGATGCTGCAGAATGCGAATATTCAAGGACAAAGTTGAAACCCCCAAGGAGCTTATTTCTGCTCTTGCCAGAGATGTTTCCAGAAGTCGCATTATACTTGTGGTTACCGATCTGTGCGGCGAGAACAGCGGCTTTGAAACCCTTTCAAAGGCTATTGGTCTGCCCCTTATTTCACCCGACAAGGCTGAATACGGTATAAAGACCTGCGACCCCGTACAGATGCCCAAGGGGGCTGTGCCTCTTATAACCAAAAGCGGAATTTACGGTGGATGCATAATAGAAAGCGGACCGCAATCTATTATTATTGTGTCCTCGGTACGTTCTCTCCGTCACGAAATAATGAAGGCCTACGTGCATAACTACGTTTTCGACGTGGGTCAGATAGTAGCTTATAACGAGCGTATGGGTAAAAACGAATCTACAGAAATTGCCCATAATCTTGTATTACCCACCGCTCACAAGGAGGCCGAGCCTCAGGAAACACCAGTAGCCGAGGCAGAATCGGAAGCTATCGAAGAGGCACCCGTTACCGAGCCTGCTGAGGATACCGAAGCATCCGCTACCGAGATTGTAGAAGAGATTACAGAAGAAACAGTTGACCCTGTTTCTTCTGATGCCGAAGGCTCCGAGGAAATCGCCGCAGAAGATGACATCGAACCTATCCCCGAGGAAGAGCCTGTTCCCGAAGAAGAGGAACCCTTAGTTGATATGGAAGACATTTCATCAGGTGAGTCGGAGGAAGATGAGCCCGATGAAGAAGATTATCCAAGACTTAAACCCCCGAAAAGAGGGGCCAATATTGCCCTTTTAATAATTGTGATACTGTTATTGGCGGCCCTCGGCTTTTTGGCATATTTCTTGTTTTATCTGCCGCTGACGGGCGGTGAGATAACCTTCTTTTCGGACGGTGATATTTCCATCACCGACGTGCTGAAGGAATGGCTTACCGATTAAGGAGGAAATATGGATTCAATTATACAAAGCATAGCTGCTTTTTTTGACAGCTGGCTCTCTCCTGAGCTTATCATTTTTATAATATCTTTATTTCCCGTGTTGGAGCTGAGAGGCGGTCTTATTGCCGCAGCTTTACTTGGGGTTGAGTGGTATATTGCATTCCCTATATGCGTTATTGGAAATGCCCTGCCTATCCCTTTTATACTGCTTTTCATCAGAAAGATATTTGATTTCATAAAGCGCACAAACTTTTTGTGGATGGGTAAGCTTGTAACAAAACTCGATGAGCACGCTCAAAAGAAGAGCAAAGGTGTAGAGGCGGCTAGCTTTTGGGGACTATTTGCCTTCGTCGCTATTCCCCTACCGGGAACCGGCGGATGGACGGGAGCTCTGATAGCAAATATTCTTAATGTCAAGTTTAAACGCGCCTCCTGGATAATTGCACTGGGCATATTAACCGCAGGACTTATTACCTCCTTTATAACCTACGTTATACCAATGTTATTTGTATAAAAACAAACCCTTGGGCCAATGGTCCAAGGGTTTGTTTTTATTATATTAAGTTATTAAGATAAACCAGGTCGCAGATATCTGTGGCTCCGTCCTTATTAAGGTCGGCCTCGCCTTCTCCCTTAAGAAGAAGCTTTCTCAATGCTTCCAGGTCCTTTGCATCAAGAAGGCCATCACCATTTATATCCCCTTCAACTCCGCCATCGTCATATCCTAAAGTGAAGGTGGAGAATTTATCGGTTTTAAAGGTTACGGTATTGGGGTCGTTATCGGTATCATTGAGAATAACGGCTTTTCCATTATGAATATGGATGATAGAATATCTTTCCTTGCCTCTCTGGGCCTCGGGAATGGTGAGGGTAATCTCAACCTCATTTTCTACCTCAGCAAGCTTGGTCTTGGTGCTGTTTACAGATTTTATAAGGCTTAAATCCATATAATTTCCTTCTACCACGCTTAGACCGTTATTTGTTGCTGCACTCTGTATCAGAGCCGCTTCGGCATTTGATATGGTCTCCGAAACGTTTTCTGCGGCAATATATGCCGACACCCTATCTGCATTACCATTCCGGTAATCGGAATCGGAGGTTGCCATTTCACGGAGGTCGGCGCTTGTGGTGCCGACAAAAAGCTCAGGCAAATCGCCCGACCTTCTAAGGGTCATCTGACCTTCAAGCCAGGTATTGTTTTCAAGTCCATCCGACAAAACGCCCGCTATTTCCACCGAATAAATATTCGAGTAATCGGGAGTAGCACCACCTGCGTGCTTAAAGGTTACGGCAAAATCACCCTTGTCGGTATAAAGAATACCCTTGGTAGAATAATAGGTTTCACCTATAAATTTCTCGGCGTTGTAGGTTTCTTTTGTTCCGTCGTAACGGATAAGCTCTACCCTAAGGCTGTCTGTTCCGCTTAATGTGGCGGAGGTATACGGATTTTCCACCACCTCTATTTCCAGTGATGTCGACACGTCCTTATAGCTTATATCAAAGCTATGCTTTCCTACGCCCCAGGCGTTCTGATACTGATCGTCAAAGACATCTACCGAGTAGGGGCTTAAGGTGTTAATATATTCATTTATATCAGAGAGATAATCGGTATAGGTGGTGCCGTCACTAAAGTGAAGGGTAACAAGTACGAGATGAGAATATTCATATATAGTGCGGTCATATTTATCGGAGGTTGCGTAAAGCTTGGCGCCCTCTACCAGAGAGGCGGTAATGTTTGTAACCTTAACGGGATCCTCGATATACTGATACTCAACCTCAAAATCCTTACCCAGGAGGGTCATAGGCATAACGTTGGTGGCGCCTAAAACAGGCTCGGCCGCCTCAGCGCTTTTTTCACCGGGATAATCGTTGAAGTTGGTAATCATATCATTAGGCTCACCCGTAAATGATGTACCGTCATCAAAGTTTACGGTTATCTTAAGGCCGCCGTCTAAAACAAGGCTTATAAACCCTCTGAAATCCTTATATATAGGCTTTGTAGCAACCGCAGAGATAGAGGTAACGGGATTTTTCTTAACCTCAATATCAAACTCACAGCTTTTTCCAAACATATAAAGATTTGCCGTCCTTGTTCCTACCCCTTCGGTAGAGCTGTCGGGCATAAAAACACTTGGCTGGTTGCTCGGGTATTTATACTGGGCCTCGCTATATGACATAACCTCGGTGGTGCCGTCAAGGTAAGTTACGGTTATTTCGGGAGCAGAATAATCGGCAGGCAAAAACCAAGTTGTGCCGCCGTCATAGCTGGACTTATGCCAATCGGCAACCAGAAAACGGGTAGCCCTTGCGGAAATTTCCTTTACCTTTGGGTCAACAACGGTAACGTTAAGAGTAGTCGTACGACCGTAAAGCTCTACACTGAACTGATGCTCTCCCGCATCCCAGCTGTTTTGCTCGTTAAGGTCTATGGGTGTTACCTTTGCGCTGTAGCGGATAGGCGTTACTGCATCACCGTAGACTGCGCAGATCTCATTCGCATAATAGCTCTCTACCCTGCCGTCTGCAAAGGTAATGATATATTCAAGATAACGGTCGTTAGGAGGATAAACCTGAAAATTTGTTCCTGCATAGAGTACGCCGTGATAACGGGCGGCAATACTTTTAACGGGGTTTTCTGCAACCTTCACCTCAAAGGTTGCTGTTTTGCCAAGCAGGGTGGCGGTAACGGTATGACTGCCAAGGCCCCAGGTGTTTGTGGGGATCTGACCATCAATAAACTGTGGATTTTCTCCAAATCTCTGGTAAATTTGCTGTGTGGTGAGGCTGGATACTGCGCCGCTGCTCTCGGTAACGGTAAACACAGGCTCGGCCTCGTATATGCTGTAAGCATCAAAAAACACCTGCTGATTTAAGGAACTATCCCAGTAGGAGCGCTGTGCGGTGTTGCCCTCAACCAGGTCCTTGGTTGCAACGCAGGAAAATTCCATGATAGGATTTACTCTTATCTCAAAATCAAAGCTTGTTTGGGCAAGAACGGAGCTACCCTGAAGCAGAACTACCCTTACGGTATGCATTCCTATGCCCCAGGGCGTTTCAGCTTGACCGCTTATAACTCTGAAAAAGGTGTTATTGCCATAAAACATACTGTGGGAGGTATAACTACCGTCGGTATAATGCACCTTGTAAGCAGAAATACAGGGGGCAAGATTATATCCGTTAAAGCTTACAAACTCACTTAATGAATCGGGGTTTACCTCAACCACATTTTCGGTTATTCCTTCATATATATAATGTTTTGAAAGCTCTACCGAAATGTGCGATACCACCTTCTCAGCATCGGCCAGAGCGTAAATTCCGCAGCAGGAAAAGACGAGCACCAGCGATAAAAGTAAAGAAATCGTTCTTTTTACGTTTTTATTTACTAATTTTTTTATTGATTGCATTGTGTATCCTCCAAAAAGCCATAAAAAGTGAAAACGAAGACTATTTAGCCTTCGATTCACAGTATATGCAACGATAAACCATATTTTCCCTGTCGGTCAGCTTGAAGATATGGGGCAGCTCCTGCTCTACCGAGGTAATACAACGTGGATTTTTACACTTTATAATTCCCTCAATAGTTTCAGGGGGGTCTATCTTCTCCATTTTGGTGTTAACACCGTTTTTTATAATATTAACAGTGATGCCGGGATCGATATAACCGATAATATCAAAATCCAAATCTATCTGGGCATCAATTTTAATAATATCCTTTTTACCGGTGGGAGATTTCTTGCTGTAGGCGTTGTTGATAACGGCCACCAGGCAGTCCAGCTCGGCAAGGCCTAAAACCTTATAAAGCTCCATTCCCTTGCCGGCGGTAATATGGTCTAAAACGATTCCGTTTTCTATTGGGCTGACTGTCATTTACTCCACCTCCAGAAGCTTAAGGATAAGGGCCATTCTGATATACTTACCGTTTTTAGCCTGCTCGAAATACTTGGCACGGGGGTCATCATCTACCGCAACTGCTATCTCGTTAACGCGGGGCAGCGGATGAAGAATACACATATCGGGCTTTGCCGTAGCAAGCTTTTCAGGGGTAAGGATATAGCTGTCCTTAAGACGAATATAATCCTGCTCGTTAAAGAAGCGTTCACGCTGAACACGGGTCATATAAAGGATATCAAGCTGAGGCATAACCTCTTCAAGGTCGGTAGTTTCCACGAACTCTATATTTTTAGCCTTTAAGACCTCTTCCTTTATGTATTCAGGCACAGTAAGCTCTTTAGGAGATACCAAAACGATTTTTACTTTTTCGTAGCGTGACAGAGCGCCTATAAGGGAATGCACTGTCCTTCCGAACTTAAGGTCACCGCAGAAGCCCACCGTAAGTCCGCTGAAGCGACCCTTCTCACGGTTAATAGTGAGCAGGTCGGTAAGGGTCTGTGTGGGGTGATTATGGCCGCCGTCACCTGCATTGATAACAGGTATACCTGCCTTCATAGAGGCAACCAGGGGTGCGCCCTCCTTGGGATGACGCATTGCTATAATATCGGCATAGTAGCCAACAACCTTTACCGTGTCGGAAACGCTTTCTCCCTTGGCTGAGGATGAGCTTTGGGCCTCGGAAAAGCCGAGAACGTTACCGCCCAGCTCATACATTGCCGCCTCAAAAGAAAGGCGGGTACGGGTGGAGGGCTCAAAAAACAGGGTTGCCAGCTTTTTGCCCTGACACTTATGAGCATACTTTTCGGGGTCAGCTATAATGTCGTTAGCGGTGGATACCAGCTCGTCAATTTCAGCGGTGGTAAGGTCGAGAATATCGATTAAGCTTCTCATTATATCGGTCCTTTCAGGAATTTTATGCCTTGGCGCCGTTTACCTCAAGATATTTCTTGATGCGGTCAACGTTTTCACGGTTGGCTTCGTCTTCCTCAAGATATTCAATAATATCATACACGTCTACAACAGAATATACGGGGAAGCCGAACTCCTCGCCAACCTCTGCCATAGCACTTTTCTCAGTTTTGCCCTTTTCTTTTCTGTCAACCATTACGAAAACAGCGGCAACCTTGGAGTCCTTAAGGGATTTTAAAATCTCCATACTTTCTCTGATTGCGGTACCTGCGGTGATAACGTCTTCAACGATAACGATATCCTCGCCCTGGGGCTTGTAGCCTACGAATACACCGCCTTCGCCGTGGTCTTTTTCTTCCTTGCGGTTGAAGAAGAAGGGCACGTCCAAGCCCTCACGGGACAGAGCGGTAGCAACCGAAACGGCAATGGGGATACCCTTGTAAGCAGGGCCGTAAAGAACGGTCTTTTTATTGCCGATTTTCTCAAAATAAGCCTTTGCATAAAATTCGCCAAGCTTACAAATCTGGTCACCGGTTTTAATATCTCCTGCATTTATAAAATAAGGGATTTTGCGGCCGCTTTTAGCAGTAAAATCGCCAAACTTTAAAACGCCTGCTCCCT
>JAGAPN010000082.1 GCA_017623235.1 Clostridia bacterium | reverse complement strand
AATTAAATTCAATCAATATATCGTTTCATATTTAAAGATAATTTCCCCATAATTAAAGAAACTGCCCTGCGTAAAAATTCTGCAGGGCAGAGGCATTATTCTATAACACGATAGTCAAATTTATAAACATTTTATGCAGAATTATTCTGTAAAAGGTTGAAAAAAGCCCCTTATTAGTATATAATCGTTTACAAATGAGCAAAAGGAAAGGTGACTGAAAATGTTCGATAAAATTATCCCCGAAAAGGCCGGAATATCCTCAACCAGGGTACTTGAATTTATAAATACCCTTGAAAAAAGGGGCCTGCCTATGCACAGTATTCTTATGATGAAGGGTAACGATATTTTTGCCGAATACTACTGGTTGCCCTTTAGTGAAAATTTCTGTCACAGAATGTACTCTCAGACCAAAAGCTTTGTCGGAGTGGCTATCGGACTTTTAGAGCAGGACGGTCTGCTTGGGCTGGATGATAAAATACACACCTTTTTCCCCGATAAAATTGACACCGACCTGCCCGAAAACCTGAAGGAGCTTACCGTTAGGGATATGCTGATGATGCAGACCTGCGGCGATACTCCCTCGTGGTTTTACGACAAGGACCCCGACCGTACACACATATATTTCAACCGAAATCAAGCCAATATGGCCCCGGGTATGCGCTGGCATTATGACAGCCCGGGCTCCCAGGTGCTGTCCACCCTTGTGGAGCGGCTTTCGGGTATGAGCCTTTTCGACTTTTTAAAGACACGCATCTTCGACCATATCGGCACCTTTAAAACGGCCTATATGCTGAAGACCAAAACCGATGACACCTTTGGTGATTCAGCAATGCTTTGTACAACGCAAGACGTGGCTTCCTTTGCCCGCTTCGTAATGAATTACGGCAGCTGGCAGGGCCGTCAGATAATAAATGAAAAATATATGCGAGAGGCCACCTCAAGGCTGGCCGACAACTGCGAAAGTGGCTTTGACGGGGTGTTCACCCATGGCTATGGCTATCAGATATGGCGATATGGCGATGACGGCTTCGCCTTTAACGGTATGGGCAGTCAACTCACCATTTGTCTGCCCAAGCAGGATTTTATTTTTACCTGTACCGCCGACACCCAGGGCTATGAGGAGGCGAAGGCCTTGATTCTCACCGCCCTTCAGGATATCATTATCGACCATCTGGGCTCTCCTCTGCCCGAAGACCCCGAGGCCGCCGCCCTTTGCGAAGCGAGGGGCAAGCAGCTTAAGCTTTGCAAAATCAAGGGCGAGGCCTATTCCCCCGCTATGGACGAGATTTCAGGCGTCACCTATATCTGCGACGATAATCTTGCAGGCTTTAAAAAATTCACCCTGCATTTTGAGGGCAAGGGCGGCAGGCTATGCTACACCAACGCCCAGGGCGATAAAGAACTGGCCTTCGGTCTTGGGGAAAACGTGTTTACAAAATTCCCCCAGCAGGGCTATTCCGACGACCACGCTGGCCTGCTGGCGGTGGACCACCTATACGACTGTGCCGTATCCGCCGCCTGGGCAGAAGAGCGTAAGCTTCTTATAAAAGTACAAGTCATTGACAAATATTTCGGCAACGCCATCTGGGTATTTTCCTTTAAGGGCGACAAGGCGACAATTTCTATGCGGAAGCACGCCGAAGCCTTTTTAGACGAATATGTCGGCGAGGTTATAGCCACTAAAGCATAAAATAAAACCCCCTTCATAGAATTTTATGAAAGGGGTTTTTTTATGTTTGGATTTTTACTACAGATTGCGTCTTCTATTTTTTACCTGGCTCTCCACATAACCTCACCGGGGGCCTTTCCTCCTGCTCTTACGGCGGCAGAGGAAAGAGAGCTGGTGGCCAAAATGGAGCAGGGGGATAACGACGCCAAAAACAAGCTGATAGAGCATAATCTCCGCCTGGTGGCTCACATCATAAAGAAATATTACGTAGGCTCCGCCGACCAGGATGACCTGATATCAATCGGCACCATAGGTCTTATAAAGGCGGTTTCCACCTTCCGCTCCGACAAAGGAATACGCCTTGCCACCTACGCCTCCCGCTGTATTGAAAACGAGGTGCTGATGTATTTCAGGGCAAATAAAAAATCGGCCCAGGACCTACATTTCGGCGACCCCATAGATACCGATAAAAACGGCAATTCCCTTACCCTTATGGACGTGGTGGCCGACGACGTAAATATAGCCGACGAAATTGACCGCAAGGTAAAGCTGGAGAAGCTTAAGGTGCTGCTTACCACCGCTCTGGACGACCGTGAAAAGGAGATTATAACCCTGCGCTACGGTCTGGATGGGGAGGATGAGCTGACCCAGAAGGAGGTGGCCGCCCGAATGGGCATATCACGCTCCTACGTTTCCAGAATAGAAACATCCGCCCTAAAGCGACTTAGACGTATGCTGTAAATAAAAAATTCGTTTGAGCTGTCCTTTTCAGTAAGCTTCTCAAACGAATTTTTATTTTTACTTATTATTTATTTTGTTAAGCAGGTCGGGTATTTCCTCAACCGTTTCTATCTCATAGTCTGCACGAGGAACTAGGTCAAAGCACCAATATCCCGTGGTTTTAACCCAAACGGGTATGTAGCCCGCCCTTCTCGAACCGTCAACGTCGTTTACGGGATGATCGCCTACATAAATAAGCTCGTGAGGGGGGATGCCGATTTTCTCGCTCATTATGAGAAAGGGTTGGGGGTCGGGCTTGTGAGCACCCACGTCTTCGCTTATTACCACCTCGTCCACCAGATCGTAAAGTTCAAGCATTTTAAGCTTAAAATCCTGACAAGCGTGACCGCCGTTAGTAACTATACCAAGCTTATAACCCTGTTGTCGAAGCTTTATAAGCATTGGATTTGTAAACGGGTATTTAACCGCAGCTATAGTCCAACAGTGATTGATAATATATCCTACTACCTCGGTTATCTCTTCATCAGCAACAGGAGAGAATATACCTTCCTCTACGCAGGTTTTTATAATTTTTGCCCATCCGTAATGTATGTGCTTTTTTTCAATTGAAATAAAACGGTCTATAAATTCCTCTACCGATAGCTTTTTCGGAATTTTTTCTCTGTAATGATGATAAAAATCGGGCATTACCTTTTTTATTGTGGCATATCGGTCAAACAAGGTATGGTCTAAATCAAATATTACACCGCGAATCATAAAAGCCTCCGTAAAACCCGCTTTGGCAAGCGCTGAACAGCATTAATTATTTGCAAAACTCTAACATTGTGCGATAGGTTTCATAAACGTCGAACTTGGCAACCACCTCAAAGGGGGCGTGCATAGAAAGGACGGGAACCCCCAGGTCTACCACGTCTACACCCAGGTTGGCGATATACATAGCTACCGTTCCGCCGCCGCCCAGGTCTACACGGCCCAGCTCGCCGGTCTGCCAGGCAATACCTGCGGCATCCAGCATATTTCTCACGTATGCCACATACTCGGCAGAGGCGTCGGAGGTACCTGCCTTACCACGGGAGCCGGTATACTTGGTGATAACGGCACCGTAGTTAAGCTTGGATGCGTTTTTAGCCTCCATTACATCCTTGAAGGTGGGGTCCAGCCCTGCGTTAACGTCGGCCGAGAGGCACTTGGAGGCACGAAGGGCCTGGGTATAATCCACTCCCTGAAGCTCTGCCAGGTCACGGATAACGTATTTTAGGAAATCGGAGTTAAGGCCTGTGTTGCCGTCGGAGCCTATCTCCTCCTTATCGGTAAGAATGGCAACGGCGGTCCTTTCGGGGTTTTCCACCTCGGTTATAGCCATAAGGGCAGGATATGCGCAGACCCTGTCGTCGTGACCGTAGGCACCTATAAGGGAACGATCAAGTCCGATATCGCAGGGCTTAAAGGCAGGCACACACTCCAGCTCGGCCGAGAGGAAATCCTCCTCGGTGACGCCGTATTTCTCGTTTAAGATAGCCATAATATTAAGCTTTACCAGCTCGCTTCCCTTATCATCCTTAAAGGGGCGGCTGCCGATGAGAATATTAAGCTCCTCACCCTTAACGCCCTCGTTCAGGGTGCGCTTATACTGCTCCTGCGCCAGATGGGGCAGCAGGTCGGTAATAACGAATTTGGGGTCGCCCTCATCCTCACCGATATTAACCTTTACCACAGAGCCGTCCTTCTTGGCAAAAACGCCGTGGAGGGCCAGGGGTATAGCGGTCCACTGATATTTTTTTATACCGCCGTAGTAGTGGGTCTTAAAGAGGGCCAGCTCGGTATCCTCGTAAAGGGGATTGGGCTTTAAATCAATTCTGGGGGAATCAATATGGGCGGCGGTTATCCGGGCGCCCTTATCCACCTTTTCCCTACCAACCACCACAAAGGCTACCGTCTTGCCACGGTTGTTTACATAGTACTTATCCCCTGCCTTGTAGGCCTTATCGGGGCACCAGGGGGTAAAGCCTGCCTTCTCGGCAATAGCGATAGCGGCCAGGGCGGCCTCACGCTCGGTCTTGCCGTCGGCCAGGAATTTTTTATAGCCCTCGCAAAAGTCGTTTATCTTCTGCCAGACAGGGTCCTCCACCTTTTTAAGACCGTTTTCACGGTTTATAAAAAGCTTTTCCTTTAAAAGCTCTGCCTTGGATTTTTCTGCCATATCAGTTTCCTCCCAATTCGGTTAAAATTTTTGTAAATGCCTTTATAATTTCGGCTGTGTCGCCGTTGTTATACAGTATGTATTGTGCCCGATTTTTATAAAAATCATCAGGCTTTCCCGCCGACATACGAAGGGCGGCGGCCTCGGCCGTTATGTTATCCCTGGAAAGTATGCGGGAGCGCCGCACCTCATCCTCGGCCAGCAGGGCGCAGACCGAATCGCACAGGGCATCCGCCCCGCTTTCGTACAGGGTGGGGGCATCAAGCAAAACCTTATCCCCTGCGGCGGCGATTTCATCCTTTATCATTTCGGTTATAAAGGGCAGCACCGTTTTGTTAAGCAGCTCGGTGCCCTCCCTTGTGGCAAAGGCCTTTTTTGCCAGGGCCCCTCTTACCAGCTGACCACGGTCGAAAATCTCCTCACCGAAGGCCGCCCTTAAGGCCTCCAGCACCTCGGGGCGGAGATAGGCCCTTTTTACCAGCTTATCACAGTCGATAACAAACCAGCCCAGTCCTGCGGCAAGGTCGGCCACGGTGGACTTGCCCGAGCCCGTTGGGCCCGTAAGACCTAAAACGTATTTCATAATTTTATCACCTTGAAGGCGGCGGCACGGATAAGGCGGTTATAAACCGCAAGGCCGACGCCGCTTTTTTTAGGGGCGTGAACGTACACCCTTTTTACCCCCAGACCGTCGGCCTGTCGCAGGCAGGAAAACAGGCTGTGAGCCTGGCTTTCCTCGTCCTCGCCCGAGCCGTAGCAGAGGGTGGGAAGGGTTATTTTTTCGGCATCCTCATCAAAGCAGATGGCGGCGCACTCCCTTTGACCGTTTACAAAATCGGCAAAGGCGGCGGCATCCGCTTCAACCAGAATTACCTCGGTTTTGGGGGAATAATGCTTGTATTTCATACCGGGCGAAGCCACCTTCTGCCCCTCCTCGGGCTGGGCCAGCACGGCAGAGTCAATAACCAAATCGGGCAAATAGGCCTTTAGCTCCTCGGCGGTAATAAGCCCCGGACGCAGCAGCCTTGGGGGCTTTGTGGCAAGGGTAATAACGGTGGATTCCACCCCTACCCTGCTGTCCCCCGACACAACCACGCCGTCGATACGGCCGTCAAGGTCGGCAATAACGTGGGCGGCAGAGGTGGGACTGGGGGAGCCCGAAATATTGGCCGACGGAGCCGCCAGAGGCAGGCCCGACCGCCTTATTATCTGCCCTGCCACAGGGTGGTCGGGCATACGGACGGCCACGGTATCAAGCCCACGGGACACGCTTTGGGCAATTTTATCCGACTTTTTCACCACCATAGTAAGGGGACCGGGCCAAAAAGCCTCGGCCAGAGCGAAGGCCTCGTCGGGTAGGTCTGCCGCCACCTCACCCAGCATATCCATATCACAGATATGCACTATAAGGGGGTTATCCTGGGGGCGGCCCTTGGCCTTAAAAACCTTGGCAATAGCGTTGTCATCGTAGGCGGAGGCGGCAAGACCGTAAACCGTTTCGGTGGGTATGGCAACCACACCGCCTGCCGAAAGCATCTCGGCGGCGGAGGCTATACCCTTGCTGTCATCCTTTAAAATTACGGTCTGCATAATAATATCCTTACTGCTCGGCCTCGGCCTTGAGCATTTCTGTACGGTAGTAGGTGATAAGGGCGTCAACAACCTCTTCCATATCACCGTTTACTATCTGTTCAAGCTTATAAAGGGTAAGACCTATACGGTGGTCGGTAACCCTGCCCTGGGGGTAGTTGTAGGTGCGGATACGCTCACTGCGGTCACCTGTTCCTACCTGGGCCTTACGGTCGGAGGCAATAGCCTCGGTCTGCTTTGCCTGCTCCATCTCATACAGACGGGAGCGAAGCACCTTCATAGCCTTGTCCTTATTTTTAAACTGGCTTCTCTCATCCTGGCACTCTACCACAAGACCTGTGGGCAGGTGGGTGATGCGGATAGCCGACTCGGTTTTGTTAATGTGCTGACCGCCTGCGCCCGAGGAACGGAAGGTATCTATCTGCAGGTCGGCAGGGTTTATCTCAATTTCAACGTCGTCAGCCTCGGGAAGCACGGCCACCGTTACCGTTGAGGTGTGGATACGGCCCGAGGTTTCGGTTTCGGGCACACGCTGTACACGGTGAACGCCGCTTTCATACTTAAAGCGGGAATAGGCGCCCTCGCCCTCAATCATAAAGCTGACTTCCTTATAGCCGCCCAGCTCGGTTTCGTTGGCGTTGATTATTTCCACCTTAAAGCGGCAGGATTCGGCGTACATTGTATACATACGCATAAGCACCCCTGCAAAAAGGGCCGCCTCTTCACCGCCTGCGCCACCTCGGATTTCCACAATAACGTTGCGGTCGTCGTTGGGGTCCTTGGGCAGAAGCAGTATCTTAAGCTCCTCAGAGAAGGCCTCTATATCGGCCTTGGCCTGGAGATATTCCTCCTCAACAAGCTCCTTAAAATCCTTATCCAGGCCGCCTGCGTCCAGCAGCTCACGGGCCTCGGCCTCGGCGGCCTTGGCGGCGGAATATTCACGGTATTTTTCAACTATTGGGGTAAGGTCCTTATGCTCCTTCATCAGTTTTTTAAACTGCTCGTTATCCGAGATGATAGCGGGGTCGGAAAGGAGCTGACCCACCTCTTCAAATCTCATTTCTACTGCCTTTAATTTATCAAACATTGTCTTCTCCGTCGTTTCTGATAATCTTCTTTATATTGCGCTCGATTTTAACCCTGGGGGTCATAACCTCGTGGCCGCAGCCGTTGCAGCGCACCTTGAAATCCATACCCACCCGAAGCACCGAAAAGGTATCGGCACCGCAGGGATGCTTTTTCTTCATAAGCAGGGTATCACCTACACGCACGTCCATAATGGCTTCTCCTTGATACACATATTTAGTATTATTATACACTAAATAATTATTTTGCGCAATATCTTCTTGATAAGTGATTGTAAAAATGATATTATTAAAATGTCATATTATATCGATACGGAGGAAATTATGTCTTCTGTTAAAATACTGCACACCGCCGACCTGCATATAGGGGCCGATTGGCCCGAAGGTACGGGGGAAACCAGAGGCTTTGAAATCTGTCAGACCTTTGGCCGTATATGCGCCCTTTGCAGGGAAAACGGGGTGGATATCTGCCTGATTGCAGGGGACCTTTTTCACAGCAACGCCTCTGCGGCCCCTTATTTTGCTACCGTGATGGAGCATATTTCTGCCACCGCGGACACCCGTTTTTTCTACGTTGCAGGCAACCACGACCCCCTGGACGGCTCCTCCCCCTTTGTGGGACGGGAGTTAC
The DNA here is from genome assembly GCA_017623235.1 of Clostridia bacterium. GTDB lineage: Bacteria > Bacillota > Clostridia > Oscillospirales > Acutalibacteraceae > SFWF01. Next base: position 6,464 of record JAGAPN010000082.1, on the reverse strand, counting down.
CCGAAAACCTGAAGGTTTTTGCCACCGAATTTGAGGAGGTAACCCTGCCCGATATTAAGGTGAGGATAAAGGGCAGGTCCTTTGCCAGGCCTTTTTCCCAACGGGTGGACACCGACCCTATGCCGCAGGATGATTACGTAAATATACTGCTGCTTCACGGGGATTTCGGCGGCTCTGACAGTCGCTATAATCCGCTGAACGCCGACTATATAAAGGCCATCGGCCCCCATTACGCCGCCCTTGGACATATACATAAGCGCACCGCCGTAGAGCGGCTGGGCAATTCCTTTATCGCCTATCCCGGCTGTCCCGAGGGCCAGGGCTTTGACGAGCTGGGCCCCAAGGGGGTATATATGGGTACCCTTTCGGGGTCTGGAGCCGAGCTGGAGTTTATACCCACCTGCCGAAGAATCTACGCCAAGGAAAGGGCCGAGGCCGCCGACCTGTCTGCCGCCGAGCTGGCAGAAGGCATCTGCGCCGCCCTCAAGGAAAAATACGGCGAGGGCTACGGTGATAACCTTTATAAGATAACCCTTACGGGCTATGGCAAGGGCCCTGCTCCCGCCCAGGTACAGCAGCTCCTTTCAGAGAGGCTTTTTTACGCTCGGGTAATAAGCCGTATGCGGCCAAGGCTTAACCTTGCCACGCTTGCCGAGGAAAAGAGCCTTAAGGGCCTGTTTGCAAAAACTATGCTGGAAAAAATCGACACGGCCGAGGAGGGCGCGGCGGCAGAGCTTGAGGCCGCCCTTTGGCTGGGACTTGAGGCCTTTGAGGCCGAGGTGAAATACGATGAAGATAATATCTGTTGATATAGCCGCCTTTGGCAAGCTGCGTGATTATCACCTGGCCCCCGAGGATGGCGTTACCCTTATATACGGCCCTAATGAGGAGGGCAAAACCACCCTTATGGCCTTTATAAAAATGATGTTTTACGGCACTGCGGGCAAAAAGCAGGCCGAGGCCAAAAACCCCAGAAAAAGGTATCTGCCCTGGGGCGGTGGGGCTATGGCAGGCTCCATAACCTTTGAGCAGGCAGGCCGCCGCTACCGAATAGACAGGGAATTTGGGGCGCGGGATTCGGCCGATAAAATCACCCTTTGGGACCTTGATTTGGGCACCAAGGAGGCTCTGCAGGGCACTACTTCCCTTGGAGAACGATTTTTCGGCCTTAGCGAGGCCGCCGCAGAAAAAAGCATCTTTGTAACCGACAGTATACCCACCCGAGGCTCGGCCGATGCCGACGGAGAGCTTAACACCCGTCTGGCAGGTATTGTTGAAACGGGAGATGAGGATACCTCCTACGAGGAGGTGGCCGCAAGGCTTAAAAAAGCAAAAGAGGCCCTGCTTTCAAAAAGCGGCCGAATAGGCAGCCTGGACAAGGCCCGAAGCCGTCTGGGTGAAATTGAAGGCGAGCTGGCAGACTGTGAGGCCACCGAGGCTCACCTTCGGGAGCTTTACACACACAAGGCCGAGGCTTCAGCGGCCCTGGAGGAAAGCTCCAAGGCAGGAGCCAGGCTTTTTGACGACCTTAAAAGGCTGGATAAAATTAAGAAAAAGGGCTTTGTAAAGCAGTTTGTTGAAGGCTATACCGCCCTTGAGGAAATTGAGGGTCGGCTGACCCTCACCGACGGCACCACCGCCGATGAGGAATGGCTGCGTAGGGGCTACAGCCTTATTGCCGAGGCCGAGGCCGCCGCAAGTCTGGCCCGACAGGCCGAGGAGCTGGCCGATTCTGCCGATACTCCCGACAATACGGCAATCGGCCCCGACCCTGCAGAGCTGGAAAGGCGAATTTCTCAAATTGATGAGGAGCTGACCGCCGCCCCCGCCAAGGGTTCCCTTTTAAAGCCTCTGCTTATTATTTTCGGACTTTTATTTATTGCCGCTGCGGTGGTGCTGTACCTTTCGGATTATCAGATTTTCGGTACCGCTTCGGCAGGTTTGGGCATTATACTTGCCCTCATACGCTCCTTTATAAGGGGCAGTAAAAAGGGTATGGCAAAGGATGCCCTACTCACCGAAAAGCAACGGCTTTTAGAGGAGTATGCCGCTGAAAAACAACGCATACTGAAGGCAGAGCAGGCCGCCGCCGATTTTAAGGAAAAGCAGGCCGCCGCTAAAGCCGCAGAGGATAACGCCCGCCGCCTGTGCCTTATGATGACCGAGTATTTTCAGCCTCTTTCCCCCGTCTGTGATTGCGCCGAGGCCCGACAGCTTGCCGACAGGGTGAGCAGGGATATTGCCGACCTTGCAGGATGGAGAAAACAGCTTGAGGTGGCCGCCCGCCACTCGGGCTGTGAGGATATTGAGGCCGCCAAGGCAAGGCTGGCCGCTTTGGAGGCCGAGGGTGTACCCGACGCCGATATTTCAGAGGGTGAGAGCCTTAGCGATATGGTTAAGGACAGGTCAAAAAAGACCTCCGAGCTTAAGAGTCAGCTCACCGCCCTTCAGCTTCAGATAAAGGCCGCCGAGAAGGCGGCAGGCAGGGCCGAGCTTCTGCGAAGGGAGCAGGAGGAGCTTTCAGAGCAGATAAAAAAGGGTGAAGCCTTCTGCCGCCTGGCAGATACCGCCCTGGAGGCTCTGGAGGAGGCCTACCGACGGTTCCGCCGAGATTACTCGGGAGCGCTGGACAGCCGAACGGCCCAGATACTCTCCGGGCTTACGGGAGGCCGATATACGGGGGTCACCATATCAAAGAATTTTGAAATTAACGTGTCCTCTTCCGAGGCCTTCGGTCTTCACGAAGCCGAGGTCTTAAGCCGCGGCACCGCCGACCAGGTTTATCTTGCCCTGCGGCTGGCTATGGCCGAGCTTATGGGAGGAAAAGAGGGTCTGCCCCTTATTCTGGACGACCCCCTGGACCGCTACGACGACATCCGAGCCGAAAAAGCCCTGGAATTTTTAAAGGCCTACGGGTCGGAACGCCAGGTGATACTTTTTACCTGTCACTCATATTTTGCCGATATAGCGAAGGCATTAGATATAAAAATCAAAGATTTTAAGGAGAATTTGCTATGATTACAACAAGACCTTTTGGTAAAACAAATAAGGGTGAAGAGGTTACCCTCTACACCGTAGACAACGGCCTGGCCAGAATTTCGGTTATGGATTTCGGTGCAAATCTGGTCAGCTTTGAGGTAAAGGACCGAAAAGGCGACTACGTTGACATCGTGCTGGGCTATGATGATGCCCGGGGCTACGACAACGACCGAGGCACCTATTTCGGCGCCACCGTAGGCCGCTTTGCCAACCGCATTGAGGGGGCTGTTTTCACCTTGAACGGCAAGGAATATCATCTGCCCGTTAACAACGCAGGTCTTCACTGCCTCCACGGCGGAGAGGACGGCTTCTCCTTCAGAATGTATGATATAAAGACGGGTGACGACAGCATTTCGGCCACCATTCACTCCCCCGACGGCGAGGAGGGCTTCCCCGGAAATATGGATTTCACCGTTAAGTACACCCTTAAGGGCACCGCTGTGGAAATCGAATATTTTGCCGTATCCGATGCAGATACCCTGGCCTCCTTCACCAACCACTCCTACTTTAATCTGAACGGCGCCACCTCGGGCAGCACAATGCTCAACCACACCCTGCAGATAGATGCCGACGGCTACAGCGAGGTTGATTCCAACGCTCTGCCCACCGGCTTCGTTTGCCCCGTTGACAACACCGTTTTCGATTTCAGAGAGCCTGCTCTGCTGAAAAACCGTCTGGGCCGCGGCGACCCTCTGCTGCTCCCCACGGGCGACGGCATCGACAACAATATGATACTGTGGACCTGCCAGCGTGAGCTGACCCACGCCGCAACCCTCTATAACCCCGACAACGGCATTGAGGTGGAGTGTCTTACCGACCTGCCCGGTGTTCAGATTTACACCGGCACCTTCCTTGATACCAAGGGCAAAAAGGGCACACCCTACGGCAAATTTGCCGCAATCTGTATGGAAACCCAGGGCTTCCCCAACGCCCCCAGATTCCGTTATTTCCCCTCGGCTGTGCTGAAGGCAGGAGAAAAATTCTACAGCAAGACGGTTTACAAGACCGCCGTTAAATAATTTATGAAAAAACTTATTTCTTTACTCCTCTGCGCCCTGCTGCTCTGTCCCCTTTCGGGCTGCGGCAGGGTGGAGGCCGACCTTGATATATGGGTAGCCACCGACAATCACTACATCTCCCCCACCCTTCACCCCGATGACGAGTATTTTATGAAGGTGCTGAATAACGCCGACGGCAAGATAACCCATTACTCGGTCGAGATAATAGACGCTCTTATAGCCGATGCAAAAGAGAATCTGCCCGACCTGCTGATACTCTCAGGCGATTTGACCCTTAACGGCGCCAGGCAAAGCCACCTCGAGCTGGCCGAAAAGCTGGCAGAGCTGGAGAAATCGGGAGTTCAGGTGCTGGTAATCCCCGGAAACCACGACCTTAACAGCACAGGGGTATCCTTTGAAAATGGCCAGGCCCTTGCAGTAGAGGGGGTCGACGGCGAGGGCTTTAAGGAAATCTATAAGGATTTCGGCTACACCGAGGCTATCAGCCGTGACGAAGCCACCTTCAGCTACGTAGCCGAGGCCGAAGGCAAGCTGCGTATATTTATGCTGGACTCCAACTCTCTTGGCAAATGCCGCCTGCAGAATGATACCTACAAGTGGCTGGAAAAGGAGCTTAAGGCCGCAAAAAGAGGGGGCTACCGCACCGTTGCGGTAACCCACCAGAACCTCTTTGTGCATAACGAGCTGTTATCCTTCGGCTATCAGCTCTACGATGCCGAAAAGCTGCTGCCTCTTTTCCAAAAACACGGGGTCAAATGCAATTTCAGCGGCCACATCCACACCCAGAGCATTGTGGAGGAGGGCGGCGTTACCGAAATCGTAACCTCGGCCGCCACAATGTCCCCCATACAGTACGGCCGTGTCCACTATGACGGCAGCAGCCTTTCCTATGAGGTCTGCGGCCTGTCGGTAAAGGAGGACGGGGGCAACCCCCACCTTGCCGATATAAAAAAATATTCGGCCGACTTTTTTGAGGAGCTTTCCCGCAACCAGATATACAGAGGCCTAGCGGAAAGCGGACTTTCGGCGGCAGATATTAACCTTTTAGCCGAAACCTACGCCAAAATCAACACCCTGTATTTTGCAGGACAAAGGGTGGATACCTCCCTCTTTAAAGAGGGGCTGGAGCTTTGGCAGAAGCAGGACAGCTTTGTAAAAAGCTACATTGAAACAATGATTTCCGACCGTGGCGATGACCTTAAGATAACTGTAAATCTGACGAGGTGATAAAATGAACGAAAACACGGTAATGTATCAGATTACCGAAACCAGCGAATTTATGATGTCCTTTGTGATTATTACAAAGGAAAATAACGCAATCATAATCGACGGAGGCGCCCCCGAGGATATGCCCCTTTTAAAGCAGTATATCGGCGGCCGCCACGTATCGGCCTGGATACTCACCCACGCCCATTTGGACCACATCGGCGGCTTTATCAGCGAGGCCAAAAGAAACGGTCTGGCAGATTTTAACCCGAGCAGAGTTTACTTCAATTTCCCTCCCCTTTCCCTGGCGGAGGAGGGGCAGGTTATCGACCGTGAGGCCACCCGCAGGGATTTTTCCGAATCTATCCCCGCTTTTTTGGAGATTTATCCCACCCTGCAGGGTAAAAAGACCATACTGCATCAAGGGGACCGCCTGCAATTTGACGAGGTTACCATTGACGTTCTTTTCACCTGGCGGAAGGAGCTGCTTAATAATCCTATGAACGACAGCTCCACCGTTTTCAGACTGTCCACACCCAACAAATCGGTGCTTTTCCTTGGGGACCTGGGCCCCGAGGGCGGAGATATTCTTTTCAGAGAATCCCGTCACCTGCTGAAATCCGATATGGTACAGATGGCCCACCACGGCCAGGCAGGAGTAGGTCTTGAGGTCTACGCCGCCATAATGCCCGAGGCCTGTATATGGTGCAGTAATGAAAAGATATTTGAAAACGGCGAGGCCTTCTGGGGACCAATGGAAACCGAGGAGCTGCGCCGCAGAGGCTGGATAAGAATGTACGGCACCGCCCTGACCCGACAGTGGATGGATATTTTAGGGGTCAAAACCCACTACGTATCCAAGGACGGAACGAATAAGATAATATTATAAACAAGGACGCTTCGTGAAGCGTCCCTGTAAAAGAATAAAGAAAAAAGAATAAAGAATAAAGAATAAAAAAGGTGTGCCTGCGGCACGGATATATAAACACTTACGGCAACCGTTGTAGGGGCGCTTCACGAAGCGCCCGCTATATATGCGTCGCAGACACCGAAATTTTGCGCTTTGCACTTTGCATTCTGCATTTATATTCGGGTCGTCGTGACGCCGACCCCTACAATATTTCCATAATGCTTTACGGCAACCGTTGTATATAAATGTGACGAAGTCACTCATTAATTCTGCATTTTGCACTTTGCATT
>JAGAPN010000081.1 GCA_017623235.1 Clostridia bacterium | reverse complement strand
AGCCTCAACTATTTTAGCCTCGGTAGCTATGGAAGCGTGGTCGTTACCGGGAAGCCACAGGGCAGAATAGCCCTGCATACGCTTATGGCGGATAAGAATATCCTGCAGGGTATCGTCAAGGGCGTGGCCCATATGGAGCTGTCCCGTAATATTTGGTGGTGGTATTACTATAGTGTAAGGCTCTTTATTTGCATCTACCTCAGCGTGGAAAAAGCCGCCGTCGAGCCAGAACTTATAAATTCTGTCTTCAACCTCGCCGGGGTCGTAGATTTTTGCTAATTCTTCAGCCAAAATTATCCCTCCAAAGGATTTTTTAGTCAAATGATATGATATATCAAAAATACTGCTTTGTCAAATAATTCCTTAAATATAAGTGAAAAAACAGACAATAATACTATTGTCGACTTGAAAACGAAACTGCGTTTGCATTATGTCGACAACCGCTCGACCGAAATATCGGCCGGGCGGTTCGCTTTTTTAAAAGGTCATTTGCTCGGTTTCGGCCTCGGCCTTTTTCTGGCCTGCGGCAGGAAGATTTCTTGCACGGTAACGGTGAGGCTTATCAAGAGTACCGTCTACATATTTCTCGGCGGTAAAGATGCGCTGTCCCCTCTTCTGGGTCATAACGGCAATACCTCCGTTATCCTTGGCGGCCTTGGCCGACAGGGCGGCGGTATTAACCAGCAACATACGGCCGTTGGTGGAGGTGAGCAGAATATCGCACTCCTCCTCCGCCAGGATGGGTGAATGAAGCACAAATTTATCACAGTAGGCGTTTATAAGCTTTTTACGGTTGGTTTTTGTGGCGTATGAAGACATAGGCACCTTTGCCACACGGCCGTTATCAAAGACAAATATCATATGGCCGGTATACTTAAGGGTAACCGCCATATAGATAGCGCTTTCACCCTCGTCAAAGCCCAGCTTGGCAGGAATGTAATCACCCAGCACGCTGGCCTTGCCGTCGGCAAACTCGGAAGCCTTGGTTTTGTAAACCTGGTGACGGTTGGAGAAGAAGAGAAGCTCGGCCCCGCCGGTGGTTTCCACGGTCTGGACGATTTCATCCCCTTCCTTAAGCTTTTGCTCGCCGCTCATACGCAGATTGGGAGTGGGAATCTTCTTAAAGTAGCCGTCACGGGTGAAGAAGAGGGTTACGGGAGAATCGTCTATAATCTCTTCCTCAGGCTCATCGGCGGAGGAATCAGACTCGATAATAAGGGTCTTACGGTCCTGGCCGTACTTGTCGGCAACAGCCTCCAGCTCCTTAATAATGATATTCTGTACCCTGCGGCGGGAGTTAAGGATATCCTCCATATCCTTAACCTCTTTTTCAAGGTTTTCAACGTCGTCAAGCTTTTTTAAGATGTACTGGCGATTTAAATGACGCAGCTTGATTTCAGCCACATATTCGGCCTGAAGCTCATCAATACCGAAGCCAATCATAAGGTTGGGAACAACCTCTTTTTCCTCTTCGGTTTCCCTTACAATCTTAATGGCCTTATCAATATCCAACAGGATTTTTGCAAGACCCTTTAAGAGATGAAGCTTTTCCTTAGCCTTGGTCAGATTAAAGTAAACACGGTTTCTGACACACTCGGTACGGAAGGCTACCCATTCCTCAATAATTTCCTTAACACCCATAACCCTGGGAGAGTTGGCGATAAGAATATTAAAATTACAACCAAAGGAATCTTCAAGAGTGGTGGCCTTGTAAAGCTTTTTCATAAGCTTATCGGGGTCGATTCCCCTCTTAAGGTCAATGGTGATTTTGAGACCCTTAAGGTCGGTTTCATCTCGGATATCGTTGATTTCGGTTATCTTTTTCTGCTTAACAAGCTCAACCACCCTTTCAATTATCTGCTCAGAGGTGGTGGTGGGCGGTATGGCGCTTATATCAATACAGTTCTGGGATTTATCGTAGGAGTATACTCCCCTTACCTTAAAGCTGCCTCTACCTGTACGATAGATTTCCTCCATAGCGGCACGGTCATAAAGCAGGTGGCCGCCAACGGGAAAATCGGGGGCTAAAAGGGTGTCTGCCACATTAATATCCTTGTCTTTAATATAAGCAATAGTGGTGTTGCATACCTCACGCAGATTAAAGGGGCAGATGTTGCTGGCCATACCTGCGGCAATACCCATATTTGAGTTAACAAGTATTGAGGGGAAGGTTACGGGAAAGAGGGTGGGCTCTTTCATAGTGGAGTCGTAGTTGTCTACAAACTCCACAGTTTCCTTATCAATATCTGCAAACAGTTCTGCCGCAATGGGGGCCAGCTTAGCCTCGGTATAACGGGAGGCAGCGTAGGCCATATCACGGGAGTAGGCTTTACCGAATGAGCCCTTGGACCTGACGTATGGGTGGAGCAGGGCCTCGTTACCCTCGGAAAGGCGGACCATTGTTTCGTAAATGGCGGCGTCGCCGTGGGGGTTTAGCTGCATTGTACGGCCCACGATGTTGGCCGACTTTATGGTACCGCCGTTCAGCAGACCCATAAGGTACATTGTATAAAGCAGCTTTCTGTGGGAGGGCTTGAAGCCGTCTATTTCGGGAATAGCACGGGAAATAATAATGCTCATAGCGTAGGGCATAAAGTTGGTTTTAAGTGTTTCGATTATACCCTGGTCTACGACGGTACCTGCCCCCGCAATAAAAGCATTCGGCTTTTCGGCAGGTTTAATACTGGTTTCTTTTTTCTTTCTTGGAGCCATTTTTTCCTCCGTCAGCTAACGTCTACATCGTCGATGTAGAGATTTCCGTATTCTGAAATATAATCTTTTCTGCCCTGCAGGTCGTCACCCAGCAGCATATCAAACATAATTGAGGTCTGCTCGGCATCCTCGGGGAGGACGCGGATAAGACGACGGGTTTCGGGGTTCATAGTGGTAAGGTTCATCATATCGGGCTGGTTTTCACCCAGTCCCTTTGAACGCTGAATGGTATACTTTTGATTGCCTATTTTCTCAAGGATTTCGGCCTTTTCCTTTTCGTCATATGCAAAGTAAGGCATTTCCTTGGTGTTTATCTCATAAAGAGGAGTTTCGGCAATATAAACCTTGCCCTCGCTTATAAGGGTGGGCATAAGGCGGTATATCATTGTTAAGATAAGGGTGCGGATGTGGAAGCCGTCCACGTCGGCATCGGTACAAATTATAACCTTATTCCAGCGGAGGTTTTCAAGGCTGAAGGTAGAAAGGTCCTTGTTGGCCTTGGACTTAACCTCTACACCGCAGCCCAGCACCCTGATAAGGTCGGTGATAATTTCACTTTTGAATATTTTATCATACTCGGATTTTAAGCAGTTAAGAATTTTTCCTCTGACCGGCATAATAGCCTGGAAATTGGCATCTCTTGCCAGCTTACAGGAGCCCATAGCAGAGTCACCCTCAACTATAAACACCTCGCGCTCGGCAGGGTCCTTACTGCGGCAGTCAACAAACTTTTGCACACGGTTGACCATATCAGAGCCCTTTGTTTGCAGGGTGTTTTTGATGTTGATGCGTTCCTTCTCACTACGCTCACGGGAGCGCTTGTTTATAAGCACCTGGTCGGCAATTTTATCGGCCTCGGCCTTGTTCTCAATAAAATATATCTCCAGCTGGTGCTTAAAGAAATCGGTCATAGCCTCCTGAATAAAGCGGTTGGTAATAGACTTTTTGGTCTGATTTTCATAGGAGGTAAGGGTGGAAAAGGAGGAAATAACCAGGGCCAGACACTCCTCAACGTCCTGGAAGGTTATCTTACTCTCGTTTTTAGAATATTTATTTTGCTGCTTGATGTAGGCGTCTATCTGATAAACAAAGGCGTTACGTACAGCCTTTTCGGGAGCGCCGCCGTGCTCAAGCCAGCTGGAGTTATGATAATACTCCTTTATCTGCCTCTTATTGGAGAAGCAAAGGGCGGCGTTTATCTTAACCTTATATTCGGGCTTGTCCTCACGGTCCTTACCCTTGCGCTCGGTAGCCCAGGTCTGGACCGAGGTTAAGGTATCCTCCCCTGTTATTTCGCCGATATAATCGGTGATACCGTTTTTATAGCAGATTTCCTGCTCGATAAAGCGGCTACCCTGCTGCTCACGGAAAATAAAGACAATGCCAGCGTTTACAACGGCCTGTCGGCGAAGCACGTCAATAAAATATTCGGTAGGAATATTTATATCGGTAAACACCTTAAGGTCGGGCTTCCACTTAATTTTGGTACCGGTATCCTTACCCGTATATTCTTCCTTTTCAAGGCCGCCTTTATTAAAGCCCTTTTCAAAGTGAAGGTTGTATTTAAAGCCGTCACGTTTTATCTCAACGTCCATATACTCACTTGCAAACTGAGTGGATGCAAGACCCAAGCCGTTAAGACCGATAGAATATTCATAATCGCCGCCGTTGTTGGTATTATACTTACCGCCGGCATAAAGGCGCTCAAAGAGCAGGACGTAGTTATACTGCTGCTCTTTATTATTAAAATCAACAGGGGCGCCACGGCCGAAGTCCTGCACCTCAACCGAGCCGTCGGTATACTTTGTAACAACTATCTTTTTACCGTAGCCCTCACGAGCCTCGTCAATAGAGTTTGAGATAATCTCAAACACGGCGTGCTGACAGCCCTCAAGCCCGTCGGAGCCGAAGATAACGGCGGGACGAAGACGAACCTGGTCAGGGCCTTTAAGTTGTGTAATACTGTCGTTTCCGTATTCTTTTACAGTTTTAGCCACACATATTTCTCCTTGTACATAGTTACCAATATTATACACCATATATGGGGGTTTAGTCAAGTAAAAGAGCCGATGTGTTGGGGTAATAAAAAAGAAAAAGCATCCTTACGGATGCTTTTAGTAACATTAAAGTCCAATATAGGGTGCGGGGTTAACACGGGTGCCGTTGATGATTACCTCAAAATGGAGGTGGGGTCCTGAGGAGCGACCCGAATTGCCCGAGATTGCTATAACCTGGCCTGCGGAAACAGTTTGTCCCACAGATACGGTATTATACTTATTATGAGCGTATCTGGTCTTAACACCGTTGCCGTGGTCAATGGTTACGTGGTAACCGTAGTCAGAGGTGTAACGAGCCTCCACAACGGTACCGCCCTTAACGGCAAGAACCTTGGTGCCTACAGGTACGGCAAGGTCCACACCCTTATGACCGCGACCGTCACCCCAATAGGAGGTGATGGTACCCTTAACGGTAAGGGGCCACTTAAATCCGGCGGTAGAAGCATTCTGATAGGCAGAGTTGTAGCTGGCCTTACCTGTACCGATAACGATAACCTCGTTAACGGGGGAAGAAACAACCACGTCGGAAAGCTTGTTGGTTGCGGTTACTGCACCGTTTAAATAGGTAATCTCCTCAACCTTTTCATTCTTTCCCCTGACGCCGCTCTTGGTAACCTTTATATAGCCTGCAAGCTGGGAAGAGGTACGGGTAGTAACGGTTTCATAGGGTACGGTGTAAGCAGTCTTTTTAACTGCGGTAGTAACTACGTCTAAGGTGCTGATGGTATCTGTAGCAAGCTTGCTGTCGGAGAGAGCCTTTAAGCTGAAATAAGCCTGCTCAACACCAACCTGAGCTGTGAATTTGCTTTCGCACTCGGCGCCCTCTACGTTGAAGGCATTAAGACGATTCTGAATTGCGGCCTCAACCTCGGCCTTGTCCTCAACAAAAAGGGTGATATCTTCACCGATGGTAACCTTGTAGCCATCACAAACAGAAGCTGCATTTTTAAGAATAAGAGCGCCTACCTCTTTGGCAGAGGCGCTTTTGGCGTTAACGGTGATAACAGCCTTAAGCTCGGTATTGCCGATGCTGTCCTTATCGCCGTTTAAAAGCTTGCCGGCGGCCTTTACGCCCTCTTCATATACCGAGTGGCTGGCCACGTTGGCAACTGCCTTACCGTCTACATGTACGTTATAAGTAACACGCACGCCCGAAGCCACGTAGGATACGAACATAAGCACTACGGCTACGGCGGCGAATGCTATTAACTTGTGGAGCCTTGTTGCACTCTTTATCTTTTCAATAAATGAGATGACCGCGTCCTGAATAATTACCATTCCTTTCGGTTGTTACAAAATTGTAATAACTTGTTACTCTTATTATAACTAAAAGTTACAAAATTGCAACCGTTTTAGGATGGTTGTAACCTTTTTTAGATAAAATAAACAACCAACGGCCGAAACCGTTGGTTGTTTTAACTAAAATAATGTCATTTGATTGGTATCGGGCAGCTCATCCAGCACTCCCATATCGGTAAGGGTTTCAATAATGGTCTTGGAAACTCCTGCCATATTCTGGAACTCCTGCTTGGAGAGGTAGTTGCCCGACTGGGCGGCCTCATAAAGGGACTCGGCCGCCTTATCGCCTACCCCGCCCAAAGCGCCGAAGGGCAGACGCATCTTTCCGTCCTCTACCAGGAACTTTCTGGCGTGGGACTTATGAAGATGTATGGGAAGCACCTCCAGCCCTCTTTCAAACATTTCGTTGAAGATGAGCATATTTTCATATACGTCAAGCTCTTTTTTGGAGGCTTCCTTACCCTTAAGCTTAATGTTGCGGATGTAGGCCTTTACCGCATCCTTACCTTTGAGTATGGTTTCCACGTCAACGTCCTCGGGACGGGCGGTAAAGTAGGCGCAGTAAAACTCAATGGGCCTGTAAACCTTGTACCAGCCCACACGGATTGCAGCGGTAACGTAGGCGGCGGCGTGAGCCTTGGGGAACATATACTTTATTTTGCCGCAGGATTCAATATACCATTCAGGTACGTTGACCTTACGCATATCGTCCTCCATCTCGGCCCAGGCCTCCTTGGGCACCTTACCCTTTGCCACAAGGCCCTTACGCACCGTTTCGGTAATCTTGAAGGCTCTGCCCTCTTCCATACCCTGATGTATAAGGTAAACCATTATATTATCACGGGTACCGATAACCTCTGAAATGGTACAAATCTTTTTATCAATAAGGTCTTTAGCATTACCCAGATAAACGTCGGTACCGTGGGACAGACCCGAAATCTGAAGTAGGTCGGAGAAGTTTCTGGGCTGGCAGTCGTGAAGCATTCCTCGAACGAAGGATGTACCAAACTCGGGAATACAGTAGGTGCCTGTGGTGGAATCAATAGCCTCGGGAGTAACCCCCAGAGCCTCGGTAGAATAGAAAAGGCTGTAAACCTTGGGGTCACTCATAGAAACCTCGCTTACGGGGATTCCCGAATATTCCTCAAGATATTTATAGGTGGTGGGTATAACGTGGCCCAGCTCGTCCAATTTAAGTATGGTATCGTGAATAGAGTGGAAGTCGAAATGGGTGGTAACCACATCGGACTTAACGTCGTCCGCAGGGTGCTGAATGGGACAGAAATCGTATATCGTTTTGTCACGGGGCACGACAATCATACCTGCGGGGTGCTGGCCGGTGGTCTGCTTTATCTGGGCCTTTTCTACCTTGCTGGCCAGGCGGTTAAGCTCGGCATTAGATAGGATTATGCCCTTCTTTTCGGCGTAGGCCTTGGAAAAACCGAAGGCGGTCTTTTCGGCCACGGTAGATATGGTACCGGCCTTAAATACGTTTTCACTACCGAACAGGGTTTCGGTATATTTTTGCACCTGGGTCTGGAACTCATCGGAGAAGTTAAGGTCGATATCGGGCACCTTATCTCCCTTAAAGCCCAAGAAGGTTTCGAAGGGGATATCGTGACCGTCACGGTGGAGCATTTCTCCGCATTTCGGGCAGGCCTTTTCGGGCAAATCAAAGCCCGAGCCAACGCTACCATCGGTGAAAAACTCACTGTAACAGCACTTGGGGCAAACGTAATGGGGGGCCAGTGGGTTAACCTCCGAAATGCCTGCCATTGTGGCAACAAAGGAGGAGCCTACCGAGCCTCGGGAGCCTACCAGATAACCATTGGCCTCACTGAAGGCAACCAGCTTCTGAGCCGAAATATACATTATGGAGAAGCCGTTATTAATGATAGAATTAAGCTCCTTATCCAGGCGCTTTTCTACCAGCTCCGGCAGGTTTTCGCCATAGGTTTTATGGGCTCTTTCCCAGCACATATCACGCAGAAGCTCATCCGAGCCCTCAATAACGGGGGGATAGTTGCCGTCGGGCACGGGAATAACGTCACCGTCAACCATATCGGCAATTTTGTTGGGGTTATCAATAACAAATTCCTTGGCACGTTCACCGAAATAATCAAAATCGGCCAGCATTTCCTCGGTGGTCTTAAGGTAGAGGGGGGCCTGGTTATCGAAATCGTCAAAGCCCTGACCTGCCATAAGAATTTTACGGATTATTTCATCCTCTTTTTTAAGGAAATGAACGTCACCCGTAGCCACCACGGGCTTGCCCAGGCGGTCACCGATTTCAACAATTTTACGGTTGAAATCCTTTATGACCTCAAGGGATTTGACGTGGCGGAATTTGTTGGGGGTTACCTCCCCTGTTTTCTCGTTGCGCTTATCGGGCTTTACCGAGTCGCGCACCATAAATTCATTGTTGCCCAGGGGCTGAATTTCCAGGTAATCGTAATAGGCGGCTATCTCGTCAAGCTCATTATCGGGACGGCCCTCAACGACTGCCTTATAAAGCTCACCCTGCTCGCAGGCCGAGCCTATAATAAGTCCCTCACGGTACTTATCAAGTTCACTCTTAAGGGTTACGGGACGCTTGTAGAAATTATTAAGATGAGCGCCCGACACAAGCTTATAAAGGTTTTTAAGGCCTGCAAGATTCTTTACCAGAATTATCTGATGATTAACCTTACCCTGCTTATAAAGGGCGCCGAAATCGGTGCCGTATTTTTCATCGTTAACAAAGTAGGACTCTACGCCGTAAATAACCTTGAAATCGCCGCCGCTTTTACGAATGGACTTGACCTCACCTGCAGCCGAGGGATAGGCCTGAACTACGCCGTGGTCGGTAATTGCAATAGCCTTGTGGCCCCAATTAAAGGCCTGGCGAACAATATCGGCACCGGAGGACACGGCGTCCTTGGCGGACATATTGGTATGGCAGTGAAGCTCCACACGCTTCATACCGTCATAATTATCCTTTTCGGTATACTTCTGCAGCTTGGCGATAGCACGGGGCTTTACAATAAAATCCTTTTTATAGTTGTCAAACTCATACTTGCCGTTTACAAGAATATAATTGCCGTTTTTAACGGCCGACAGCTTGTCCATCTCCTTGGGGTCTACAAACATACTTGCCGTAAGGGAGTTGGTGTGGTCGCTGAAGGAAAACTCCAGAATATTGCTGGGACCTCGCTTGGTCTTGATGGTCCTTACCTCTACCCCGAATACCTCACCCCAGCAGCAAATAAACTCATCGTTTTCGGTGACCTCTATCATAGGCTTGGTATCGGTATTCAGATTTCTGCCCCAAATAAGTTGGGCGCTTTCAAGGTAAACGGGCAGGCCGTTTTCAGGGACGTAATCGTAAACCTTGTCGGGAGCCTGGGGTTTTGGCTCGGCCTTCGGTACGGCCTGGGCCTTTGGTGGTACAGGGATCGCCAGGTCGGGAGGCGGCAGAGGAATGTCGGGCGCCTCGGTAACACCCGAGAAGGTTACCGAAAGACTACGGCCGTAATCCCTTCCTGCTATATAATTAAACTTTTTTTCAAACTCAACCGACTCTATAACGTCGAGGCCGCCGTATTTAAGCTCAATATTAAGGCTGTCACCCTCCAGATTGTAGACAGCATCGTTAAGATAGCCGTTGAGCATAGCCGACTTGCGGCGCACCTCGGCGGCTATATCACGGCAGGAATCGGCGCAAAGGGCCGATGGTTCAAAGGATATATGTACCTCTATTCTATTAAGCTCCATCACCTGGGTAAGCAGCTTTTTAAAGGCAAAAAGCTCGCCCTCCGGCACGTAGGACTCGGCCTTTAGGGACACCGATAGACTTCGGCCGAGGGTATCAATATTACAGCCCGCAACAACAGCTTCCTGCAGGGCGGGCAAGGCCGCCTCTGCCAGGTAGTCGGCAAAGACCTCTTTTACTTTATGTTCCATTCTACTCTCCGTATTTCATTATTTCTTCTTCCAAGGCATCCAGAAGATTATCTTCGGGCACCTTGCGGAGTATTTCGCCACGGCTGAAAAGCAGACCGCAGCCGTTACCGCCCGCAACACCCAGGTCGGCCTCTCTGGCCTCTCCCGGGCCGTTTACGGCGCAGCCCATAATGGCTACGGTGATATTTTTATCAATATTTGCAAAGCGTTCCTCCGCCGCCTTGGCCAGACCTATAAGGTCAATGCTGGTTCTGCCGCAGGTGGGGCAGGAAACGAATTTTATACCCTGGTTTCTGAGGCCGAGAGCCTTCAGCAAATCACGGGCGGCGCTAACCTCTAAAACGGGGTCGTCGGTAAGGGAGATACGCACGGTGGCTCCTATACCTCTGAGCAGCAGACCGCCAATGCCTGCGGCCGACTTAATAACACCCATACGCTGGGTGCCTGCCTCGGTAACGCCCAGGTGCAAGGGATACGGGCAGACCTCAGCCGCACGGACGTAGGCATCGTACATACGCTGTGTATCTGAAGATTTTAGAGATAAAACTATATCGTTAAAATCGTATTTTTCAAGCAAAGAGATATGATAAAGGCCGCTTTCCACCATAGCCTCGGGGGTGGGTGAGCCGTATTTTGCCAGAATATTTTTCTCCAGCGAGCCCGAATTAACGCCGATACGGATAGGCACTCCTGCCGCCTTGCAGGCATTGGCTACCGCCTTTACGTTATCGTCTGAGCCGATGTTACCCGGGTTGATTCTTATTTTATCCACGCCTGCGGCAACGCTTTCCAGGGCCAGCTTATGGTCAAAATGAATGTCGGCAACAATAGGCACCGAAACATTCTCTTTAAGGGCAGACACCAGTCTTACAGCCGCCTTGTCGGGCACCGAAACACGGATAATCTCACAGCCTGCGGCCTCTAACGTCTTGGCCTGGGCCACGTTTCCTTCTATATTATCAGCCTTTACGTTCAGCATAGACTGAATGGATACGGGAGCACCGCCCCCAATGGCAACTCCTCCTGCCTTTACCTGACGAGTTTTATCGTTTGTAAACAAAATTATCACCCTGTTATTAATGAAAAAATATCCTTTGCGGTAATCAGTAACATAAGACCCAGCAGCAATATAAGACCTGCGGCGTGTATCCAGCTTTCGTACTTGGCAGGTACGGGCTTTCGGGTTATAAGCTCAAACAAAATAAAGAGTATTCTGCCGCCGTCAAGAGCCGGTAAGGGCAGCAGATTGAATATGCCCAGATTTATGGTTATAAGGGCCATAATGGGCAGAATATCAAAAAGATTGGTTTTGGCCACACCGCCTATTGCGGCGGTTATTCCCACGGGTCCCGACATTGCCGAAAGACCGTATTTGCATGTTATAAGGTCGATAAGGGAAAACCACACTACCCTACAGTTGGCAATAGCCGTATTAAAGGTGTGAGAAATAAAGGTAAGGGGTGTTTTCTCGATACCCTTTACGTAGAAATCCACCTTGACGTATTCGATACCTTCATTTTCAGCGGTATTGAATTTAACGTCAGGCAGGTTAACCTTTTCACCATCACGCTGTACCACCAGGTCGACCTCACCGTTTTTTACCCCTGTGAAGGCATAGCTTAAATCGTAGGTGGTAAAAATTCTTCGGCCGTCTACCTTCAATATCTTATCCCCCGCCTGCAGGCCGTAGCTGCTGCTGACGGCGTCCTCCTCAAACTTAGCAATTTCGGTGGAGGCAAATTTGGCCGAGGGTATAAGTGTTATGGCCACGATAATAAGGCCAAGTATCAGATTAAAAATAGCGCCGTTAGCCACGATAAAAAGCCTTTTAAAGGGGCCCTTATTACAAAAGGCCCGCTCGTCAGAGCTGGTTTCATCCTCGCCCTCCATAGCGCAATATCCGCCCAGGGGTACAAGATTTAGGGCGTAGGTGGTTTCGCCGTATTTTTTCTTAAAAAGCTTTGGGCCGAAGCCTACGGCAAACTCGTTTACCCTGACGCCGCAAATTTTTGCGGCAATAAAGTGGCCGAACTCGTGTATCACAATAAGGACCACAAACACCAGCACGGCGATGATATAGGGCCAGATATTGCCCCATATTTCTGCTATAGTTGAAATAATAATCACCTTTTAAAATTTTTATATATTGTATGCAGGAAAATAGTTTTTAATTATCGACCTCAGCCCTTACCAGCGCCCTGGCCCTGCGGTCGGCCTCAAAAACATCTTCCAGGGTAAAATCTTTTACCTCGGGTTGGGCGTTAAAGGCCAGTTCTACCAGACGAGGAATATCCAAAAACTTAATTTTGCCTGCCAAAAACAAGGCAACAGCCTCCTCATTGGCGCCGTTTACTGCTGCAGGCTTAAGGCCGCCGGCCTTAATGGCGTCGATACAAAGCTGCAGACAGCGGAAGGTTTTGGTATCGGGACGGGCAAAGGTCATTGTGCCCACATCTGCCAAAGACAGCCTTTCACAGCAAAGCTCCCCCCTGTCGGGATAGGTAAAGGCATACTGTATAGGAAGACGCATATCTGGGGTGCCAAGCTGACCGATAACGGCGCCGTCGGAAAACTCTACCGCCGAGTGAAGAATGCTCTGACGGTGTACCAGCACCTCAATATCATCAGCAGAGAGCCCAAAAAGATGTACCGCTTCAATAACCTCAAGGCCCTTATTCATAAGGGTGGCGGAGTCAATGGTGATTTTGGCCCCCATTGACCAATTTGGATGCTTCAGAGCATCGGCTACCGTAACCTTTTCAAGCTCGGCGGCGGTTTTGCCATAGAAGGGGCCTCCCGATGCGGTAAGAATAATCTTAGTTAGGGATTTTTCGGGCGAGCCCTGGAGGGACTGGAAAATAGCCGAATGCTCGCTATCCACGGGCAGGAGCTTTAGTCCCCTTTCCTTCATAGCCTTATTCACCAGGTCACCTGCGGTAACCAAGGTTTCTTTATTGGCAAGGGCAATATCGTTGCCGGCTTCTATTGCGGCAAAGGTGGGTCGCAGGCCTGCTATTCCCACAATGGAATTAAGGGTAATATCGGCCTTTATTCCTGCTACCCTGCAGACTCCCTCTTCCCCGCCGTATACCTTTATATCGGTGTCGGCCAGGCGAGCCTTAAGCACGGCCGCCTTGTTTTCATCAAAGAGGGCAACCGCCTGCACCGAAAACTCACGGGCGGCGGCCTCAAGCTTATCTATATTACTACCTGCGGCCAGGCCAAGCACGGTGTAGCCGCCCTTACGGGCTACGTCTAACGCCTGCTCGCCTATTGAGCCTGTGGCACCTAATATTACAATAGATTTAGACATAAATTATCACACTACCGAAACGTAATTTAAGAAAAGCGCAAAGGCAGGGGCTACCAGCAACACCGAATCAAGACGGTCAAGCACGCCGCCGTGACCCGGCATAATATTACCGTAGTCCTTAATGCCGTAATTGCGTTTTATGGCCGAGGCCACAAGGTCACCCAGCATACCGATGATACCAAATACGGGAGCAACCGCAACTAAAAGCCAAAGCTTGATATCAACATCCAGGATTGCCTCAAATATAAATACTGCTGCAACCGTTAAAAGCACAGCACCCAGAAGGCCTCCTATAGCGCCCTCCACCGTTTTTTTAGGACTGATTTCGGGGGCCAGCTTATGCTTTCCTACAGCGCTGCCCACGAAGTAGGCAAATATATCCGAGCCACAGGCAAAAATAAGCAGCATAATAAAATAAAAAAGGCCTGTGGAATCAGTAACGTTAATAACCCTTTCAAGGGATGCAAAGGCATAGGACATCAGCACCGGCCAAGCCAGCGCCATAGTTATCTGCCTGTCCCCGAAATTTTTATGGTCAAACACGGTAAAGCCTACTACCGACAGCACGTAAAGAACGGTAAGCAGTGCCGCATCGACAAGGATGCCCCTGTAGGCAAACTGTACCGTCGCCGAATATATCGTTGCCACAATTACGGCAGCTTTATTCTTCATACAGCCGGTATTGCTCAGCATTTCATAGGTGGCAAGGGCCGCAAGGGCGGCCAGGGCAATTACCACTGTAATATCAAAAAAGGAATTTAGGTAAAGCAGGCCTGCCACCAGGGCGGCGGCCACAACACCTGAAATTATACGGGTCTTCAAATCCTACTCCCCTTTACACTCCGCCGAAACGACGGTTGCGTTTATTATAGTCGTCTATAGCCCTATCCAGGTCATCGGTGGTGAAATCGGGCCAGAGAACGTTGGAAAACCAGAACTCACTATAAGCCGACTGCCAGATAAGAAAATTTGACAGACGGTATTCTCCGCTGGGGCGGATAATAAGCTCGGGGTCGGGATAATGCTTTGTATATATATGAGATGAAATTGTTTCTTCGGTTATATCCTCGGCAGGAATACCCTCGCCGATAATATCCTTAACGGCGT
>JAGAPN010000080.1 GCA_017623235.1 Clostridia bacterium | reverse complement strand
TTTCCAGCCCCCTTATCGAAACCTCTATGGATAATGCCCGTGGCGTTATTGTTTCCATCACCGGTTCTGAGGATATTGGTCTTGAAGAGGTTGAAGAGGCTTCTAACATCATCCATCAGATGGCCCATCCCGATGCAACTATCATCTGGGGTGCTCGCCTTGATGAAACTCTTGAGGATACCATCCGCGTTATCGTTGTGGCTACAGGCCTTGGAGATGAGAAGAAAAAGAACGCAGATGCACCTTCTATCGACACCATCATTTCTTCTACTTCTGCAGATGCTGATGATGACGGAGATTACATCGACGTTCTTAACCTTTTTAACAAATAATTTGTGCAGTTAAAAGCCCGAAGCTATTGCTTCGGGCTTTTCTTTTTGGAGTCGCTTATTAGCAACAGCCGCAGTTGTTATCACAACCGCAACCTCCACAGCTGTTATTGCTGATACCGTTATTACCGCCACAGCAACAGAGGAGTAAGAGGATTATGATAATCCAGGTGCAGTTACCGGAAAAACCGTTACACATTCAGTTGACCCCCTTTCGTTCTTTACAACACATACTATGTAGAAACAAAATGAATTGTTACAAAAAATTCAAAAATAATATATTGACTTTCCCTGACTTTCGTGTATAATAATCTTGTAAAGGTCAGTTAAAGTCAAAAAGGATGTGACGTTATGAGAATGAGTGACATAATAGCAGAACGTATTTTACAGCTTATAGAAGAATCAGATGAGAATATGGCAGAAATCCAACGTAATGAGCTGGCATCCATTGTGGGTTGCGCCCCAAGCCAGATAAATTACGTTCTTACATCACGTTTCACTCCCGAAAGGGGATTTATAATTGAAAGTCGGCGTGGTGGCGGCGGATATGTGCGTATATCCCGTATTCAGCTGAATCGTTCCTCCGCCATAATGCATATAATTAATTCTGTGGGTGATGCACTGGATCCTATGGATGCGAGAATTATTATTGAAAATTGCAGTCAGTCGGGGCTTATCGGATTGGAAACTGCCCGTCTTATGTCGTCTGCAATATCGGGTACCGCAATGGCCTGTGTTCCACAGGAATACAGAATGTATCTTAGGGCAGCTATTTTAAAACAGATGCTTTTGACCCAGCTTTAGGAGGTAGATTTTATGTTATGTCAGAAATGCGGAAAAAATAATGCGACTACACATATAAAAACGGTGATTAACGGTAAGGTAACCGAGCAGAGTCTTTGCGGATATTGCGCCGCAAAGCAGGGCTATACAGGCTTCTCGGCAGGGCCCATATCTAACATTTTGGCCTCTATGCTTGGACAGACAATACAGGTCAGTGCAGGGATATCATCCCATAGCTGTGGATGCTGCGGCGCCACCTTTGCCGACGTAGCCGAAACAGGCAAGGTAGGCTGTGCTGAATGTTATAGAGAATTCGGCGCAGAGCTTTTACCGTATCTTAAAAGAATTCACGGCGGTGTGCGCCACACAGGCAAGGTGCCGGGCACCAAACAGCTGGTAATTAAGGAAGAAACAGGCAGTGTTTCTGAGCTGAAGGCAAAGCTTGCCTCTCTCGTCGCTGCAGAAAAATATGAGGAAGCCGCTGTTGTGCGTGACGAAATTAAGAAAATGGAGGGTAAATAATATGGCATGCTGGTATAAAGAGGCCGATAAGGTCGGCGATATTATAATCAGTTCCCGTGTGCGCCTGGCCCGAAATCTTTCCGACCTTCCTTTTCCCAGGCGTATGAATGACGATATGTTTATTCAGCTTAAAGCTCGTGTGAAGAAGGCTATTGATGAGATAGCGGCGACGGGAGATTTAAAGCTTAAATTTATTGAAATGAACGCAGTACCCGAGAACGAGATAAACGCAATGGTGGAGCGGCACGTTATCAGTCCCGATTTTGCCCGTAATTATCACGATAGAGCGATTGCCATATCCGATGACGAAAGCGTAAGCGTTATGATAGGCGAGGAGGACCATATTCGCATACAGGTAATTTACGGAGGAATGGCCCTGGATAAGGCATACGAGCTGGCCGACTGTCTTGACACTGCCTTAAATGAAAAGCTGGGCTTTGCCTATGATAACCAGCTGGGCTTTCTAACCGAATGTCCCACAAATATCGGCACGGGACTTAGAGCATCGGTTATGCTGCATTTACCGGTATGTGAAAGCAGCGGACAAATTGCCGCTGTTTCGGATGCGGCAGGCAAAATCGGTCTGACAGTACGTGGAATGTATGGCGAAGGCAGTAAAGCCGGAGCTTCGCTTTACCAGATATCTAATCAGATAACCCTTGGCATAAGCGAAGAGAACGCCATTTCTAATCTTAAGGTAATTGCCGAGCAAATAGTTGACAGAGAAAAGGCTGCCAGAGCCTCCCTTGATATTAAAGAGCTGGAGGATGCGGTTTTCCGTGCCTATGGCACCCTTAAATACGCCCGCTTACTCAATTCCGAAGAGTTTATGAAGCTCATTTCTATGATTAAACTCGGTATTAATATGGGTATAATTGAAAAAGATACTATAAGACCTATTGAATTGCTTATAATAGCACAGCCCGGTATGTTGCAAAAAAGCTTCTCGGTAATGAGTCCGAGAGAAAGGGATGAAGCCAGGGCTGAAATGGTTAGAAATATGATTTGAGGTGATATAAATTGAAATACTCCTTTAACGGATTTACCGAAAAAGCCAATGAGGCACTTAATTATACAATAAGCTCTGCGGAATATTTCGGCCATACCTACGTTGGCAGTGAACATCTGCTTTTAGGCCTTCTGAAGACCGGTAGCGGCGTGGCCTGTGCCGTGCTTAATAAAAAGGGTATAACCGTAGATAAGGTTGAGGAGCTTATAGAGGATGTTATCGGTACGGGTAGCGCCACCAGCCTTTCCCCCGATATGTTTACCCCCAGGGCAAAGCGCATATTGGAAACGGCTATGAAGCTAAGCCGTAAAAACGGCAAAAATCTTGTTGGCACCGAGCATATTCTTATGGGCTTGCTCAGCGACGGAGATAATTATGCCATCAGATTTTTAAATGAGCTTGACGTTGACGTAGCATCTCTTACCACGGAGGCAGTAAAAAGCGTGGGTCAGGCGGATGATTTTTCTGCCGACAAAGGGGCGAAAAAATCCGATAAGGCTCACGCTCCTACCTTGGAAAAATACGGTCATGACCTAACAAAAGAAGCAGAGGAAGGCAAAATTGATCCTGTTATAGGTAGGGCAGAGGAAATAGAACGTGTTATACAGATACTTTGCAGGCGCACGAAAAATAATCCCTGCCTTATTGGTGAGCCGGGCGTAGGCAAAACCGCTATAGCAGAAGGTCTTGCTCTTAAAATCTCTTCCGGCGATGCCCCCGAAATACTTAGGAATAAGCGCATTATATCTCTTGACCTTACGGGTATGGTAGCGGGCACCAAATACAGAGGCGATTTTGAGGAACGAATTAAATCTGTAATAGATGAAGTTACCGCAGATGATGATATAATTCTTTTTATAGATGAGGTTCATACCCTGGTGGGTGCAGGCTCTGCAGAGGGAGCA
>JAGAPN010000079.1 GCA_017623235.1 Clostridia bacterium | reverse complement strand
TGCAAAATGCAAAATGCAGAATTAATGAGTGACTTCGTCACATATATAGAAAGGGCGCGCAAGTGCCCTTGCTTTTTTGGCTCAAAAACACGGAATTGTAAAAAATAAAAATTTTTTTAAAAAAAGTGCTTGACTTTAACGCTTTAAAGTGTTATACTAACCACCACAGAAGGGTGTGGGGCAGAAGCCTTGCATTCTTCGAAGAGTAAATATGGCGGCTTTGCCGCCCGGATAAAAGGAGAAAACCATTATGAAAAAGATTATTGCTATGCTGCTCTGCATCGCCCTTATGGTCTGCTGCTTTGCAGGCTGTGGCGGCTCTGCCGACAAGGACGACGGAAAGTTTGTGGTTGGTATCTGCCAGCTTGTTACCCACGAGGCTCTTGATGCCGCTACCCAGGGCTTTAAGGATGCTATCGTTGAGGCTTTAGGCGAGGAAAACGTTGAGTTTATCGAGCAGAACGCCGCCAACAATCCCGACACCTGCGTTACCATCGTTAACGACTTCGTTTCCAAGAAGGTTGACCTTATTATGGCCAACGCTACCCCCGCTCTCCAGGCCGCTTACAACGCTACCGAGGAAATCCCCATTCTGGGCACCTCTGTTACCGAGTACGGCGTTGCCCTTAAGATTGACAACTTCTCTGGCACCGTTGGCGGAAACGTTTCCGGTACCTCCGACCTTGCTCCCCTTACCGAGCAGGCTCAGATGATTCTCGACCTTGTTCCCTCGGCTAAAACCGTTGGTATGCTTTATTGCTCTGCCGAGGCTAACTCCGACTACCAGGTAAAGGTAGTTAAGGAATACCTTGAGAAAAAGGGCGTTACCGTTAAGGATTACAAGTTTGCAGGCTCCGAGGACGTAGCCCAGGTTGCCGAGGCTGCCGCAGGCGCTTGTGACGCTATCTACATCCCCACCGACAACACCGCCGCCTCCTGCACCGAGACCATTAACGGCGTTGTTGCTCCCAAGAAGGTTCCCATTATTGCCGGTGAGGCAGGCATCTGCCAGGGCTGCGGTATTGCTACCCTTTCCATCAGCTACGAGCAGCTGGGCCGCACCACGGGCGAAATGGCTGTTAAAATCTTAAAGGGTGAGTCCGATATTTCCGAAATGGCTATCGAGTATGATAATAAGCCTGTCAAGAAGTACAATCCCACCCTCTGCACCGAGCTGGGCATCACTCCTCCCGAAGGCTACGAGGCTCTTTCTTAAAGGGCTTGCTTTTAAGGCGAAGTTATAGTAAAATAGGTGTGCCGCTGCACAGATAGTAGCGGCATATTTTACTATATTATATATAGGAGTAGGAATTATGGATTTTTTTAACTGGCTTAATGCTATGCCCGGCGCCGCCGCACAGGGTATGATTTGGGGCATTATGGCTATAGGTGTTTACATCACCTTTAAAATACTTGACCTGGCCGACCTGACTGTAGACGGCTCTATGGTTACGGGTATGGCCACCTGCGCTATGCTTATGGCCGCAGGCTGGAACGTTTGGCCTGCTATGCTGGTCGCCTTTATTGCAGGTATGCTGGCAGGTCTGCTTACCGGAGTTTTCCACACCGTTATGGGTATTCCCGCAATACTGTCGGGTATCCTTACCCAGCTTATTCTCTGGTCGGTCAACCTTAAAATTATGGGCAAGGCCAATCAGGCCCTTCCCGCCCGTACCTTCGACGTGCTGCTGACTCAGCTTAGAAAATATGAGTCGCTGGTTTACCTCTTCCTTATAGTTGTGGTGCTTATTGCAGTGCTTTACTGGTTCTTCGGCACCCGCTACGGTATGTCTATCCGTTCTACCGGCTGTAATGAAAAGATGTCAAGGGCCCAGGGCATAAATACCGACCTTAACAAGGTGGTAGGTCTGGCTCTCTCTAACGGTATAGTTGCCTTTGCGGGCTCTCTGCTGGCCCAGTATTCGGGTAAGGCCGATATTTCCGACGGCCGTGGAGCCATCGTTATCGGTCTGGCCGCCGTAATTATCGGCGAGGCTATTGTTTCCCGTATGGGTCAGAGCTTCGTTATCCGTCTTACCGGTGTTATGATAGGCGGAATTATCTACTACATAGTTTACCAGACGGTTATCTTCCTGGGTCTTGATACCGACCTTTTGAAGATGCTTTCCGCCCTGGTGGTTGCCGTATTCCTGGCCGTACCCAATCTAAAAAAGAAGTATTTTTCCAAGGTCAAGGTAAAAGCAAAGGAGGCGGCGTAAATGTTAGAGCTTAAAAACATTACCAAGGTCTTCAATGCAGGCACCGTTAATGAAAAGGTGGCCCTTAATGACCTTTCCATCACCCTTGAGGACGGGGATTTCGTTACCGTTATCGGCGGTAACGGCGCAGGTAAATCCACAATGCTTAACGCTATTGCAGGAACCTTTCCTGTGGATGAGGGCCATATTATAATCGACGGCACCGATATAACCCGTCTTCCCGAATATAAAAGGGCAAAGTTTATCGGCCGTGTTTTCCAGGACCCTATGACGGGTACCGCCGCAGATATGTGGATTGAAGAAAATATGTCGGTGGCAATGCTTCGCGGCAAATCCCGTGGCCTTAAGTGGGCCATTAAGGAGGCCGACCGCAAAACTTACAGGGAAATGCTCTCACGCCTCGACCTCGGCCTTGAGGACCGCCTTTCCACCAAGGTGGGTCTGCTTTCGGGGGGTCAGCGCCAGGCTATAACCCTGCTTATGGCGGCCATTAACAACCCCAAGCTGCTTCTTCTTGACGAGCATACCGCCGCCCTGGACCCTAAGACCGCTGCTAAGGTGCTTTCCATCACAAAGGAAATTGTAGAGGAGTCAAAGCTTACTACTATTATGATAACCCACAATATGAAGGACGCCATCGCCTACGGTAACCGCCTAATTATGATGAACGCAGGCAAAATTATCCTTGATATTAAGGGTGAGGAAAAGTCTAAGCTGACGGTTGAAGATCTGCTGGCTGCCTTTGCAAAAGCAGGCTCCGACGGCGCCGCAAACGACCGTATGCTGCTTATTTAGAGTAAATTCATAAATTTGCACAAGTAATTTTGTCAAGATTGACAGTTAACATCTTGACTTTACTGTGCTAAAATATTAAACAGGATATTTTTCAAAAAAATATGCCATTAAAAGAAAGAGGAGATTTTATTATGAAATCAATGTTCAAAAAGGCACTGGCCGTTCTGATGGCTGCTGCTATGCTCTTTAGCCTCGCTGCTTGCGGCGGTGCTAACTACACCAGTGAAAATACCGAGTTCATCATCGGCGTATCCGGCCCCCTTACCGGCGGTGCTGCTGTTTACGGCGTTGCTGTTCAGAATGCTGCCCAGATGGCTATTGATGAGATCAATGCTGCAGGCGGTCTTGACGGCGTTATGTTCAAGCTTATCGCTACCGATGACACTCACGATGCTACCAAGGTTGCCGCTAACTACGCTTCTATGCTTGAGGATGGTATGCAGGTATCCCTCGGTACCGTTACCACTGCCCCCGGCCTTGAGTATTCCAAGCTCTCTGCCGAGGACAACGTATTCTTCCTCACCCCCTCTGCTTCGGGTGACAAGATTCCTGAGTTCGATAACGGCTTCCAGATGTGCTTCGCTGACGGTAACCAGGGTAAGGTTGCTGCCGAGTACGTAAACGGCGTTTACAAGAACGACACCATCGGCATCTTCTACAAGTCTGACGATCCCTATTCCAACGGTATCTACAAGCAGTTCAAGGAGAATCTTGATTCCTCCGTTAAGACTGTTGAGGCAGTATTCACCGATGCTAACGCTACCGACTTCTCTGCCCAGATTACCACCCTTAAGGATTGCAAGTTCATCTTTATGCCCATCTACTATCAGCCTGCTTCCATCTTTATGACCCAGGCTAAGTCCACCGTAGCCGCTGACGCTATCTACTACGGCTGCGACGGCTTCGACGGCCTTGCAGGTCAGCTCGACCTTTCCACCATCACCCAGGAAGTTTCTATGCTTTCTCACTTCGACTCCAACGCTACTGAGGGCGCTGCTGCCGACTTCGTTAAGAAGTATACCGAGAAGTATAAGGCTGAAACCCTCAACCAGTTCGGCGCTTCTGCTTACGACTGCATTTACGCTATCTACAATGCTATGAAGGCTGCTAAGGAGGCAGGCAAGAAGATCGACGTTACCATTTCTGCTTCCGACCTTTCCGACATCCTTAAGGAGCAGTTCACCGGCGACTTCACCTACAGCGGTGTTACCGGTACCGATATTTCTTGGGAAGACAACGGCTACGTTGTTAAGGGCGCTGTAAAGTACGACCTTAAGAAGGCTGACTAATCCTTTTTAAGCCCAATATATTAATTATGAATTAGCCGACGCAGTTTTTGCGCGTCGGCTAATTTGTCACTTTTAAATGTAGGATAGTTTATGAATATTTTTGAAACATTATTGAACGGTCTCAGTATGGGTAGTACCTATGCTATGATAGCCTTGGGCTATACTATGGTTTACGGTATTGCAAAGATGCTGAACTTTGCCCACGGTGACGTTATTATGGTGGGCGGCTATATGATTTTTCTGACTATGGCCTCTGTGGGCAACCCTATTCTGGGTCTTGCTATTGCGGTTGTTTTCTGTATGCTGCTGGGTATCACCATTGAGAAGGTGGCCTACAAGCCCCTGCGCGGTGCATCCCCTCTGGCGGTGCTTATTACCGCTATCGGTGTCAGCTATCTGCTGCAGTCCACCGCACAGATGATTTTCGGCTCGGCCCCCAAAATGGTAATTGTTGCCGACCTGGGTAACGTTATGCTGGGCAGTATCAAGCTGCCGGTATACACCCTGGTTACCCTTGGCTGCTCCTTCGCCATAATGATTGCTTTGAGCCTTTTTGTAAAGTACACCAAAATAGGTCGCGCTATGATTGCCGTATCTGAGGATAAGGGCGCCGCTCAGCTTATGGGTATTAACGTAAACGGTATTATTACCATTACCTTTGCCATAGGCTCGGCTTTGGCCGCCTTTGCAGGCTTCTTTATGCTGCTTAAGTCCCCCAGCCTTACCAATACCCTGGGCGCAATGCCCGGTATCAAGGCCTTCACGGCTGCGGTTATCGGCGGTATCGGCTCTATTCCCGGCGCTATGCTGGGCGGTATTCTTATGGGTGTGGTTGAGGCTATCTCTCTCACCATTCCTGCCATCGCCCCCTACACCGACGCTATAGAGTTTTCTATACTTATCATCATCCTGCTTGTCCGTCCTTCGGGCATCCTGGGTAAGAAAAGGAGGGAGAAGGTATAATGGCAAAGGCTTTATCTGCTATCAAGTGGAAGCACTACGTAAATTACGTGGTAGTGGCAATCTGTACCGTAGTTTTCGGTGTTATGTCACTTACAGGCTCCCTTTCCTCCTCCTCCATCTATATGCTGGAGAAGATTGCTATCGCCATTATGCTGGCGGTATCCCTTTCCATCGTGGTAGGCTTTTTGGGTGAGCTTTCCCTGGGTCACGCAGGCTTTATGTGCGTTGGTGCATATCTGGGCGGTAAAACCTCCGCCCTGCTTGAGCCCCTGCTGGGCGATGTACCCACCCTGCTGGTTTCTCTGGTGGTGGGCGGTCTTGTTGCGGCCCTCTTCGGTGTTATTATCGGTCTGCCTGCCCTCCGTCTTCGCGGCGATTACCTGGCTATCGTTACCCTGGCCTTCGGTGAGATTGTCCGTTCCTTCTTTATGAACTCTTCGGACGAATCCTTCGGCGGCTCCCTGGGTCTTAACACCCCCCGCTATGATAAAAATACCCTTTTCATCATCGCCCTGGTGCTGGTGCTGGGCTGTCTGGCCGTTACCCAGAATCTTATCCGCTCAAAGCACGGACGCGCTATCACCTCCATCCGTGATAATGAGATTGCCGCAAGGGCAACGGGTATAAACGTTACCAAGTACAAGCTTATGGTGTTCACCATCTCTTCCTTCTTCGCAGGAATTGCAGGTGTGCTCTA
Source organism: Clostridia bacterium (assembly GCA_017623235.1). Classification (GTDB taxonomy): domain Bacteria; phylum Bacillota; class Clostridia; order Oscillospirales; family Acutalibacteraceae; genus SFWF01. Next base: position 16,264 of record JAGAPN010000079.1, on the reverse strand, counting down.
CAGCTATTCTAACTTTACCGTTCAATCCACAAAGTTCAGCTATAATTACTCCATTGAAATTCTGGTTATGGTGGTGCTGGGCGGTATGGGTAGCATCAACGGCTCTATTATTGCCGCTACCCTTATTACCTTCCTTGATATGAAGCTCCAGACAATTCTTACGGGCAACCTGGCCGTCCTTCAGGACCTGTTCTATGCTCTTGTTCTGATTGTTCTGGTAATTTATAACAATGCTCCCGGCCTCAAGAGCTTCAGAGAAACCTATAATCTGAAAAGCCTGCTGGGCAAGTTTAAGAAGGGTCACGACCCCTCCAAGGTCCACGACGATGAGGCCAAATGGGACCGTGTTCCCACCAAAATTAAGATGGACGAGGTGCTGTCGGTAGACCTGCAGACCAACTCGCCCTACACCCCCGATAAACCCGGAAAGGGGGACCGGTAAATGGCTAAAACTGTTCTTAAAATAGAAAATTTAGGTATATCCTTCGGCGGCCTTAAGGCCGTGCAGGACCTTAATCTGGAAATTAAGGAAAAGCAGCTTTACGGCCTTGTTGGCCCTAACGGCGCAGGTAAAACCACAGTTTTCAATATGATTACAGGTGTGTATAAGCCTACAACAGGCAAGTTCTACCTTGACGGGGAGGACCTTACAGGCAAAAGCCAGGAGGCTATTAACCACAAGGGTATTGCCCGCACCTTCCAGAATATCCGTCTGTTCAACAATATGACGGTTATCCGCAACGTGCTGGTAGGTCTTCACAACCAGCCCGAGTTTAAATGCGGTATGCTTTCCAGCGTGCTTCGTTTGCCCCGCCACTTTAAGACCGAAAAGGCTATGAGGGAGAGGGCCAAGGAGATATTGCGAATAGTGGGCCTTGAGGAGGAGAGAAACAACCTTTCCTGCAATCTGCCCTACGGTAAGCAGAGAAAACTGGAGATTGCCCGCGCCCTGGCTACCAACCCCAAGCTCCTTTGCCTGGACGAGCCCGCTGCAGGTATGAACCCCAACGAAACCGCCGACCTTATGAATATAGTTCGTCACATCCGTGACGAGTATAACGTTACCATTCTTCTTATTGAGCACGATATGAAGTTTGTTTCGGGTCTGTGCGACGAGATAACCGTGCTTAACTTCGGCACCGTGCTGGCCCAGGGTACTCCCGAGGTGGCACTTAACGACCCCGAGGTTATCAAGGCTTACATAGGAGGATAACGCTATGGCTTTACTTGAAGTTAAAGATTTAGAGGTTTACTATGGCGTTATCAACGCCCTTAAGGGTATCAGCTTTGAGGTTAACGAGGGTGAGATAGTTACCCTTATCGGCGCCAACGGCGCAGGTAAAACCACCACAATGCAGTCGGTAATCGGCCTTATACCCGCCCGTCACGGCTCGGTTATATACGACGGCCACGATATTACCAAGATGCCCTGCCACAAAATTGTTCATCTGGGTATGTCCCAGGTGCCCGAGGGACGCCGTGTCTTCCAGGAGCTTACCGTTTACGAGAACCTGATGATGGGCGCCTACTCCCAGGGCAAAAAGGCCAACTTTAAAGAGGATATTGACAGTATTTATGAGCGCTTCCCCCGTCTGGCCGAGAGAAGAAACCAGATTGCGGGCACCCTCTCGGGTGGTGAGCAGCAGATGCTGGCTATGGGCCGTGCCCTTATGTCACACCCCAAGCTGCTGATGCTGGATGAGCCCTCTATGGGTCTTTCCCCCCTGCTTGTTGACCAGGTTTTTGAGATAATCAAGGACATTAATAAGGATGGCACCACCATTCTTCTGGTTGAGCAGAACGCAGGTAAATCCCTGGCAATCAGCGACCGTGCCTACGTGCTTGAAACAGGCAGCATCGTGCTGTCGGGCACAGGTGCCGAGCTTGCCGCCAGCGACAAGGTTAAAAAGGCCTACCTCGGTGGCTAAAGCTAAAAAAACAAAACCGCAGTACGAATTTGTACTGCGGTTTTTTATTATCCCAGCTCTTTTTCTATCATCAGCAGGCGGTTGTACTTTGCCACCCGTTCACTTCGGCAGGGAGCGCCGGTCTTTATCTGGTCGGAGGCTACCGCCACCGCCAGGTCGGCAATAAAGGTGTCCTCGCTATCTCCCGAGCGGTGGGAAATTACGGTTTTATAGCCCCTCTTTTTGGCCAGCTCAATTACCCGAAGGGTTTCGCTGAGGGTGCCTACTTGGTTGGGTTTTATAAGAATGGCGTTGGCGGCGCAGGCGAAAATACCTGCCTCCAGCCTCTTTACGTTGGTAACGAAAAGGTCGTCCCCAACCAGCTGTACCAGGCCGCCGATACTGCGGGTCAGCCTGGCGGTGCCGTCAAAATCGTTTTCTCCCAGCCCGTCCTCAATGGAGGCGATGGGATATTTGGAAATAAGGCTCTCCCACAGGCCGATAAGCTCGTCGGCATCCAGGGTGAAATCCCGTTTAGGCATTCGGTAGATGCCGTTCTCCTTCTGCCACTCCGAGGCCGCCGCATCCAGGCAGATTTTAACCCTTTTAGTGCCGTAGCCCGATTTTTCTATGGCCTCGGCTATAAGCTCCAGCGCCTCCTCATCCCCCGATAAATCGGGGGCAAAGCCGCCCTCGTCACCTACAGCGGTGGAGCAGCCCTTAAGCCGGAGCAGTCCCTTAAGGGTGTGGTATATATCCACACACATCTCCATACTTTCCTCAAAGGAGGCAGGGTTTACGGGCTGGACCATAAACTCCTGAATATCCAGGTTGTTTGAGGCGTGGGCGCCGCCGTTTAAAATATTCATCATAGGTCGGGGCAGGGGTGCGGGCTTATCCTCTCCCAAAAATTTATAAAGGGGGCACCTTTCCTCATCGGCCGCCGCCTTTACCGCCGCTATGGATACCCCCAGTGTGGCGTTGGCCCCAAGGTGGGCCTTGGTGTCGGTGCCGTCCAGCTCTATAAGCCTGCGGTCAATCTCACTAAAATGGGCGGCCTCCATACCTACGATTTGCGGGGCAATAAGGCTGTTTACGTTATCTACCGCCTTTTTTACCCCCTTGCCCGAAAGGCGGCTGCCGCCGTCCCTCAGCTCTACCGCCTCAAAACTGCCCGTAGAGGCCCCAGAGGGCACTATGGCAAAGCCCTCGCCACCCTTTTCGGTGAAAATCTGCACCCCTACGGTGGGGTTTCCACGGGAATCAAAAAGCTCAAAAGCCTGTACCTTAACGATTTTACTCATAGTATCACTCCTTTTATTATATTTTTGCCAAAAGAGGGAGGATTATCATAAAAAATTTTCTTCTATTTTCGGCGCAGTTATGTTATAATATATTCTGTATTATTGTGTACTACGGAGGCTTATAATGTCTGTTGAAATAGAGAAGGAACAGGGCAATAACGTAATTGCCGGCCGCAACCCCGTTACCGAGGCTATAAAGTCGGGCAGGGAGATTGACCGCCTGCTGGTGGCCCACGGTATGAGTGAGGGCTGGGCCGCCCCCATAATTGCAAAATGCAGCCAGCGTGGCATCCTTATAAAGGAGGTTTCCCCCCAGAAGCTGGATTATCTGACGGGCGGGGCCAACCACCAGGGCATCGCCGTAATGATTGCCACCCAGAAATATTATGAGGTGGCCGACATCCTGGCCCTGGCAGAGGAGAGGGGAGAGAAGCCCTTTATCATCATCTGCGATGAGATTGAGGACCCCCATAATCTGGGCGCCATTATCCGTACTGCAGAGGCGGCAGGGGCCCACGGAATTATTATCCCAAAAAGAAGAAGCGCCAGCCTCAACGTTACGGTGGCAAAATCCGCCAGCGGCGCTTTGGAATATATGCGGGTAGCCCGTGTTACCAACATCTCGGCCGAAATAGAAGCCCTTAAAGAAAAGGGAGTTTGGGTCTTCGGCGCCGATATGGACGGAGAGGACTACACCAAAACCGATTTCGATATACCCTGCGCCATTGTAATCGGCAACGAGGGTAAGGGCATCGGCCGCCTGGTAGCCAAAAAGTGCGACGGCATTATCAGCCTGCCTATGCTGGGAAAGATAAATTCACTTAACGCTTCGGTGGCGGCAGGTATACTTATGTATGCCGTTGTCAGAAGCCGCAGTAAATGACCTGTTTTAAGAAGGAATGAAACGATATGAGCAACTACTCAGAGGAAAAACTGAATAAGAAAGCCCCTTCCCCTGAGGAAAGCGGTGGAGAGCAAAGGGCCTATGATATTCCTGCCCGCCGCTCGTCGGTAAGCCCTCTGCAGGCGGTAAGGGAAAGCGTTATGAAGAACGCCCGAGGCGTGGAGGAGCCCCCCGTAAAAGCGGAGGAAAAGCCCCAGGCCCCTGCCGAGGAAAAGCCCGCCGTAAAGGTGGAGGAAAAGGCCGAGGTAAAGGCAGAGGAGCAAAAACCCAGGGTTACCAAAACCAGCACCCTGCTGGCTAAATGTATGCCCTATATTTACGATGACGACGGCATAAACTATGCCGAGGAAAAGCCCAATTATACCCTGGAAAGCGTTGAGGATATAATTCAGTCGGCCGAGCGCAGGGCAAATGAAAAAATCGCCCGTATGTACAACCTTAAGTCCTCGGATATTGAGAGCATCGGTATGAAAAAGGCCGAAAAGCCCCAGCCTCCCGAGGAGGCTCCCAGGGCAAGGCTTACCCGACAGACAGGCTCCTTCCCCATACGCTCCAGAATAGGGGATGAGGCAAGACCTGCATCTAACTTTGATACGGTTTCTATTCCCAAGGTGTCCACCACCCTGTTTGACGATTTTTCTGCCCGCAGGACCGAGATAACCGAGGGTGACAACGTTACCACCACCTATACCGAGCTGGGTCAGCGCCAGACTGCCGACAGTCACACCCGCGCTATTCCCGATATGAAGGTGGAAACCAATACCAGAGAGATTTTTGAAGATATTTTAAGCCATACCCGTCCTGCCGACGTGATAGACCTGCCCTCCTCCTCCAAAAGGGCGGCCTCTCGACCCGAGGAGAGCGCTACCCCCCAGGCCGATGAGTTTACAGGGGCTCACGACGTTAAGAGGGTGGGCACCCAGCTGAAGCTTGAGGTCCTTATGGCCCGACTCCGCTTTGTAGTGTCGGCCCTGCTTACCTTAATTGCGGCAGCCTTCCAGGTTCCCGTTATTAAGGATGCCGCAGCCGGCAGTCCCCTGGGAACAATCTTTACCCTGATATGCTTTGGCCTGGCTTTACTTGTAAATTATAACATATTTTCGGGCTTTAAGTCAGCCTTTACCAAGGCCAGCTCTACAAGGCTGCCTCTGGCCCTGGCCCTTACCGCCACCGCAGTTTATATTATTTGCGGAATTATAGGTGGCAGCTACCCCTATGAGGCGGCTCTGCCTGCTATGTTAGCCCTGGCAGGCTATACCTATTTCGAAAAGCGCAGGACGGCCGCCGTTTTCGGCAACTTCAGAATAGTTGCCTCCCGCAAGGAGAAAAACGCCGTTGCCCTGCTGGATAAAACAGAGATTACCGCCCCTATGGTCCGTGGCTCCATTGAGGGCGAGGTGCTGGTGGCAGGCTGCAGGAAAACCGATGAAATAGAGGACTTTCTGAAAAACACAAGGGCCGACAGCTCCTTTGGCGGCAAAATGGGCAGCTACAGCCTGGTTTGTCTTATCGCCGCAGTAATAATTGCCGTAATCGTAGGCATCAGTATGGGCGATTTTTCTGCCGCCCTTCTTGCGCTGTCCCTGGTACTCAGCCTCTCGGCGGCTCCCTCGGTCTGGGTGGCCGACCTTCTGCCCTTGGCAGGCCTTAACGACAGGCTGAAGGAGGACAGGGCAGGAGTCTGCAGTAGGTATTCTGCCCACCACATTGAAGAGGCAAATGCTGTGGTGGTAACCTCGGCGGACATATTCCCCTCGGGCTGTATAAAGCTTTATAATATGAGGCCCCTGGATGCCAATAATATAGACGAAACCCTGATTATGGCAGCGGCGGTGGCTAAGGAGGCCAACAGCCCCCTTTACCCAATGTTTATGAAGATTATCACCTCCGATATAGACCTGCCTGCCGCCGATACCGTAAAGTATGAGGACAACCTGGGTATTTCGGGCTGGTCACAGGATAAGCACGTTATGGTGGGCAACCGTTCCCTTATGCAGGCCCACGGTGTCAGAGTCCCCTCTCTGGAGGTTGACCGTAAAATTCTTCACAAGGGCTTCTTCCCCATATATATCGCCTGCGAGCAGAGGGCTTGCGCTCTGCTGGTGGTTAAATATACCATACACCGCCGTGTTGAGGCCGAGCTTCATCGTCTGGCCGATGCAGGTGTCACCCTGCTTATAGATAATTCCGACCCCAACGTTACCGAGGAAATGATATGCGATTATTATTCCCTCTACCCCGATATTATAAAAATTCTTGACCATCACGGGGCCCACAAATACCGTACCGCCACCGAAAAGACCGAGCAGGCCGAGGCCCACGGCTTCTGCCTGGGCTCATCGTTAGGCTTTATGTCCCTGATTAGCGGCTGTATACGTCTGCGCAGGCTGTCGTCGGTGCTTTATGCGGCCCAGATAATCTGCGCCGTGCTGATGTGGATATTCTTTTTGGGCTTCTCCCTTGGTGGCGCTATGGAGCTTATGAGCGCCGCCGTGGCCGCCCTTTGTCAGCTGGCCTCTACCGTAATATCCCTTATAATTTACTTTATTGGAAAACCGTAGGTGATAGATATTAATTTAAGCCGTACCTTAAAAACCGTGCTTGATGCCCCCAACTTAATATATCTTGCCTTTATTAGCGTTTTTCTGCCCTACTACGTCACGGCGGCGGTAATAGTCGTCACGGGGCTTTACCTGCTTATAAGCAGAAACACCCGTGGGCTTATCTTCGTCCACAGGGGTAGGGGATTATTCCTGGTATTTACCCTTTATACTGCGGTGGTGGCCCTGGTTTTTCAGAACTATATCGGGCTGGCCTGCTCGGTGGGATTTTTTCTGATAATCGTTATCAGCTACTACGCCCGCAGTATTATGACCGAGGAAATTTTTGAAAAGGGTCTTGATATCTGCTGCTTTGCGGCCATCCCTTTAGGACTTGCCGCCGCTGTAGAAAAGATTATTAACCTTGCCGATGAGGGCTACCGCTGTAAGCTCTGGTTTTTTAACGAAAACTATTTTTGCGCCATTATGGCGGCGGTTATCATAGCCTGCGCCTTCAAGGCCACCTCTCACAGGGGTGGGGTGCTGATATATTATATCTGCGCCGTTTTCGCAGGGGTGGCTATGTACCTGGGCGAAAGCCTTTTCGCCTTTGTGGAGCTGTTTGTAGGCATCTTCGTGCTGCTTATTTTAAAGCGCAAGCACACCCTGCTGGCGGTATTTTTAATGCTGGTGGTTTTCTGTATTCTGGCGATTTATTTCGTTCCCGAAATAATGCCCCGCCTGGCCGAAAGCAACGTTACCTCCGACCGAAGGGTAAGAATATGGAACACTGCAATGCAGTTTATAGGGGAAAACCCCTTCTTCGGCCGAGGCTTTTTAAGCTATTTCCAGCTGGCGGGTATGAATCCCAAGGTTTATCAGACCACCCACGCCCACAACTTTGCGCTGGAGCCGCTTATTTCCTTCGGAATAGTAGGCACCCTGTTGCTGATAATCTTTATGTGGACCTATTATGAAAAGGTGACCGAGTGTAAGGAGCTGCTTCGAAGCAACCCGGCCACCACCTTTATACTGACCATTTCGGCGGCCATTATTGCCCACGCCACCACCGATATGACCATGCTCTGGATACAGACGGGCCTGCTTTACGGCCTTTTCCTGGGCGGTGTGGGTGCCGATGAAAAAACCCTTAACAGGCGGATACAGGCCTGCCTTGCTAAAGACGAAACCAAGAACTCTCAGGAGGAATGAAATATGGATAAGAAAAAGTTTTATATTACCACGGCTATTGCCTATGCCTCATCTAAGCCCCATATCGGCAACGCCTACGACATAGTTTTAGCCGATATGATTGCCCGCTACAAGCGTATGCAGGGCTATGACGTTTACTTTATGACCGGCTCTGACGAGCACGGACAGAAAATTGAGGAAAAGGCCAAGGCCGCAGGCATTACCCCCAAGGAGTACGTGGACAAGGCCGCCGCCCAGATAAAGGCGGTGTGGGACAGTATGAACACCACCTACGATAAGTTTATACGCACCACCGACGCCGACCACGAGGCCGCCGTTTCGGCAATCTTCAAAAAGCTTTACGAGCAGGGCGATATTTATAAGAGCGAGTATGAGGGTAAATACTGCGTACCCTGCGAGTCCTTCTTCACCCCCAGCCAGCTGGTTGACGGCAAATGCCCCGACTGCGGCCGAGAGGTAAGCGACGCTAAGGAGGAGGCCTATTTCTTAAAGCTGGGCAAATATCAGGACAGGCTGATGAAGCATATCGAGGAGCATCCCGAGTTTATTCAGCCCGAATCCCGTAAGAACGAAATGATAAATAACTTCTTAAAGCCCGGTCTTACCGACCTTTGCGTATCCAGAAGCTCCTTTAAGTGGGGCGTGCCCGTTGACTTTGACGACCGTCACGTTATCTACGTCTGGATTGACGCTCTTTCAAACTATGCTACAGGTATCGGCTACAACCCGAACGGCTCTACCCGGCAGTTTGAGGCCCTTTGGCCTGCCGACCTTCACGTTATCGGCAAGGATATCGTCCGTTTCCACACCATTTACTGGCCCATTATTCTTATGGCTTTGGGCCTTCCTCTTCCCAAGCAGGTTCTCGGTCATCCCTGGGTGCTGGTAGGGGAGGATAAGATGAGTAAATCCCGTGGCAACACCATCTATGCCGACGAGCTGGCAAAGCGCTTCGGTACCGATGCGGTGCGCTACTATCTGCTGTCCGAGGTTTCCTTTGTAAACGACGGCTCCATCACCCACGAGAGCTTTATTGCCAAGTTTAATACCGAGCTGGCTAACACCTACGGCAACCTGGTTAACCGTACCGTTGCTATGACCAATAAATATTTCGGTGGCACCGTTTCCTATAAAAAGTATGAAAACGAGTGCGATACCGACCTGCTGGCCACCCTTAAGGCCTGCGTTGCAGATTATACCAAGGCTATGGACACCTATCATAACGCCGACGCCTGCGCCGCCGTTTTAGAGCTGGGTAAGCGTTGCAACAAGTATATTGATGAAACTATGCCCTGGGCTCTGGCCAAGGATGAGGATAAGAAGGATTATCTTGAAGCGGTGCTTTATAATCTTCTTGAGTGCATAAGAATTATGGGTGTTCTGCTGGCTCCCATTGTGCCCGAGTCGGCCGATAAGATTGCCGCCCAGCTTGGAAATACCGACAAGTCGGTAGAATTCGGCGCAGGCAGCTACACCGTAGGAGAGGCTACCCCCCTCTTTGCCAGAATTGATGCCGAAAAGGCCCTGGCCGAGATTGCCGCCGAGGCCGAGGCCGCCAAAAAGGCCGCCGAAGAGGCCCAAAACGTTACGACCCTTCAGCAAATTTCCATTGACGATTTCTGCAAGGTAGAGCTTAAGGCCGCTAAAATTCTTGAGTGCGAGCCTGTTAAAAAGGCCAAAAAGCTTTTAAAGCTCACCCTGGACGACGGTAGCGGAAAGCCCCGTACCGTAGCCTCGGGTATTGCCAAATACTACACCCCCGACCAGCTTATAGGTAAAACAGTTATCGTGGTTGCCAACCTGAAGCCCGCCACCCTCTGCGGCGTGGAAAGCGCAGGTATGATACTTGCCGCCGATGCAGGGGAGGACGACGTTAAGGTGGTATTCCTTGATGGCGTAGAGCCGGGAGCAAAGATAAGATAATGTATCCCGTACCCTCATACCCCGTAAAAAAGGGGAGTATTATCGACTCCCACGCCCACTATAACGACCACCGTTTTGATGACTGCCGTGAAGAGCTGCTCTCAAAAATGTATGACCTGGGGGTCAGCAAAATCATTAACTGCGGTTGCGATTTCGAAAGTATCGAAGAGGTGTTGGACCTCAGCGATAAATACGATTTTTGTTTTTCCGCCGTGGGCTGGCATCCCGAAAACGTCAATGAGGACGAGTTCGATTTTGCAAGGCTTGACCGCATTATAAAGGAAAACAAAAAAATCGTGGCGGTAGGCGAAACGGGCCTGGACTATAACTGGCGGCAGGACAATAAGGACCGCCAGAAGGCCGCCTTTCACACCCAGCTGGATATAGCGGCGGCAAACAATCTGCCGGTTATTATCCACGACAGGGACGCCCACGCCGACACCCTGGAAATACTAAAGCAGCATACACCGAAGGGGGTTGTCCACTGCTTTTCGGGTAGCGTGGAAATGGCCCGAGAGGTGGTTAAAATGGGTATGTACGTCGGTATCGGCGGCGTGCTTACCTTTAAAAACGGCAGGGTGCTTAAGGAGGTTGCGGCAGATATCCCCCTGGAGAGAATTCTGCTGGAAACCGATGCCCCCTACCTTTCACCCGAGCCCTTCAGAGGCAAGCTCAATCACTCGGCCCTTATTATCTACGTGGCCGAAAAGCTGGCCGAAATAAAGGGCGTATCGGTGGCAGAGGTAATCTCTGTTACCGCCAAAAACACCGAAGAACTGTTTGGAATATAAAAAAGAAGGAAGCAGATGCTTCCTTCTTTTTTTATATCAAATATATTCCCAGTAAAATTGCCAGCAACAGCAGGTTAAGGGCGGTGAAGACCGCCAGGTAGCGGCCCTTTTTATGGGGTAGCTCACGGGCCACGAATTTGTAGGAGATAAGGCTGGCCATTGAGGCGATAAGGGTGCCCAGACCTCCGATGTTTACACCTATCAGCACGAGGTCAAAACTTTCGGTAAAGCCCGATAACAGCAGGGCGGCAGGCACGTTGCTGATAACCTGGCTTATGGCCGCCGAAAATATTACCTCACGGCCCTGCAGCAGGGTGGAAATCATATCCCTTACGGCAGGGATGCGCCCCATATTGCCCACGAAGATGAAAAAGCCTATAAAGGTCAGCAGCAGGCTGTAATCAATCTTTTTAAAAATGCCACGGTCAAAAAGCAGCAGCACCGCCAGGGTGACCCCCAGGCAGATACCGAAATGCACCAGCCGAAGCACCGACAGCAGGCAAAGGGCAAAAACTACCGCATAAACGGGTATCGCCCTTAAATATAGAGGGGCCCGTTCTCCCTGAAGGGCGGCTATAGGCCCGTTTTTGATAAAAAGCAGAGCTACCAGCAGGAAAACCAGGGACAGAGCGGCCCAGGGCAGCATTGTAAGGAAGAATTCCAAAAAGCCCAGCCCCGAAATATTGTAAAGATACATATTTTGCGGGTTGCCGATGGGGGTAAGACAGCTTCCCATATTGGCGGCGATGGTCTGCAGAATTACGGTTATGGGTATAAGGTCGGCCCTGTCGGCCAGCCTCAGAGCTATAATTGCGAAGGGCACAAAGGTAATAAGGGCCACGTCGTTGGTAATAAGGGATGAAAAGAAAAAACAAAGCAGGGTAAGGCTGGCCACCACCCCTCTGACGGTGGTGACTCTCCGTAGCAGAGCCTCGGCCAGGCGGGTAAAAAAGCCTGCGGCAGAAAGCCCTGCCATTACCGCCATAAGGCAGAACAGCAGAGCCAGGGTCTTGAAATCAATATAACTAAAATATGCGGCATCAGGGGGGATGAAAAAGGCCGAGATTGCCGCCAGAGCCAGGGCTATGACCAGCACGGGCTCGGTTTTTATAAAGTCAATAGCTTTTTTCATTTTGAAGAAATGTATTCGTCTATGGCACGGGCGGCGGTTTTGCCTGCGCCCATTGCCAGAATAACGGTGGCGGCGCCCGTTACGGCATCGCCTCCTGCAAAAACACCCTCTCTGGAGGTAAGGCCTGTGTCCTCCTCCACCACGATACCGCCGCGGCGGTTAACCTCCAGCCCCTCGGTGGTATCCTTGATAAGGGGGTTGGGGGAGGTGCCGATAGAGATAATAACCGAGTCAACGTCAAGCACAAAATTGCTGTCCTTTATCTCTACGGGGCTTCTTCTGCCCGACTCATCAGGCTCGCCCAGCTCCATTTTTACACACTCCATACCGATAACGGTGCCGTTTTTGGGGTCCCTGCGGTCGGCCTCGTTTCGGTAGCCCAGGATTTTAACGGGATTGTTAAGGAGCTTAAACTCAACCCCCTCCTCCATAGCGTGCTCTACCTCCTCGCGTCTGGCAGGCAGCTCGTCAAGGGAGCGGCGGTAAACGATATAAACCTTCTCGGCGCCCAGGCGCAGGGCGGTACGAGCGGCATCCATAGCCACGTTGCCGCCGCCTACCACGGCCACCTTTTGTGCGTGAAGAATGGGGGTGGAAGAGCTGTCCTTATAGGCCTTCATAAGGTTGTTACGGGTTAAAAACTCGTTGGCCGAGTAAACCCCCTTAAGGCTCTCACCCTCAATGCCCATAAAACGGGGCAGACCTGCGCCCGAGCCGATGAACACCGACTCGAAGCCCATATCGAAAAGCTCGTCCACGGTGAGGGTTTTGCCTATTATCATATTGGTTTCCACCTTGACCCCAAGGGCCTTTAGGGTGTCAACCTCTTTTTTAACTATAGCCTTGGGCAGACGGAATTCGGGAATACCGTAAACCAGCACGCCGCCTGCAAGGTGCAGAGCCTCGAATACCGTTACCTCATAGCCCAGCCTTGCCAAATCTCCTGCGCAGGTAAGACCTGCAGGGCCGGAGCCCACTATTGCCACCTTGTGGCCGTTGGATTGGGGCTTTACGGGGGCCTTGTCACTATGCTCGTTATGCCAGTCGGCCACAAAGCGCTCCAGTCGGCCGATGCCTACGGGCTCGCCCTTAATGCCTCTGATGCAGAGGGATTCGCATTGGGTTTCCTGGGGGCAGACTCTGCCGCAGACCGCAGGCAGGGAGGAGGCCTGGCTTATTATTTCATAAGCCCCCTCAAAATCACCCTCACGCACCTTTTCAATAAAGGCGGGGATGTGTATTTTTACGGGACAGCCCTTAACGCAGGGCATATTTTTACAGCCAAGACAGCGGGCGGCCTCGGCCAGGGCCAGCTCCTCGGTGTAGCCTGTGGCAACCTCGCTGAAGTTGTGGGCACGGAGTTTTGGGTCCTGGGTGGGCATTTCGTGTTTTTTAAGGCTCATATCTGCCATTACTGTGCCCCCTCCTTGTTTAAGAGATTACAGGTATCCTCGTACCTGTGGTGTTCAAAGTCGCTGTAGATGGAGGCCCTTTCCATAGCCTCGTCGAAATCTACCTCAAAGCCGTCGAAATCGGGGCCGTCAACACAGGCAAATTTCACCTTGCCTCCAACGGTAAGGCGGCAGCCGCCGCACATTCCCGTGCCGTCTATCATAACGGGATTCATTGAAACGGTGGTCTTAATGCCGAATTCCTTTGTTACGGCCACCACGAATTTCATCATAACAAGGGGGCCTATGGCGATAACCTCGTCGTACTCCTCCCCCGATTCAATAAGCTCACGAAGGGCCTGGGTTACAAGACCCTGTCTGCCCGCCGAGCCGTCGTCGGTCATAAGCACCAGCTTTTCGGAAGCGGCGGCAAACTCATCCTCTAAAATAACCAGGTCACGGTTTCTGAAGCCTATTACCGAGTGAACGGTGCAACCCTGCTCAAAGAGCTTTTGGGCAACGGGCAGGGCAATAGCGCAGCCCACGCCGCCGCCTACTACTGCTACCTTGCGAAGACCCTCGGTTTTAGTGGGGCGGCCCAGGGGGCCTGCAAAGTCTGCTATATAATCCCCGGCCTCTTTAGCCCCCAGCAGGGCGGTGGAGGCGCCTACTATCTGGAAGATTATCTTTACCGAGCCTGCGGCACGGTCATACCCTGCAATGGTAAGGGGGATGCGCTCACCCTCCTCATCCACACGCAGGATGATAAACTGGCCTGCCTGGGCCTTGGCGGCCACAAAGGGGGCCTCAATCTCCATCATAGTGACGGTGGGGTTAAGAATTTTTTTGGTAAGAATCTTATACATTATAAAAACTCCCGTAATAATTATATAAATAATTTATCACAAAGAGGCCCTTAAGTCAATTAACAATATAGCCCTTAAATATCACTTTTTTCACGAATAAATATAAGATTTTCACAAATTATATATTGTATGAAAAGAAAATTATTTTTGAGTATTTCGGGCCTGCTTATAGGCCTGATAAACGGATTTTTAGGGGCAGGGGGCGGTCTGCTTGCTGTGCCTCTGCTAAAAAAACTGGGTTGCGACACCAAAACGGCCCACCGCTGCGCCGTGGCGGTGATTTTGCCTATGACCGTCCTTTCGGCCGCCCTTTATATTATAGAGGGCAGGGTGACCCTATCCCAGGGGCTGGCCTTTGTACCCTGGGGCCTAATAGGGGCGGCGGCAGGCACCCTCTGCCTTAAGAAAATTTCTTCAAAATGGCTTACCGCCGCTTTCGGTGGCTTTATGATTTATGCGGGAGTGAGGTTGCTGATGAGATGATAGGGGAGGTTATCGCAGGGCTGCTTTCGGGGCTTATCGGGGCTATGGGCCTTGGGGGAGGGGCGGTACTGCTCATCTACCTTACGGTTTTCGGTGATACCGACCAGTTAAAGGCCCAGGGGATAAACCTGATATTTTTCGTGCCTATCGCCCTGCTCTCGGTGATAATCTACGCCGTAAAGGGGCAGATAAAGTGGAGGATAGTGCTTACCCTGGCCGCCGCGGGACTTATAGGGGCGGCGGCAGGGGTATGGCTGTCGGGGCTTGTGGGCAGCGATATTGCCGCAAAGATTTTCGGCGGCGGCCTGGTCGCCTTCGGAATATATCAGATTATATCGGCCTTTAAAAATAAGAAAGAAGAAAGAAAAAATAATAAAGAATAAAAAAGGTGTGCGGCTCCGCCCCACGATATATAAACACTTACGGCAACCCTTGTAGGGACGCTTCACGAAGCGTCCGTTATATAATTGTGCCGCAGGCTCCAAAATTTTGCATTTTGCACTTTGCACTTTGCATTTAATAAATATCCTTGCCTTTATCGAACATTTGTGCTATACTTTAAAGAGAATATTTGTTCGATAGGAGGGTACCCCCTTGTCAAGACCGCCTCTTAGTGAAAATCAGCTTAAGGTATATAATTTTCTTGTAAAATCCCTTGAGGGCGGCGTGCCCCCTTCGGTCAGGGAAATATGCCAGAATACAGGCCTTAAATCTACCTCCTCGGTTCACGCTATACTTAACACCCTTGAGGAAAACGGGTATATCGAGCGTGACCCCCGTTATTCCCGTTCTATCCGCATAGCGGGGGCCTCGGCCACCGCCCAGGTGCCCCTTATCGGCAGGGTAACGGCAGGTCAGCCCATTCTGGCCGTTCACGAAATTGTGGATTATATACCCTATGCCGCAGGCAGCGCCGAGGGCCTTTTTGCCCTGCGTGTTGTGGGCTACAGTATGCGTGACGTGGGTATTATGGACGGCGATATAGTTATTGCCGATAAGGACTGCGTTGCCCACAGCGGCGATATAATTATCGGTATGGACGGGGACGAGGCCACCGTAAAAAGGCTGATAATTAAAAACGGCCAGGTCATATTTATGCCCGAAAACCCCGATTTTGACCCCATTTATCCCGAAAATCCTGCGGTGCTGGGCAAGGTAGTGGGCTGTTACAGAAGGTATTGATATGATGAAATTTGTTGAGATTTTTACCGACGGCGCCTGCTCGGGCAATCCCGGTCCAGGGGGCTGGGGCGCGGTGCTGCGTTTCGGCGCCGCAGAGAAGGAGCTTTGCGGAGGAGAAAAGGAAACCACCAACAACCGTATGGAGCTGACGGCGGTAATAAAAGCCCTTTCCGCCCTTAAGGAGCCCTGCCGGGTACGCCTCACCACCGATTCAAAGTACGTCTGCGACGCCATTCTTCAGGGCTGGGTCTATTCCTGGCAGAAAAACGGCTGGCGCAAGGCCGATAAAAAGCCCGCCCTTAACGTGGATTTATGGGAGGAGCTGCTGCCCCTTCTTAAAACCCACAAGGTAGAATTTTGCTGGGTCAAGGGTCACGCAGGCCACCCCGAAAACGAACGCTGTGACACCCTGGCGGTGAACTTTTATAAAAACAGCTTTCATTAAATGAAAAACTCTGCCTTTAGGGAGTTGCGATTAGGGACGAAATCGGTTTTGGAACCAAATTATGCCCCACCGCTTCGCCTTTGCCCTTGTAAGACACAAAGTATTACTGCGGGCTTCAGGCTTTGCGGATGAGCCAAAATTTTCGGTTACAAAACTGCTTGCACCTAAAAAAGATAAATTTTTA
>JAGAPN010000078.1 GCA_017623235.1 Clostridia bacterium | reverse complement strand
GTTCCGCAGACCCTCTCGGGTTCGACTCCCTACATTAACAAAAACAACAAAACACCCCACCCTTACGGATGAGGTGTTTTCTCGTTTGGTGGAGGTGAGGGGAGTCGAACCCCTGTCCGAAAGCCAATCCCAACGGGCATCTCCGAGCGCAGACGGTCATCTGCATTCCCTCACACAAAAGCAGGCCGTCACGCTTTTGTGCTTAGTAGCCGAAAATTCATGACCGGACTATCGGCATTATCCGGTTCACGTTCACCGCTAATCGACGCCCTCGCCGGTCCGCGGTACTACCGGGTCGGACGGCTGCTTAATTAAGCAGCAAGAGCAACTTTAGAGTTGTCGTTTAATTTTAAAATTTGCGGCTTTTTGAGAGGTACCGCACCTCTGCTCGCTTCCTATTGTTCAAAGCCCCCGTCGAAACCTTTACACCCCCATATATGACCCGCCAAAGGCGGGTGGGTAAGCTTAAAGATTTTTCAGCCAACGAACAGCCATATCTATCCAGCACTGCAACTCGGCAAAATTACCGTCGTAGTTGCCGTAAACGGAGTCGTTGCAAAGTGACAGGCCGTGCCAGCCGTGGGGGAAGATGTGCATTTCCGTGCAAATATTCTTTTCCCTGAGAGCCGCAGCCATATAAAGAGAATTTTCCACAGGCACTGCGTTATCCTCAAAGGTGTGCCAGATAAATGCAGGGGGAGTATCCTCGCTGACCTGCTTTTCTACCGATACAAACTCCAGCATTTCGGGGTCGTTCTTTTTGTCGCCCAAAAGGTTGTCAAAGGAGCCCCTGTGGGCCTTTTCACCGCTGGTGATAACAGGATAACAAAGAATCATACCGTCAGGCTTGTTTTCTCCGCCTGCCCAGCCAAAGTAATCCTTTATAAAATCCTTATTCCAATGCACACCGTAGCTTGCAGCCAGATGACCGCCTGCGGAAAAGCCCATAACGGCAATTCTTTCGGTATCCACGTTCCACTCCTCGGCGTTTTCACGCACCTTGGCCACCGCCCAGGCCAGCTCAATAAGCTGGGCAGGGAAGCGGACGGGAGCAACGTCGTAGCGTACGATAACAACGTTGCAGTCCTCGGCCAGGAACTTAAAGCCAACAGGCTCGGCCTCACGGTCGGAGGTCATTCCGTATCCGCCACCGGGGCAGATAACCACGGTTGGACGCTTTCTGCCCAGGTCAATCTCCTTGGAATTATCGGGAAGATAAACTGACATATAGGGCTGAAAATCGGTACCCTTGGTGCCTATTTTCTCATAATCTATATTTATATTTATTACCTCATATTTCATTTTTATCACCTGTTTTGTTCTTTCATCGCCCGTTGCATATCACGGTTTGCGGATTTTTCGGCAGCTACCGCCCGCTTATCGTAGAGCTTTTTACCCTTGCAAAGGCCAAGCTGGACCTTCACAAGCGAGCCCTTAAAATAAAGAGATAGGGGAATAAGGGCCAGCCCCTGCTGTTTAACCAGGCCGAACAGTCGCATAATCTCACGCTTGTGCATTAAAAGCCGCCTTACTCGCATAGGGTCTTTGTTAAAGATATTGCCGTGGTCGTAAGGGGAGATATGCATCTGTTTTATGAGCATCTGCCCGTCGTCAACGCTGCACCAGGCATCCTTAAGGTTGACGCCTCCTTGGCGGATAGACTTGATTTCGGTACCCGTAAGCTCGATACCGGCCTCAAAGCTTTCCACCACAAAATACTCGTGATAAGCGTTTTTATTGGTTGCTATGGTTTTTGTGGCCTTTTCCAAGTGAAGCACCTCCTTTTAAAGCCTAATGTAGAGTATATCACAACAATCTTTTCCTATCAAGAACTTTTTATCGACAAAAAAGAAGCATCTCCTGAGAGATGCTTCCTAAGAGATTATTCTTCGCTGGCGGGTGCAGAGGGGAGCTGCTGCTTAAGTGCGGCACGGGTCTTTCTAACCTCGGAAAGGTTAGCGGTAAGTCCCTCGTCAGCTCTTCTCATAATGTCATCAACAAAGTCCTGGGCAGCCTTTCTCATCTGGCGGCTCTTAGCCTGGGCGTTTGCGATGATCTCGCTGGCCTTCTCCTGAGCAAGGCGGGTGATCTCTTCCTGGGTTACCATAGCCTTGGCTCTCTCTTCGGCAGAACGGATAATACCGTCAGCCTCTCTTTTAGCGTTGGTGATGATGTCGGTGCGGTCGGCAACAATGCCTCTTGCCTGCTTAATCTCACTGGGGATGTTAAGACGAATGTCGTCGATAAGGGCACGAAGCTTCTCTACGTCAACAACGGTCTTCTTTCCGGGAATCTTTATACCTCCCTCAAGCACTTCGTCAAATTGCTCCAGTAAATCTTCAATAGACATGTTTTATTCATCCTTTCTTTAATCTTTCGATAATATCCTTGTGTATTGCCGTGGGAACAAATTCCGTAATATCTCCACCCATACTTGCAATCTGCTTTACCATACTTGAGCTGAGATACATATTCTCGGCGCTGGTGGTAAGAAACAGGGTTTCAACATTCGGATTAAGTTTTTTATTGGTAAGCGCCATCTGAAACTCATACTCAAAGTCGGTAACGGCGCGTAAACCCTTAACAATGGCGCTGGCCTTCTTTTTGGCTGCGTAATCGGCCAGAAGACCCTCGTAATGGTCGACCTCAACGTTAGGTATGTGGCCGACGGATTTTTTAATCATTTCAACCCGTTCGTCAACTGTGAAGCTGCCGCCCGTCTTGTGAACGTTGGACATAACCACCACGATCACCTTGCTGAACATCTTGGCACTTCTGGAAATAATATCCAAATGGCCGAGAGTGATGGGGTCAAAGCTTCCCGGGCAAATTGCAATATTGTCTTTCATTTATATTTCCTTTTTATACGTGGTAACGTTTATCTTACCGTAGCGGTAAACCCTGTATATTCTGAAGCCGCCAACCTCTTCGGGCAGGGTGACCTCAGGCGGATGCTCGCAGATTATGGTGCCGTAATCCGACGTCTTTTCGGTGGTAAGAGCCAGTGCTTTAAGCAACAACTCGCCACCGTAAGGGGGGTCGAGAAAAGCAAGGTCAAACCTTTCGGCAGTAGTGTTGAGGAAGGAGAGGGCATCCATACGGATTACCTTACTGTCACCTTCAAATCCTGCAGACTTAATATTGTCACGGCATACCTTTATGGAATCCGCAGAGGAATCAATAAAATGCGCCGAAGCGGCACCACGGCTTAATGCCTCAATACCCATTTGTCCGCTGCCTGCAAAAAGGTCTAAAAATCTGCGACCTTCTATATCAAACTGAATGGCGCTGAAAATTGCCTCCTTCACCTTGTCGGTGGTCGGGCGCACCTCGTTGCCCGGTAGGGGGGTAAGACGCCTGCCTCTGGCAGAACCGCTTATAACTCGCATAATACATCATCCTATTCTTATATATTATCACACTAAACCCACCCATTTGTCAATAGAAATTTAAATAAATAATAAAATACGGCGGCTCATACCGAGCCGCCGTTAAGGTTTTAATTATTTAATTTTATTATTTGAGGTATCTTTCTGGATAACGTCGTGGGCGCCGCCCTCAACGATACTGGTGGCAGATACCAGGGTAAGCTTGGCCTTCTGCTGCAGCTCGGGAATAGAGAGAGCGCCGCAGTTGCACATTGTAGACTTAACCTTGGCAAGGGAGATGCTGACGTTGTCCTTCAGAGTGCCTGCATAGGGAACGTAGGAGTCAACGCCTTCCTCGAAGGAAAGCTTTTTATCTCCGCCCAGGTCATATCTCTGCCAGTTTCTGGCGCGGTTGGAGCCCTCACCCCAATATTCCTTATAATAGGTGCCGCCGATAGAGATTCTGTTTGTGGGGCTTTCGTCAAAGCGGGCGAAGTAACGGCCCAGCATAATGAAATCTGCGCCCATAGCCAGAGCCAGGGTCATGTGGTGATCGTGTACGATACCACCGTCGGAGCAAACGGGAACGTAAATACCTGTTTCCTTAAAGTATTCATCACGGGCCTCGCATACGTCGATAAGAGCGGTAGCCTGTCCGCGGCCGATACCCTTGGTTTCACGGGTAATACAGATAGAACCGCCGCCGATACCAACCTTTATAAAGTCGGCGCCTGCCTCGGCAAGGAAGCGGAAGCCTTCCTTATCAACAACGTTACCGGCACCAACCTTAACGGTATCACCGTAATGCTCTCTAATCCAGTCAATTGTGAGCTTCTGCCACTCGGAGAAACCTTCGGAAGAGTCGATACACAGAACGTCTACACCAGCTTCTACCAGTGCAGGGATTCTCTGTTCGTAGTCACGGGTGTTTACACCGGCACCTACGATATATCTCTTCTGGGAGTCCAGGTTTTCATTCGGATTGGACTTGTGGG
>JAGAPN010000077.1 GCA_017623235.1 Clostridia bacterium | reverse complement strand
GAAAGGCGAGGTAAGAGCTCACCACGGGAACGGAGACGTATCCCGTCTGTAAACCCTATCCGATGCAACACTGAATTATGCTATACGTCGGCCCGACGTGCATAGACAAGTGGCTTGAGCCTGTCGGCAACGGCAGGTCGAGATAGATGGTCGTCGGGGAATTTATTCCCACACAGAACCCGGCTTACAGACCGAGTGACATTAAAAAAACCACCCGATGGGTGGTTTTTTTATAATGCAAAATGCCGAGTGCAGAATGCAGAATTAGGGTGTGCCTTCGGCACAATTATATAACGGGCGCACACCATATAGCTCTCCTTCCTCGAAGGAGAATTGTTTATGCGTCGCAGACTCCGAAATTTTGCACTTTGCACTTTGCATTCTGCACTAAAAAAGACCCTTCTTACGAAGGGTCTTTTTGTTAGTTTATTCTTCCGTAAAGGGGAAGGTCGGGGGCATCCTTTTTAGGGGTGCGGTTGGGGTCGGCGGTGGCAGACACGGTCTGGGAGGGACGACGGTCGCCTCTTCTGCCGCCTCTGCGGTCACGATGGTCATCACGACGGGGAGGACGGCGGTCGCCACCCTCGGGGCTGATTACAACCCTACGGCCTGCGCCTTCGCCTACAGATGCCGATACAACACCCTCGATTTCCTGAACGGCGGTGTGGATAACACGGCGCTCATAAGGATTCATAGGCTCCAGAGTGCGGCTGCGTCCGGAGCTTAATACCTGAGAGGATACACGCTTGGCCAGAGAGGTGAGGGTCTGCTCACGCTTCTCACGGTAGTTGCCGATGTTAAGGGTAACCTTCTGATAGCCGTTGCCTGTGTTGGCGGCCAGAGAGGTAAGATACTGAAGTGCATCCAGGGTTTCGCCACGGCGGCCGATAACTACGCCCAGCTTTTCACCGTCAAGCTGGAGGTAAATGCCGTTATCGGTGGTGGCTGCCTGTACGGTTACGTTTTCACAGCCCAGCTTGGTCATAACCTCTTTGATATAAGCGGAAGCCTTTGCGGCGGAGGAGGCAGGGTCAAGCTGCTCGGCGGGAACGAGATTTAAAACCTCGGCAGGAGCCTCTTCCTTCTTCTCCTGGGCCTTTTGGGGCTTTTGGGCAGGCTTCTTTTCAGCCTTTTTCTCTACCTTTTCGGCAGGCTTCTTCTCAGCCTTCTTACGCTCGGGCTTGGGGTCGGGCAGTTCGATAAAAGCGCGAACCTTGGCCATAGAGCCACCGAAAAGACCTAAAGTCTTCTTTTTAAAATCACAGATAACCTCTATCTGTACGTCATCCTCATTTTTAAGACCGAGGGTGGAAACAAGACCTGATTTTGCATCGGCAGTAGCCTCTAAAAGGTCCTTACCCTCACCTATATATTCCTTAATCAACGAAATTGCCTTCTTTCTATTCTTCTGTTGCGTCGTCAGCAACACGCTTGTTTATATATTTTTGCTCGTCCTCATAGACATTGATGATTTCCTTGGCACGCTCACTTGCCAGCATACGCTGGGGACCGTAGAAATACTGAATAAAGGTCTGAATACCGCCGGAAATAAGGCTGGAGCAGGCCCAATAGAAGCCCACACCTGCAGGAACGCCAAAGCCGATGAAGAGGGAGATAAGAGGCATAGTAAGCATCATACCCGTCATAGAGGGAGCATCGGGATTTATCTTCTTCTGCATACGCATAGAAACGATTGAGGTCAGCATCTGGGCGGCAAAGGCCATAAAGGGAATTATCCAGATAAGCTCTGCCTTAGTAAAATCAAAGGAGAACTTGGGAGTCTGGGTAAGGTCCATACCCCAAAGCATAAAGTCAACGGTATCAAGCTTGGAGGCTATCTCGGCAGAGAGGCCGTTATCCTTGGAAACAGCATCAATAATAGACAGCTCAACGTTGGTGTTGTTGCCCTTAAGCTCCAAGGTTTCGGCAAGCTTTGTAATGGTGTCCTGACTAATACCCATAAGATAGGTAAGGGGACGGGTGATAAGGTAGTAGATGGAAAGCATAATGGGAAGACGGATAAGCATAGGCAGGCAACCGCCCGACATAGAAATATTCTCTTCCTGGTAGAGCTTCTGCATCTCCTGAGAATAACGCTGCTTGTCGTCGCCGTACTTTTTCTTAAGCTCGTCAAGCTTGGGCTTTACACGCATCTGTCCTACAGAGGACTTCTGACTCTTGATGCTGAGGGGTATCATAGCCAGGTTGATGAAGAGTGTAAAAACGAAAACTGCGGCGGCAAAGCTGTTATTCATAATGCCCGCAAAGAAATTAAGGATATAACTCAGCGGGATATTGATAATATTAAATAACCATTCCAATTTATTCACCATCCGTATCGGGCAGAAAGCCCGACGGCCTGTTATTTTTCTTTTTTAGGCGGCACAGGGTCATACCCGCCCTTGCACAGTGGGTTGCACCGCAAAATCCTATAAATTGCAAGTAAGGCGCCCTTAAAAGCGCCGTGTACCCTTATAGCCTCGATAGCGTAGGCCGAGCAAGTAGGCTCAAACCTGCAGCAGGGAAGCTTGGTGGGTGAGATGTTTTTCTGATAAAACCTTATTAACCTTATAAGCAGATTACTCATTTTCTTCTAATAGCCCTGCCTGATTAAGATCCTCAAGCATTTGGGCGGCAATAAGGGTGCTTTTGCACCTGAAAATACGGGTGCGGGCCACAAACACAAGGTCGCAGCCTACCTTTACCAGGGGAGCGCACTGACTGAAGGCGGCAGTAAGAACCCGTTTGGCACGATTACGCTCTACAGCGCCGCCCAGCTTTTTGCTGACGGTAAGGCCCACACGGATATCCCCCGAATGATTTTTTAACGCATAGGTTACGAACGCGGGATGTACAAAGGATACACCGCGTCCGTAAATTCGTCTGAAGGCAGAATTCTCCTTCAGTTTCTTAAAACAGTACATACCTCTTAATTAATAAGAAAGCTGCTTTCTGCCCTTAGCTCTGCGGCGGGCAAGTACCTTGCGTCCGTTGGCGGTAGCCATTCTCTTTAAAAAGCCATGTTCCTTTTTACGGTGAAGCTTCTTAGGCTGGTAAGTTCTTTTCATCTTGAACCCTCCTTATTTTTAGTTTCGGCGGCATAGGGAATAGTGTCCCTTATACATAGCCTATCAGTTTAAGATTATACCCTATAGCACCTATCTTTGTCAACATAAATTTGCTTAAAATAAAATCATTAATTTAAAAGTCGGCGGTTGACAGAGCCATTTTAGTGATGTAAACTATATTTATAATATGATGTAAAGAGAAGATTACATCGGCAGTATGATGTCGATAAAATTCTTCACGAGGCCGATTTATGATACAAAAAACCGCTTCGCAGTATTTTAAAGAAAAATTCGGCTGCAAGGTCTACAAGCTCTCCCTTGACGGGGGTATGACCTGCCCCAACCGTGACGGCAGTATCGGTCGGGGCGGCTGTATCTTCTGTCTTGGAGGCAGCGGCGAATTTGCCCAGGCTCAAAGCGAGAGCATATCACAGCAGATTGAGCAGGCCAAAGCCAGGGTGTCCGCCAAGCTGAAGGAGGGCAAATATATTGCCTATTTTCAGTCCTACACCAACACCTACGCACCCATAGAGTACCTGGAGAGAATTTTTACACAGGCTATAGAGCCCGATGATATCGTTGCCCTGTCGGTAGCCACACGTCCCGACTGCCTTGGGGATGAGGTCATAGGCCTTCTGGCAAGGCTGAATAAGATAAAGCCCGTTTTTGTGGAGCTTGGGCTTCAGACCGCCGACGACAGGGTGGCGGAATTTATCCGCCGAGGCTACGAAACCGCCCTTTATGACGAGGCGGTAAAAAGGCTGACGGCAGCAGGGCTTGAGGTTATCGCCCACATGATAATTGGCCTGCCCGGGGAGGATTTATCCTCGGCGGCAGCCACCGCCCGACATATAGCCGAATCGGGCGCCCGTGGCATAAAATTTCACCTTTTACACATTCTTCGGGGTACCGATATGGAAAAAGAATATCTTGAGGGGCGCTACACTCCCCTTACCCTTTTGGAGTACACCGAAATTCTTAAAGTCTGTATTGCCCGGCTGCCCCACGATATGGTGATTCATCGTCTGACGGGTGACGGCGCCAAAAAGGACCTTGTGGCCCCCTTATGGTCGGCAGACAAAAAGAGGGTTTTAAACCACATAAAAAAGGAGCTGGATATATGCTGATAACGAAAATAATCTCCTCTATGGAAAAATGCTTTATCGACCAGAAGCCTGAGGATTTTGCCGAAATCTCTCATCTTCGCATTTATAAAAACTCATCGGGCGCCTTTCAGCTCATCACCTACGAACCCGACGCCTACTGCGGCCACCCCAAACGCTACACCATAAAGGTGCAGGGTCTGCCCTCCGATAAAATAGAGTTTCGCAGGGTGGAAAGCGTCGCTAACTACATACCCATACCCCAGCCCGCATCTACGTCACAGCACCTGGCCGACCAGTTCCTGCGGACGGAGCCCGGCCTCTATCCCGACCTGCTGGCCCCTGTGCTTTATAACGGACAGATAACCTCTACCCCACAGCAGCTTCACGCCCTTTGGGTGGACGTAAAAAATAACGAGGACCTGCCTGCAGGCAGTTATCCCCTGACCCTTCAGGTTTTTGAGGGGGCCGAGCTTATCTCCGAAAATCACCTTACTCTGGAGGTTATTGACGCCCTGCTTCCCCACCAGGATACCATTGTAACCCAATGGCTCTATGCCGACTGTATAGCCGACTACTACGAGCTGGAGGTCTGGAGTGACAAGCACTTTGACTACTGCAGAAAATTCATAAAAACCGCCGCAGATAACGGCATTAATATGATGCTGGTGCCCGTTTTCACCCCTCCCCTTGATACGGCTATCGGCGGCGAGCGCACCACTAACCAGCTGGTTGGGGTCACCCGTGAAAAGGGTACCTACTCCTTCGATTATACCCTGATAGACCGTTGGATTGATATATGCCTGGAGTGCGGAATAAAATATTTTGAGATTTCCCATCTCTTTACCCAATGGGGCGCCAAGCACGCCCCCAAGATAATGGCCCAAACCGAGGAGGGCTACCGCAGAATCTTCGGCTGGGATACCGATGCCTCGGGAGATGAATACGTTACCTTCCTGCAGGCCTTTCTTAAAAGCTTTACTGCATATCTTTCACGCCGCGGCCTGGCCGAGGTTACCTATTTTCACATTTCCGACGAGCCCCACGGTGAGCATATTGAGCAGTACAGACTCAACCGCAAGAATACCGATGCCGCTCTTCACGGTTTCAAGATTCTGGACGCCCTCAGCGACGTGAAGTTTTATAAAGAGGGGCTCTGCCCCATTCCCGTGCCCATAAGCGATAAGATAGAGGACTTTATGGGGGAGGATATTAAGGAGCGTTGGGTATACTACTGCTGGAACCCCTGGGTGGATTACAGCAACCGATACATTTCAATGCCCTCCTCCCGCACCAGGTCTATAGGTATGCAGATGTATAAATACGGCATAAAGGGCTTTTTACACTGGGGCTATAATTTTTATAACGACCGCTACTCCTACGATAGCGTTAACCCCTTTTTAGCCGCCAATGCAGGCTCCTGGATAAGCGGCGGAGATGCCTACAGCGTTTACCCCGGAAGACAGGGCCGACCCCTGGAATCTTTAAGGATAGTCGCCTTCAGGCAGGGCCTTGAGGATATACGGGTTATGCGGCTCTGCGAAAGCTACTACTCCAAGGAGGAGGTAGTAAAGGCGGTGGAGGATATTATAGGCCGCCTTACCTTCGGAAATTGCGCCAAGGATGCCGCCACTATGCAAAAAATCCGTGACCGACTGGACGAAATGATAATAGCCGCACTTAAATAAAGCAAAAACCTCCGCAAGACTACCTGCGGAGGTTTTATTTTATTCATCTAATACACCGAATATTCCGTTAAGCTTAACGGTGGCGGCCATAGAAACGTAATCGTCGGGTATTACGATAATATGGTCCAGCAAAACTATAGATACGGCACTTAGCACCTCTGCCAGAGTTTTGGTAAGCTCAATATCCTGGGGAGAGGGTATTGCCACCCCGCCGGGATGATTGTGGGCCAGCACTACGGCGGCAGCCTTATGCTTGAGAGCCACCTCTACCACCTTGCGAGGAGTAATGCCTACCGACTCAATACCGCCCTTGGCCAAAAATTCAAAGCCGGTCACCTGACCCAGATTATTAAGACAAAGAAGACCGATATGCTCCTCCTTGATGCCGTAAAATCTGGTGTGGATAAAGCTTCCTATTTCCCCCGAATTTTTAAGCACCGCTTCGGGCTTTATACTGCTTAAAAGATAGGCTCTGCCCACAGGCCGCATCATCCTTATAAGGCAGGCGGCGTTGTAGGTCATACCCTTGACCTTGCAAAGCTCCTCCAGCTCGGCCTCGAACACGCCGCCGAGCCCTCCGAAGCGTGCCAGCAGTTCACGAGCCATAGGTGCCGTATCCTGCCTGGGTATGCCGTAAAACAGCAGTAGCTCCAGCAGCTTTTCGGGTGCAATATTTTCTGTGATATCCTTGGAAAGAAGCTCTTTCCTAAGTCTATCCCTGTGTCCTACGTGAATATTTTCGCTCAAACCGTTTCCTCCTTCTTCCCAAACGGGGAAGTATGTGTTATAATATAAAAAAACTTTGGAGATATATATGAAAAGCTTTACCGTTTCCAAAAACGATGCGGGTCAGCGGTTGGACAAGTTCTTAACCAAGGCAACGCCTGCCCTACCCCAATCACTTATGTATAAATTCATACGCACCAAGCATATAAAGGTTAATAAAAAGCGGGCCGAAATATCTACCCGACTCTGCGAGGGTGATATTGTAGAGGCCTGGATAAAGGATGAGTTTTTCGAAAAGGTTCAGCCTACCTATGACTTTTTAACCGCCCCCGTAAAGCTGGATATAGTTTACGAGGATGAAAATATTCTTCTGGTGGATAAAAAGCAGGGCGTGCTGGTGCATCCCGACGATAAGGAGTACCGCGATACCCTTATCGGTCGCATACAGCACTACCTTTACGATAAGGGGGAGTATGACCCCGAAAAAGAGAACAGCTTTAAGCCCTCCCTGGCCAACCGTATCGACAGAGGCACCGGGGGCATAGTTATCGCCGCAAAAAACGCCGAGGCCCTGCGCATACTCTGCGACAAAATCAAGTCCAGAGAGATAGACAAGCAGTATCTGGCGGTAGTTCACGGCGTACCTGAGAAAAAGGAAGCCACCTTAGAGGGCTTCCTTGAAAAAAACGAAAGCAAAAACAAGGTATATCTTACCTCAAAAAGACAGGAGGGCGGTCTTACCATAAAGACCCGTTACCGCCTGCTTTGCAGTAAGGACAACCTTTCCCTTATAGAGGTTGACCTGCTGACCGGCCGCACCCATCAGATAAGGGCACACATGGCCTCCATAGGTCATCCCCTGCTGGGGGACGGAAAATACGGCCGCCTGGAAAAGGATAAAAAGCTAGGCTTTACCCGCCAGGCCCTTTACTCCTACAAGCTGACCTTCAGCTTTACCGAGGACGCCGGCATACTGAACTACCTAAACGGCAAAACCTTCACGGTGGACCGCGTATGGTTTGCCGAGGAGCTTTTCGGCTTTAGAGCTTAAACTCCACGTCCTTATCGCCCCAGGTGTAGGGGGTCAGCTTTATGCCTGCCGCCTTAAACATCATTTTAGAGGCCAGGGTAGAATCTGTTGTGGCGTACTTGTCACTCTTATAAATAATTTCCGAAACGCCTGCCTGGATAATAGCCTTGGCGCACTCGTTGCAGGGGAAAAGGGTGGTGTAAACCTTGCTTCCCTCTAAGGAGCCGCCACGGTAATTAAGGATGGCGTTAAGCTCGGCGTGACAAACGAAGAAATACTTGGTATCCAGGGCACCGCCCTCACGGTCCCAAGGGAACGCATCGTCGGAGCAGGCCTTGGGCATACCGTTGTAGCCCACCGACATAATCTTGTTATCCTTGCTTACAATGCAGGCGCCCACCTGGGTAGACGGGTCCTTACTGCGCATAGCCGAAAGCTCGGCCACGCCCATAAAATATTCGTCCCAGGAAAGATAACCCTCTCTTTTCATAATAATCACCATATCCTTTCTGGACACAAAGTGCT
>JAGAPN010000076.1 GCA_017623235.1 Clostridia bacterium | reverse complement strand
AAGCTCGTTGGGGGTACCCTCCAGGCCCTTGGTGTAGGCAGGAGATACCACGGGGTCAGCCAGCTCCCAGATTTTGCCGACGGGGTCCTTAAAGGCGCCGTCGCCGTAAACCATAACCTCAACGTTTTTACCTGTTGCGGCCTTGATTTTAGCCTGGATAGCGTCAACCACGGGCTGACAGTCACGGGGGAAGAGCTTAACGGTATCCTCGGTAGCCTTGTTGGAGCCCAACAGACCGTAAGCCTCGTTATAACCGCTTCCGTTAACCGAAGCGCTTAAAATCTCATCAAGACCGAACACCTTCTCGGCGCCTGCGGCCTTTAAGAGGCGCTTGGTGCGGGCACGGGTGTGAATGTCGCAGTTGAGAACGTTTTTAGTATAAGGAAGCACAGCACGGGGGTCGTTGGCAAAGATAATTTCTGCCTCGGCGCCTGCCTCACGGATAAGGGTTTCATAATATTCAACGTAATCAACACCTGTAAAGGTATGCTTTTCATAGCCGAAAAGCTTTCTGTAGGTGGCAAGGTCCAGCACGTCCTTGTAGGGGTCAACACCCTTTTCGTCCATAGCGTCTAAGGAGATAAGATGGTTACCCACCTCATCGGAGGGGTAGGAAAGCATAAGAACAACCTTTTTTGCTCCCATAGCTATACCGCGAAGGCATATAGCAAAGCGGTTGCGGCTAAGTATCGGGAAAATGACGCCTACGGTATCACCGCCGAACTTTTCCTTAACGTCTGCAGCAATATCTGCAGTTGAGGCATAGTTGCCCTGAGCACGGGCAACGATTGCCTCGGTCATGGCGATTATGTCACGGTCGTGAATCTCAAAACCGTCGCAAGCGGCGGCCTCAAGCACAGAATCGGCAACGATATCAACGATATTATCGCCGTTTCGGATAATGGGGGCACGCACACCACGTGAAATTGTACCGACCATACGACTCATAAAAAACACTCCTCATAAGAAGCCCCGAAGGACTACCTAAAAAATTACTGTACAATTATATCAAAAAATTTTTATCTTGTAAATAATATTATTAAAAAAAATCCTGAAAATATTAATTTTACCTTTATTTAACAAAAATATCATTGCTCTTTACCCTGCACCTTGTATATAATTAGTATAATGAAAATTTTTATTTATGAAACGGAGCAGACCATGACCTACGAGGAACTCAGAAAAAATGAAGACATAAAAACCTACATTACCCGTGCCGACAAATCCCTTAAAGCCCTGGGTTATACCGAGCATAGCTTTGCCCACGTCACCAAGGTTTCCGAAACGGCGGCCTACATACTTGATTCTCTCGGCTTTTCAAAGCACGACATCGAGCTGGTGAAAATGGCGGGCTACCTCCACGATATAGGCAATCTGGTCAACCGCACCGAGCATAGCCAGAGCGGCGCCGTAATGGCCTTCAGAATTTTAGATAAGCTGGGGCTTGACGCCTCGGATATTGCCCAGATTGTTACGGCTATCGGCAACCACGACGA
Source organism: Clostridia bacterium (assembly GCA_017623235.1). Lineage (GTDB taxonomy): Bacteria > Bacillota > Clostridia > Oscillospirales > Acutalibacteraceae > SFWF01. The sequence continues at coordinate 12,270 of JAGAPN010000076.1, read as the reverse complement.
GGGCACGGGAGTGGCCGTTAATCCTATTGCCGCCGCCCTTATTCTGGCCGATAAAAGTGACGTCCGCCGCAGCAGGGTAAGAAATTCCGACCCCACCACCTTCGATATTCACGACAGGGTAAACTACTCGGTGGAAAGCGCCGCCCTTACCCTGGACCCCGACAAAAAGGTAATTACCCTCAGCCTTACCATTGATACCGAAATCAGCTCGGTAATGGATTATTTTGAAATATTTCTCTCCCGTATGATAATGTGCCGCAAGGCCGCCGAAAGCCTGGGACTTCGCTGGGGCCTTATAATCAACGGCCAAATTCTTATGTAAAGGAAAAGATATATGATATATCTTCTTGAAGACGATGCCAACATCCGCAAATTCGTAGCCTACGCCTTGGAAAGCCGTGGCTTTAAGGCCCGCTGCTTTGAGCGTCCCTCCCAGTTGTGGGAGGCTCTGGAGAGCGAGCTGCCCGACCTGTTACTGCTGGATATTATGCTGCCCGAGGAGGACGGCTACAAGGTGCTGGCCAAAATCAGAGGCCGCAGCGATACCAGGGCTCTGCCCGTTATCTTCCTTACCGCCAAGGGTACCGAGGCCGATAAAATAAGCGGCCTGGACGTGGGGGCCGATGATTACGTTGCCAAGCCCTTCAGTATGCTGGAGCTTATCGCCCGCATAAAGGCCCTGCTTCGTCGCGCCGACGGCCATAGGGAGGAGAAGGAGTACCGCATAGAGGGGCTTTATCTTAACCCCTCCCGCCATATTGTTACCGCCGACGGGGAGGAGGTTACCCTTACCTTTAAGGAGTTCGAGCTGCTTTATCTGCTGGCCTCCCACAGGGGCCGTGTAGTCAGCCGTGAGGATATTCTCCGCAAGGTATGGGATACCGAGTTTTACGGGGAGAGCCGAACGGTGGACGTACACGTCCGTACCCTGCGTTCAAAGCTGGGCCCCTGCGGAAATCTTATTGAAACGGTCCGTGGCATAGGCTATAAAATAGGAGGTGGGGAAAATGAAGAATAAAATTTCCGCCGCCATACTTATAACGGCCGCCGCTGTGCTGGTGGCCGCCCTGCTGCCCCTGCTGGCGGTTTTGTATTTTGATGTTTCGGGTACTATGAAGGGCCTGTTGCTGGCCCTGGCGGTGGCTCTGCCCTGCCTTGCCGCCTGCATTATGGCAGGGGTGTATTCCGAAAAAATCGTAAAGCCCATAAGGGAAATCGACCCCGAAAGCCTTGACCCCAAGAGCTGCTATGAGGAGATTTCCAGCATAGTACACAGGCTCCGCCGTCAGAACAGTCTTATCGACCGTCAGATGGCCGACCTCAGGCGCCGCCAGGAGGAGTTTAACGCCATAGTTTCCAATATGGCGGAGGGCCTGGTGCTGCTGGACAACAAGCTGGAGATTCTCTCCTTCAACCCTGCGGCGGCCCGTATGCTGGGAGCCGAAAAGGTCAGGGAGGGGGAGCATTTTATATCCCTTAACCGAAGCAGAATCTTCGTTTCCACCGTAAATGAGGCCACCGAGGGCCGCCACGGCGAGGGACATATTACCCTGGGCTCCAGAGTTTACCAGATTCTGGCCAACCCCGTATCGGTGGAGGGGGGAATAAACGGAGTAATCGTGTTTATTATAGACGTTACCGAAAAGCAGAAGCGTGAGGAAATGCGAAAGGAGTTTACCTCCAACGTATCCCACGAGCTTAAGACCCCCCTTACCTCCATTTCGGGTATTTCCGAAATGCTCCAAAGCGGTATGATATCGGAGGAGGATATTCCCAGGTTTGCAGGCACCATTCACGATGAAGCCGGCCGACTGCTTACCCTTATCAATGATATTATTAAGCTTTCCAAGCTGGATGAGGCGGCCATTACCCCCGAAAGAAAGCGGGTTGAGCTTGCCGACCTGGCCGTATCGGTTACCCGCCGCCTGGCCATCGTTGCCGAGGAGAGGTCGGTAAACCTTAAGGTGGTGGGCGGACCTGCCTTTGTTTCGGGCAATCCCTCGGTTATTGAAGAAATGATTTATAATCTTGCCGACAACGCTATAAAATATAATAAGGAGGGCGGCTCGGTCACCATTACCGTCACCCCCCTGCCCCACGGTGTTCAGCTTACCGTGGCCGATACCGGCATCGGTATTGCCGCCGAGCATCTTGACCGCATTTTTGAAAGATTTTACCGTGTGGACAAAAGCCACTCCAGGGAAATTGGCGGCACAGGCCTGGGCCTTTCCATTGTTAAGCACTCGGCCGAATACCTGGGCGCCACCCTTTCGGTAGAAAGCCGTGTAGACAGCGGCACCGCCATTACGGTGGTCTTCCCCCCTGCGGATATTTAACCTACATTTTACAAAACCTACCTTTACCAAAAAAATTTTTGTGATAATATTAACTTGTAGTTCACCCCATAGGAGAAAATAAGATAAAAATGAGGTACTATTTATGACGAAAATTTTAGAAAGCTTTGACCTTTTAGGTCTTATCTGCGGTCTGGCCCTTTTCCTCTTCGGTATGCAGCTTATGGGCAACGCCCTGGAGAAAAAGGCGGGCGGCCAGCTTAAAACCATTCTGGAGAAGATGACCGATAACCCCTTCAAGGGCTTTTTGCTTGGTATGGTTGTTACCTGCATTATTCAGTCCTCTTCGGCCACCACCGTTATGGTAGTAGGCTTTGTTAACTCGGGCATTATGAAACTCCGCCAGGCGATTTCCATTATAATGGGCGCCAACATCGGCACCACCATCACCGCCTGGATACTCAGCCTTACGGGTCTTGAGGGCGGCGCCTGGTACGTGGATATATTCAAGCCCTCCTCCTTTGTGCCCGTGCTGGCCCTTATAGGCGTTATCTTCTTTATGTTCTTAAACGGCAACAAAAAGAAGGATACAGGCCTTATTCTTTTGGGCTTCGCCACCCTTATGACGGGTATGGATATTATGTCGGATGCCGTTGCAGGTCTTAAAGAGGTTCCCGAATTTGCCAATATCCTCACCCTCTTCACCAACCCCATTCTGGGCGTGCTGGCAGGCGCCGTGCTGACGGCTGTTATCCAGTCCTCCTCGGCCTCGGTTGGTATTCTGCAGGCTCTCTCCTCTACGGGAGCCATCTCCTTCGGTGCGGCAGTTCCCATTATTATGGGTCAGAACATCGGTACCTGCGTTACCGCTATGCTCTCCTGCATCGGCGCCAACAAAAACGCCAAGCGCACCGCCTTTGTTCACCTGTATTTTAACGTTATAGGTACCATCGTACTGCTTACGGTTTTCAGCATCGTAAAGGCCGTTTTCGACCTTTCCTTCCTGGACCGTATGCAGATAGACGAGTTCTGGATAGCCGTTGTCCACAGCGCCTTTAACCTTATCTGTACCGTGCTTTGGTTCCCCTTCACAGGGCTTCTCGAAAAGCTGGCCTGTATCACCGTCCGTGATACCGAGGCCAAGGAGAAATACGAGATGCTGGACGAGCGTCTGCTTGTCACCCCTGCCGTTGCGGTTGAGCGCTGCAAGTCGGTTGCCGAAACTATGGCAGAGTTGTCGGTGGGAACTATCCATAACGCCTTTGGTCTGTTCAGCGACTATAACGAAGAGGCCTACAAATCGGTTATAAAGGGCGAGGACAAGGTGGACAAGTATGAGGACAGGCTGGGCTCCTACCTGGTACGTGTTTCCTCCCTTGAGCTTACCGACGACGACAGCGTTGAGGCCACCAAGCTGCTTCACATCATCAACGATTTTGAGCGTATTTCCGACCACTCGGTAAATATTCTCCAGTCGGCCGAGGAGATAAACGAGAAAAAGCTTTCCTTCTCGGGTGAGGCCAAGCGTGAGCTTTCGGTTATGATGGATGCCGTCAGCGAAATTGTAGACCTGGCCTACGACAGCTTCGTGAATGAAAATCTTGACTCGGCCGTTCAGGTAGAGCCTTTAGAGCAGGTGGTAGACAGCCTTAAGGATAATATTAAGAGCCGCCATATCGCCCGTCTGCAAAAGGGCGAATGCACTATAGAGCTGGGCTTTATCCTTACCGACCTGCTTACCAACCTGGAAAGGGTTTCCGACCATTGCTCGAATATTGCAGGCTGTATGCTGGAAATGGCCCACAAGGATATGGCCATTCACAAGTACCTCCGCAGCGTAAAGGACGGCGAAAGCCAGGAATACAAGCATTATCACGACTACTTCAGTATGAAGTACGATATAGAAAAGGCATAAAAAAAGACCCTTCACACGAAGGGTCTTTTTTAATGCAGAGTGCAAAATGCAAAATGCAAAATTAATGTGTCTGCGACGCATATATATCGTGCGGCAACGCCGCACACCTTTTTTATTATTTCTTCTTTATTATTTATTCTTTAAAAACGGTCAGGTTTTTGGCAAAGCTTTCCTTGCCCAGCATTTCGAGATATACGGTGGCAAGACCGTCGGCGGCGGTGGTTTTATCGGCGGCGGGGTAGCTGAGTATAACGTAATTAACCCCGAAAAGCAAACTGCTTACCCCCGAAAGCTTAAAGCCTGCCCTTATGTAGAACTCAATTCTGCGGCGGCGTATTTCGGCCTCGTCCTCGGTCTTGGCAAGGCCTGCCGCCTCGCACTCAATAAGTATGGTGCGACCACGGCAAAGCTCCTTTAAAAGGGCCAGGGTGCGGCTGCCGATACCCTGCCCGCGAAGGCAGGGATTAACGGCCAGGTAATCCACCAATATAAAGCCGTCCTTCTCGCAAAGATTAACATAAGAAAGCACCTTGCCGTCTTCAAAAAGAGCATAGCAGGTGCAGATACCACGGGCCACCATACCCTCAATATGAGCCAGGGGTTTTAGCTCATCCGGGGGAAAGTCGACCACCATATATTTATTGTAGATTTCCCTTATTTGGGGAATAGTAAGTTGGGTAAGCATTTAATCACGTCCAAATATTATTATATCACAGCATAAAATCATAGTCAATAGTTTTAAAAATTATTTATTTTTACTAAATTTTATTCACAAAAGGGTTGACAAATGGTGCATAATGTGTTATATTAAAGACACAGAAGAGAGAACTTAAAGAAAAAACTTTGGAAAGGAAAGGACTGATACCCGATGAAAAGGGAAACTGAACCTCAGGTTAGAAAAAGAATATAGAGGAAAGGTGTGAGTCCAAAGAACAGGTAAGCTTTTAGCCGACCGGCCGGACAGGTATAAATCCGGAAACTGAAAATTACATAAACCATTAAGTATATATAAATTTTTTGTAAAGGCGTGAGTCCAAAGGTTTATTAAGCTTTTAACTTTAAAAAAATTTACAGTAAAGGCGTGAGTCCGAAAGTTTAAACAGATAGTAAATCACCAAAAATACTTAAATAAGGTGAGTCCAATGTACTAAACCCTTCGAGTTTTCGATAAAAACGAAAGGATTCAGACCGATGACTTAAGATAATAAGAGCCGCTGTCAGGTAGACAGCGGCTTTTTTCATTTATCCAAAAAATACACCGCAAGGGCCTTAAACAGTGGTAGTAGGGACGCTTCACGAAGCGTCCATGTAAAATAATAAATAATAAAGAATAAAAAAGGTGTGCGGCGTTGCCGCACAATATATAAATATTTACGGCAACCGTTGTAGGGACGCTTCACGAAGCGTCCGTTATATAATTGCGCCGCAGGCTCCAAAATTTTGCATTCTGCATTCTGCATTAAAAAAAGCCCTTCCGATGAAGGGCTTTTTTTCTTATTTTCCGTAATAGGCGTTTAAATACATCTGCTTGATTTCAGACATAAGGGGATAACGGGGGTTAGCGCCTGTGCATTGGTCGTCGAAGGCCTGCTCCACCATATCGTCAAGGCGGGCCAGGAAATCGGCCTCGTCGATGCCGTAATCCTTAATGGTCTTCTTTATACCAACCTTTTCCTTCAGCTCATCAATAGCCTTAATAAGGTTTTCCAGCTTCTCCTCCTCACGCTTACCCTTTATTCCGAGATAATCGGCAACCTCGCCGTAGCGGGCCAGGGTGTGGGGATGGTCATACTGGGAGAAGGTACCCATTTTAGCGGGAACCTCCTCCGCATTAAAGCGGATAACCTCGTTTATCAGCAGGGCATTGGCCACACCGTGGGGCAGATGGTGGAAGGCGCCCAGCTTGTGTGCCATAGAGTGGCAGACACCCAGGAAGGCGTTGGCAAAGGCCATACCTGCCATTGTGGCGGCGTTGGCCATTTTTTCACGGGCAACGGGGTCGTTTGGTCCGTTATCGTAGGCACGGGGCAGATACTCAAATATCATCTTAAGGCTGCGCAGGGCCAGGCCGTCGGTGTAGTCTGTAGCCAGCATAGAGGCGTAGGCCTCAAGGGCGTGGGTAACGGCGTCAATACCCGAGGCGGAGGTCAGACCCTTGGGGGCATTCATCATCATATCGGCGTCAACGATAGCCATATCGGGCATAAGCTCGTAGTCGGCCAGGGGATACTTAATACCTGTGGTTTCATCGGTAATAACGGCGAAGGGGGTAACCTCCGAGCCGGTACCTGCCGAGGTGGGTATAGCCACGAAATAGGCCTTCTCACCCATTTTGGGGAAGGTGTAAACACGCTTTCTTATATCTACAAAGCGCATAGCCATATCCATAAAATCAACCTCGGGATGCTCGTACAGCACCCACATAATCTTTGCGGCGTCCATAGCCGAGCCGCCGCCGACAGCGATTATGCAGTCGGGGCCGAACTGGGTCATAAGGGCGGCGCCCTCCTTGGCGGAGGCAAGAGAGGGGTCGGGAGCAACGTTAGAGAAGGTTGTATGCTTAATTCCCATAGCGTCCAGCTTGTCGGTTATGGGCTTGGTGTAGCCGTTTTCATAAAGGAAGGTGTCGGTTACGATAAATACCTTCTGCTTATGCATAACCTCACCCAGCTCACTAAGAGCAACAGGCAGACTTCCCTTTTTAAAGTAAACCTTTTCGGGGGCACGGAACCAAAGCATATTCTCTCTCCTTTCGGCAACGGTTTTTATATTAATAAGGTGCTTTACACCTACGTTCTCGCTGACCGAGTTTCCTCCCCAGGAGCCACAGCCCAGGGTGAGGGAGGGTGCCAGCTTAAAGTTGTAAAGGTCACCTATACCTCCCTGGGAGGAGGGGGTGTTCACCAGAATACGGCAGGTTTTCATACGGGCGGCAAACTCATCCAGCTTGGCACGGTCGGCAACCGCATCAAGATAAATGGAGGAGGTGTGACCGTAGCCGCCGTCGGCTACCAGCTGCTCTGCCTTGGAGAGGGCATCAGCAAAATCGGAGGATTTATACATAGCCAGCACGGGAGAAAGCTTTTCGTGGGCAAACTCCTCGGAAAGCTCTACACTTTCCACCTCACCGATAAGCACCTTGGTATCCTCGGGCACCGTAACCCCTGCCAGGGCGGCAATTGTTACAGGCTTCTGTCCTACGATTTTAGCGTTAAGGGCGCCGTTTATAATAATGGTCTTTCTGACCTTATCCAGCTCCTCCCCTTTGAGGAAATAACAGCCACGGGCGGCAAATTCAGCCTTAACCCTATCGTAGATTTTATGATTTATGATAACCGACTGCTCGGAAGCGCATATCATACCGTTATCAAAGGTCTTGGAATGGATTATGGAGCTTACGGCCAGCAGGATGTCGGCCGACTCCTCAATAATGGCAGGTGTGTTACCTGCGCCGACACCAAGGGCAGGAGTTCCCGAGGAGTAGGCTGCCTTAACCATTCCGGGGCCGCCTGTTGCAAGGATGATATCTGCTTCCTTCATAAGAAGGTTTGTAAGCTCGAGAGAGGGCATATCAATCCAGTCGATAATTCCCTCGGGAGCTCCTGCTGCGACTGCGGCTTCCAGCACAACCCTGGCCGCATCAATTGTACAGCCCTTGGCACGGGGGTGGGGGCTGATAATGATACCGTTACGGGTCTTAAGGGCCAGAAGGGTTTTGAAAATTGCGGTGGAGGTGGGGTTGGTTGTGGGGATAACGGCGGCAATTACGCCGATAGGCTCGGCAATTTTAACGGTACCGTAGGCCTTATCCTCCTCAATAACACCGCAGGTTTTGGTGTTTTTATAAGCGTTATAAATATACTCGGAGGCATAGTGGTTTTTTATGACCTTATCCTCTACCACACCCATTCCCGTTTCCTTAACGGCGGCCTTTGCCAGGGGAATGCGCATTTTGTTTGCGGCAGATGCGGCGGCAAAGAAAATCTTATCCACCTGCTCCTGGGTGTAGGTGGCAAACTCCTTTTGTGCGGCCCTTACACGCTGAAGGGCGGCCTCAAAGCTGTCCACGCTGTCTACTGTGATGTAATTCTTTTCAGGCATTGTGTTTTCTCCTTAAATAGTAGTTTTCTTAATCTTCTACTCTTTTCTCACGATACCATTATACAAGATTGTTAAAAAATTATCAATATCAAAACTTAACAAAGTTGACAGAAACTATGCTGTATTTTTTATGTTTTGAACAAAAATCCTTTATTATGTAGGGACGCTTCACGAAGCGTCCGTGTAAAATAATAAAGAATAAAGAAGAAAGAATAAAAATGGTGTGCCTGCGGCACGGATATATAAATGTGACGAAGTCACTCATTAATTTTGCATTCTGCACTTTGCATTTTGCATTTAAAAAAGGGCGCTTACACGGCGCCCGTGTAAATAATAAAGAACAAATAATAAAGAATAAAAAAGGTGTGCGGCAGTGCCGCACGATTTATAAAGGTGACGAAGTCACTCATTAATTTTGCATTCTGCGCTTTGCATTTTGCATTTAAAAAAGGACCCTCACGGGTCCTTTTTTACTGTTTACCTTTCTTTTTGCGGCCACTCTGCAGGCTCTTTTATAGGCCTCGGCCAAATATTTTTCGGGGGACATCTCCTTATAAAGGTCATTATCGTGGCGGCCAGGCTTGGAGCCTACGGTCAGCTCAAAGCACATAATATCCGAAAAACCGCAGGCATCCAGCCTGGCGGCAACACCGTCCCAATCGGCAATTCCGTCAAAGGGCAGCAGGTGTAGGTCGTCGGTCCAGAAAATCTCACCGTCAAAACGGCTGACTCCCAGGTTATCGTTTATATGGGTGGCAACAAGACGGTCGCCGTAAAGGGCCATCATATCACGTCCACGGTTATAGCAAAGCTCGTGACCCGTATCCCAGCAGAAGCCTACCCTGTCGTCATCCTTAAAGGCATCCATAAGGGCCATTAGATACTCCTCGCCCTCGGTATTCTCAAAGGCAATTTTAACCCCCAGCTCCCCTGCCCTGTCCACCAGACGACGGTAGCGGGCTATACCCTTCTCGTCGGGGTCGGGACCCTTGCCGAAGCCTATATAAACGTGGGTAACCATAATAGGCACACCCAGCCTTGCGGTATCTTCCAGACAGGCCAGCTGCTCGCCTAAGGCCTCCTCTGCGGCGGCCTCGTCATCCTTCCACAGCTTATCTACCTTATTAAAGGGAGCGTGGACCGATTGCAGAATAATTCCTTCCTCGGCGGCAAGCCTTGCCAGCTCATCCAAAGAGCCGGGGGCACACCAGGTATCAAAAACAGCTTCAAAGCCGGCCGCCTTTATCATCTTAAGATAATCTGCCCCGGAGGTGTCGGGGAAATGAATATAATTTATGCCTAATTTCTGTTTCCACATAATATTACTCTTTTCCTGTTATCAGATAGACCTCAAAGCTGTTAAAATCCGCCTTGAAGGTATCAATTATTTTCGCATTAAAATCCTCGGTCAGATAATCGGGCAGAGCCTTCGCCCTGTTTTTCACCAGCAAAGCAGGGCCGTCACCCACATACCGAGCAAGGTCCTCCTTTTCTATGCTCTCCACGTTTTTAAAGGCCGAAAACCAGGGCTGATTATAGGTAACCAGTATCCTCTTGTTCGGGAAATAGTGAGATATTATACCAAAAGAGCTATCCAGGCAGACCACCTGTTTATCGGCCGCGGCCTCTTTAAACTCGGCCATTGCGGCCCTTTGAGAGCCGTCGTATTCCAGCAAACAGGTACCCGAAAGACCCACAATATTAAGGCAGACCAGGGCAAGGCAGGCCCATTTTCTGAAAGTGCCCTCGCTAAGACGCACGATACGGGCCAGGGTCAGGGCAAAGACACCCAGCACCACCACGCTGTAACGGGCAATATACAAAGGTCGCACAAAAACGCTGACCAGCAGGCCCACCGCCTGCAGCCCTAAAATTACCGTAAGGGGGAAAATAAAGGAAGAACGCCTGCGCGCCTTATCCCACAGCACCCATACCGCAAAGCCTATACCTGCCGCCAGAACCACCAGGGAAAGGGGCTCTATCCCCTGAAGCCAAAAGTTCTGCTTGGCAGAGGAAAACTGACCCCACAGGGTAAAGAGCTGGGGCAGATAGCCTGCAAGCATCAGCAGGTCGGCCAGCAAGATATTGGGTATACCGTGACGGCTTCGAATATAAAAAATGTAGATATTGGTAAATATAAAGATAATCGCCACCGCCAGCAGGGCATAGGTGTGGCAGTAGGCCGCCGCCAGACCCGCCACCGAAAAGATAACGGCACGGTACTGCCTGCGTTCCTTAATAAATTCCGCCGCGTATATATAGCACAGGGTTACAAAAAATATACACCAGGAATATGCCCTTTGCTGTACTCCGAAATAGTAAAGCATTGGCACAGCGCCCACCGCCAGCATATAGATAAAGGCGGTTTTCCGTCCGTAATTCGGCATTACGGCAAAGGGGCCCAGGGCCAGGGTGGCTATAAAGCCCAGATAGGAAAAGACCTTTGTCGCCAGCACCGAATAGCCGCAGTAGCTACAAAAAAACTTAAGGGCAAAATAGTAAAGGGGCGGATGCATATCTGCCGCCAGTATGGCAGACATATCCTCGTAGCTGTTCTTAATCAGCGACAGGGTGTATGCCTCATCAAACCACACGTCACTGCTGAAGAGCAGACCGACGGGCAGCAGGCAAAGTATGCCAAAGGCAAGATATACGGTTGGTTTTTTAATCTCAAACATAAAGCACATTCTCCATAGGGTCTTTGAGGATTATACCAAATTTCGCGCCACATTTCAAGAATATTGAGATTAAATAACAAAATTTAGAGAATTAGGTCAAATTTTGTATATATTTTTTCTGTAGTTATGCTTTACATTTGAAAAAAATTGGAGTAAAATAAATTATAAATTTTTATTTTGAAATTCACGGGAGGAAATTGTATGAGTAATCTGCGTCCTGAAACAATGGAGCGTATAACCACCCCGGAGCTTGCCGCAAAATTTATTGACGAGCAGGTGAAGGAAGTCCGCGCCCAGGTAGGCGATAAGAAGGTTCTGCTGGCCCTGTCGGGCGGTGTTGATTCTTCGGTTGTGGCCGCCCTGCTTATAAAGGCTATAGGAAAGCAGCTGGTCTGCGTTCACGTTAACCACGGCCTTATGCGTAAGGGTGAAAGCGAAGCCGTTATAGATATGTTTAAGGGCCAGCTTGACGCTAACCTCGTTTACGTTGACGCTACCGACCGTTTTTTAAATCTTCTTGCAGGGGTCGCCGAGCCAGAGAGAAAGAGAAAAATTATCGGTAAAGAGTTTATTGAGGTGTTTGCCGATGAGGCCAGAAAATTAGAGGGCGTTTCCTTCCTGGCGCAGGGCACTATCTATCCCGATATTTTAGAAAGCATTAAGGCCGCCGAGGGCAAAAAGGCCGTTAAGTCCCACCACAACGTGGGCGGCCTTCCCGAGGATTTGAAATTCGAATTGGTTGAGCCTATAAAGCTTCTCTTCAAGGACGAGGTAAGAGTTGTTGGTGAAGCTCTCGGTCTTCCCCACGCTATGGTTTACCGTCAGCCCTTCCCCGGCCCCGGTCTGGGTGTACGCTGCCTGGGCGCTATCACCAGGGACAGGCTCCACGCTCTGCGTGAGGCCGATGCAATCCTCCGCGACGAGTTTGACAAGTGCGGCCTGGCCGAGAAGGTTTGGCAGTATTTTATCGCCGTGCCCGATATTAAGAGCGTAGGTGTTAAGGACGAAAGCCGTTACGAGGGCTGGCCCGCAATTATCCGCGCCATAAATACAAAAGACGCTATGACCGCCACTATTGAGGAAATCCCCTACGAAATTCTTCATAAAATTACCTACCGCATCACCCACGAGGTGGAGGGCATTAACCGAGTTCTTCTCGACCTCACCCCCAAGCCGATAGGCACTATTGAGTGGGAATAATACCAAAAACGCTGAAAACCCGCATAAACACTGGGTTTTCGAGGTTTCAAAAAGCCTCGTGACAACGTTTTGACAACAATTT
>JAGAPN010000075.1 GCA_017623235.1 Clostridia bacterium | reverse complement strand
TCGTTGGCATATAGATTATCCAGAGGATAGGCCAGACCCTGGCTGAGTATGTAAGCAAAATTCTCAACACCGAAGGCTACGTCGGGAAGGTCGCCTGCAGCAGAAAGCTTACTAAGGGCTGTGGGGGTTTCGCCTACGCCCGAATCGGAATCCATAATCTCCACCCTGATTTCGGGGTGCGCCTTTTCGAATATAGGCAGGATAGACTCTATTTCTTCCTTTGCATCGAAGTTTAAGAGCAGACGGATTACGGTCTGGTCCTCAGGGTCTACCTTTCCGCTGTCACCGCAGCCTGCCATAAGGCCTGCCGCTATTACTACTGCCAGCAGAAGAGCAAGTATTTTTGTAAGCTTATGATGCTTCATAAAATTACCTCTTTCTTTTTAAACTGTGGTTTGTTTTGAAATAAAATATCCGCTTTTATCATATAACAAACCAATTTTACATTTACATTATCCTCCCTGCAAAACGTTTTGTAAATATGTAATAGTATTGAAAATGTTGGAAATAAAATTTTATTTGGCGTATTTATCGTTTTTTATAACCTTTTGTTCATAAAAAAAGTTAACAAACGGTGGCAAAATACTTTTTTTCCCCCATTTCAGCCTCCCTTATTAAAAACCCTTGGTAAAATTACCTAATAAGCGTAATAAAAAATTTGTGGAGCCTTCTTCGCTTATGCCGGAAACTTACAAAATGTTGAAAAATGTTACATTTAGGGTTGAAATTTCGCCGAGGATGTGATATTATATTTCAAAAGGAGGTTTTTTAGTTGGAATTCATACTTAATAATATGTGGCTGGCCTGGCTGATAGCCGCAGGTATCTTCGTCCTGCTGGAGGCGGTTACCGTTTCCCTTGTATCAATCTGGTTTGTGCCCGGCGCCGTGCTGACCTCCATAATCTCAATCTGGGTAGAGGATATAGCTGTTCAGGTGGTGCTGTTTATACTGCTGTCGGCAATCTTTTTGGTGCTTTGCCGCAAATTCTTTAAAAAGAGCCGACCCGACGCCCTTGATGACACAACCTCAAAGCTTATAGGCAAAACCGCCACCGCCCAGACCGATATTTCGGATACCGAGGGGCAGGTACTGCTGGGTGACGTCCATTGGCGTGCCGTATCCGACGCACCTATCGAGGCAGGAGCCTCGGTAATCGTAACCGAAGTTAACGGTAACCTGCTTACCGTTGATAAGAAATAAGTGAACAAAGGAGATTTTTTATGGAACCTATCATTACCGTATTACTTATTATCGTAGCCGTTGTACTGCTTCTTATTATTTCCAATATTAAGATAGTACCCCAGGCCAAGGCCTACGTTGTAGAGCGCCTGGGCACCTACCACGCCACCTGGAACACCGGCCTTCACGTAAAGATTCCCATTATTGATAACATTGCAAAGCGGGTATCGCTAAAGGAAAACGTGGTGGATTTCCCGCCCCAGCCCGTTATCACCAAGGATAACGTTACTATGCAGATAGACACCGTTATTTTCTACCGCATAGTTGACCCCAAGCTTTTCGCCTACGGTGTTGAGCGCCCTATGATGGCTATTGAAAATCTTACCGCCACAACCCTTCGTAATATTATCGGTGATATGGAGCTGGACGCTACCCTTACCTCCCGTGATATTATTAACAGCAAAATCACCAACGTGCTGGACGTGGCCACCGATGCTTGGGGCATTAAGATTAACCGTGTAGAGCTTGGGGTCGGTAATCTCAAAATACAGGACGGTGTCTATCTGCATGGTTACGTTGTCCTTGGTGATAACGGGCTGGGGCGGGAAATCCACCACCTGCTCCTTCAGGGAGACGATTTTCGCAATTCTCTCGATA
>JAGAPN010000074.1 GCA_017623235.1 Clostridia bacterium | reverse complement strand
TTTTGTTACTGCGCCGTGGCGGGCTTTCGGTGCCCTCGGCGTTTGATACTGTCTTGTACGGTCTTTTGTGCAAGCTCGGCACTATAGCCGCTACGCCCGTTACCGTCGAGCTCACCCGTTCCGCCTCGCGTCATTTCTCTATAAATAGTGGCGAGGTGTACTCCGAGCTCGGAGGCAATGTCGGCGAGGCTTACGCCTGCTGCATAAAGAGCCTCAATGCTCTTTCTGTCCTCGTAGGTGAGGTATCGGCAAGTCATACGCGCTATACTCCTTTCTTTTCTCTGTAGGTGAGAGCAAGAAAGCGGAGGGCGCGCCCTCCGCTTTCTTATTCCCTTATGCTAAAATCTCATAACGCGCTCGAGTCGCACCTCTGCGTTGCTCTATCCTCGTTATAAGCAAAAGCCATAAAAAAATAAGTGCGTTAGGTCTTAAAAACCTTTCGCACTTATTCTAAAACTTTTTAAGTCTGTAAAACAGGCTCCTTTTTTATTGCAAACGGCATTACTTTGTGGTAATATATTCTAATAAGTTGGTTACTGCGCATACTATATTCAATCGACTTATGGAGGAATTTATGTTAAAGCTTGAAAATATATACTATAGCGTTGGCGGTGTTGATATTATTAACGGTATCACCATCGAGATAGATGAACGCTTTGTGGCCATAACAGGCCCCAACGGCAGCGGTAAATCCACCCTTGCCAAAATTATTGCGGGCATCATCACCCCCACCTCGGGTAAAATTTATCTTGACGGTGAGGATATTACCGATATGTCCATTACCGACCGTGCCAACCGTGGCATCAGCTTTGCTTTTCAGCAGCCCGTCCGCTTTAAGGGCATCACCGTTAAGGACCTTATCTCCCTGGCATCGGGTAAAAAGCTTACCATTACCGAGGCCTGCGAGTATTTGAGCGAGGTTGGCCTCTGCGCCAGAGATTATATAAACCGTGAGGTAAATGCATCCCTCTCGGGCGGCGAGCTTAAGAGAATTGAGATTGCTATGATAAATGCCCGTGGCACCAAGCTGTCGGTATTCGACGAGCCCGAGGCAGGCATCGACCTTTGGTCCTTCCAGAACCTTATCAAGGTTTTTGAAAAGATGTATGAGAGAAATAAGGGCTCTATCCTTATAATCTCCCACCAGGAAAGAATCCTTGATATTGCCGATAAAATTCTCGTGCTTAAAGGCGGCAGGATAGATAAAATCGGCACCAAGGATGAAATTATGCCCACCCTTTTGGGGGTAGAAATGGGCTGCAGATACGTGAAGGAGGATAAATAATGGATAATATTCAAAAGCATCTGTTAGAGCAGATTGCCGACCTTCACGACGTCCCCCAGGGTGCCTATTCCCTTCGTATAAACGGTGCCCTACACGGTAAAAACTCCTCGGAAAACATTGAAATTGTTAAAAAAGAGGACAAGCCGGGTATTGACATCTACGTAAAGCCGGGCACCAAAAAGGAAAGCGTTCATATTCCGGTACTGCTGTCCCAAACGGGCCTTAAGGAGCTGGTGTATAACGATTTCCACATTGGTGAGGATTGCGATATTACCATAGTTGCAGGCTGCGGTATCCACAACGGCGGTGATGAAACCAGCGAGCATAGCGGTATTCACGCCTTCTACGTTGGAAAAAATGCCAGACTCAAATACGTTGAAAAGCATTACGGAAGCGGCGAGGGAAGCGGTAAAAGGGTTATGAATCCCACTACCATTATTGAGCTTCGGGAAAATGCCTATATGGAAATGGAAACCGCCCAGATAAAGGGTGTTGACGATACCGTAAGAGAAACAAAGGCCAAGCTGGAAAAGGGGGCTACCCTTATAGTAGGGGAGAAGCTTATGACCCACGGCGACCAGTATGCCGAAACCCGCTTTACGGTGGACCTTGACGGCGAAAATTCAGGCGCCCACGTGGTTTCACGCTCGGTGGCCAAGGATAATTCCAAACAGCTCTTCGTTTCCCACGTTAACGGCAACGCCGCCTGCTCGGGCCATACCGAGTGCGACGCCATTATAATGGATAATGCCTCCGTTTCGGCCGTGCCCGAAATTATGGCAAATCATACCGATGCCCGGCTCATTCACGAGGCGGCTATCGGAAAAATAGCAGGGGAGCAGCTTATTAAGCTTATGACCCTGGGACTTACCGAAAAACAGGCCGAGGAAGAAATAATAAACGGCTTCTTAAAATAAAAAAAGACCTTGCACCACGGTGCAAGGTCTTTGTCTTATTTATCGGCAAGGGCACGGTTCAGCCAGGTGGTGGCGAAATACATTGCCTCGGAAAAACCGTTTTTCTCGGTGGACTTGGCAACGTTGTCCAGCTTTTCGGAATCGTTCTTTATAAGGTTTACCTTTATCTTGTCGGCAACCTCAAGGTCACCCTCCTTATGGGAGGAGAGAATGTCAAGCCTTATAACGAACTTCTCACTCATATCACCGAAATATACGGTGTTGCCCTTACGCACAAGGGGCTTATCCTGATAGGTTAAAAATTCACTCATTTTAAAAATCCTCTTAATCTTAATCTATTTTTCCGTAAAGGTTAAAGCGGAAAAGCCTGCTTTCATCCTCGGGATTTACGCAACGAATAGTTGCCTCGGAAACCTTGGCACCCTGCAGGATGTTGGCAATACCCATTATCTGGCAGAGCTTGGAGCGAAGGTTTAAGCAGTCACCGTCGGGTGTTTCAAGAAAAACGTCGCCCTTGCAGTGGTCCAGAGCTTCTATAAACTTGTCAAAATCAATGTCGTGTATCTGAATAGCGTCCATAAAAAAGACCTCCTTACTTACTTTTCATACACTCAAATTATACCCTAAAGGTCATATCGTGTCAAGTGCGGAATCTGCCCATAAATACTTGACAATGAGGATTATTTCTTGTAATATATATAAAGTTATATGTAAATATTAGGGGAATTATCCCCTTGGAGGTTATATTGATATGAAAAATTCTGACAAAAGTATGGAAACGATAGTATCCCTCGCTAAAGCCCGCGGCTTCGTCTATGCAGGCAGTGAAATCTACGGCGGACTTTCCAATTCCTGGGATTACGGCCCCTTAGGCGTTGAGTTTAAAAACAACGTTAAAAAGGCCTGGTGGAAAAAGTTCGTCCAGGAAAATAAGTATAACGTAGGCCTTGATTCCGCTATTATTATGAATCCCGAAACCTGGGTTACCTCTGGCCACGTAGGCGGCTTCTCCGACCCTCTTATGGACTGTAAGTCCTGCCACGCAAGGCATCGTGCAGATAAGCTTATCGAAGATTTCGGTGGCCACGCCGAGGGTATGACCTTCGAGCAGATGAGCGATTATATCAAGGAAAATAATATTGAGTGCCCCGAGTGCGGCAGCAAGGACTTCACCGACATCAGAAAGTTCAACCTTATGTTCAAAACCTTCCAGGGTGTTACCGAGGACAGCTCAAGTGAAATCTTTTTAAGACCGGAAACTGCACAGGGTATTTTTGTTAACTTCAAGAATGTACAGCGTACTTCCCGTAAAAAAGTTCCCTTTGGTATTGCGCAGGTTGGTAAATCTTTCCGTAATGAAATTACCC
>JAGAPN010000008.1 GCA_017623235.1 Clostridia bacterium | reverse complement strand
GTGTCTGCCTATTCCACCACAGCGGCGTATTCATTTTCATCTGTTAATAAAGTGCTTGTGTGACTCTTGCGGTGCCCAAAATCGCCTGCCGCATCGGTCGATGCTGTCGATTTTGACCGCGGCGCCTTTTCGGCCTTCGCTTCATCACCCACCGGGTGCGCTCGGCCAAAAACTGCCTATTCCACCACAGCGGCGTTATTAACTTTTGCACAAGCGTGCCTATAAATTTTATTACATTTATCCCTTCGTGTCAAGTATTTTTTAGTCTTTTTCGTAATTTTCAAGATAGCTGTGCTTGTCACCGCTGTCGGAATCACGCCAACCTACTATAGAAGCCAGATTAACGTTGTGTATGCTTCTGAAAAGGTTGTCGGGGGCAGCGGGGTTGGTCTTTTTTATCTCTTCAATAAGGGACTTTATCTCCTTGCGCTTGGACATATCCTCGTGGTATGCGCTCTCGGCGGTGAATTTGCAGGCGCACTGCAAAAACCTCAACTCATTATAACCTGCCCAGGCAATAATATCCTTCTCCTTTACCTTGTAAAGAGGACGTATAAGCTCCATTCCCTCAAAATTGGTGGATTTGAGCTTGGGCAGCATAGTCTTTATCTCTGATGCGTAGGTCATATTAAGCAGCAGGGTTTCTATCATATCGTCAAAATGGTGGCCCAAAGCGATTTTATTACAGCCAAGCTCCTTGGCCTTGGCGTATAAAAAGCCTCTTCTCATACGGGCGCAAAGGTAGCAGGGTGAACCGCCTGCATTGTAAGCAACATCAAAAATATTGCTGTCAAACACCTTTATAGGTATATTCATAAGTTGGGCGTTAAATTCAATCAGCTTGCGGTTTTCCTCGTTGTAGCCGGGGTCCATAACCAGAAACTCCAGCTCAAAGGGCACCTCGGAATGGCGGTGTAGCTCCTGCATACATTTGGCCATAATCATAGAATCCTTGCCGCCCGAAATGCATACAGCGATTTTGTCGCCGCTTTCTATCAGATTATATTCGTTAACCGCACCGCAGAAGTTATTCCAAATCGATTTGCGGAATTTTTTTATGATGCTTCTTTCAATTTCCTTATATCTTTCCATAAATCTCCGTCAATTTGTTTTTTTATCTATTATAGGTCAAATTTGCCTTTTTTTCAAGAAAAACATACTTGTCAAAGCGGCGGTTAAATGGTAACATAAGTTTATAAATAAGCTATGAGGTGTTATATGGTTTCAAAAGTACGCAGTATCGGCCTTTTCGGCTTAGATGCATATATGGTAGAGGCCGAGGCTGACGTTTGTTCGGGACATTCGGTATTTGACCTTGTAGGCCTGCCCGACTCAGCCGTTAAGGAATCCCGTGATAGGGTGCGTTCAGCCATAAAAAACAGCGGATATAAATATCCCGCAGGCCGTATAACGGTAAATCTTGCCCCTGCCGACGTTAAAAAAGAGGGCTCTATGTATGACCTGCCCGTATTGCTGGCTCTGCTTATTGCCTATAAGCAGATAGAGCCGAAAATTAGCCTTGAGGATAGCATTTTTATAGGCGAGGTTTCCCTGGACGGCAAGCTTCGTCCGGTAAACGGCGTGCTGGCAATGGCCATCAGCGCCAAGGAAAACGGAGTAAAGAATTTTTTCGTACCTAAAGAAAATGCCGCCGAGGGCTCGGTGGTAGAGGGTATAAACATCTACGGCGCCGAAACGGTGGAGGAGGTTGTTTCCCACATAACGGGCTTTACGCAGCTGGAGCCTGCGCCCGAATTTGACCGCCTTTCAAAAAGCTCTGATTTCGCATTCCTGGATTTCTCCGAGGTAAAGGGCCAGGCCGCCGCCAAAAAGGCGATGGAGATTGCGGCCGCCGGGGGCCATAACCTGCTTCTCATCGGCAGCCCGGGCGCAGGTAAAAGTATGCTGGCCAAGCGCTTGCCTACCATTCTGCCCGAAATGACCTTTGACGAATCTATCGAAACTACGAAAATATATTCGGTGGCAGGGGAGCTGGAGCCCGAGTCGCCTCTTATAACGGGCCGTCCCTTCAGATCACCACATCATACAGTATCCTCCAGAGCCCTTGCAGGCGGCGGCACTATACCCCGCCCGGGTGAAATTTCTCTGGCCCATAACGGTGTGCTTTTCCTTGATGAGCTGCCCGAATTTGGCCGTGACGTTATGGAAACCATGCGCCAACCCTTGGAGGACGGCAGGGTAACCATATCCCGTGTGGCGGGCACCCTGACCTACCCCTGTGAATTTACCCTTGTGGCGGCTATGAACCCCTGCCCCTGCGGCTTTTTCGGTCACCCCACAAGAAAATGCACCTGTAGCGAAGCGGCGGTGCGAAAGTACCTCGGCCGTATATCGGGCCCTATGCTGGACCGTCTTGACCTTCATATAGAGGTGCCCCCCGTAGATTACGGCTCCCTTAAATCCACCCAGAAGGAGGAAACCAGCGAGGAGGTAAGGGCCAGGGTAAACCGTGCCCGTGAAATACAGAATAAACGCTATGCAGGCCTTGGTATCACCTGTAACGCAAGATTGCGCCCCGGTATGCTGACGGAGTTCTGCAAGCTCACTCCCGAAGCCGAGGGTCTGCTTAAAAGCTCCTTCGACCGCCTGGGACTTTCGGCCCGTGCCTACGACCGTATACTTAAGGTTGCCCGCACTATTGCCGACCTTGACGGTAGCGAGCTTATCGGCCTGCCTCACATCGCCCAGGCAATCCAGTTCAGAAGCCTTGACCGCAAATTTTTTGCAGGCTAAATCTTGGTATTATCTGTTAATTTGACAAAAAGGCACTACTTGTAGTATAATACCCTTGATGTTTTTTTAGGAGGCTTTGTATGAAGCGTGATATATGCAAACCCTCTCTTGTTGATATTCATACACATATATTACCCGGAATCGACGACGGACCTGCTTCGGTCGTCGATTCTTTGCGCCTGCTGTACGAAGAAAAAAGGCAGGGGGTAACCCATATTGTGCTCACACCCCACTTTGATATGGGTGAGGAAAAATTGGAGAGCTTTTTTGCCCGTAGGGAAGAGGCGTACAGGGCTCTGCAGGAGGCCTTAAGGGCCGAGCCTGCTTTGGGTGAGCTGAAGCTGTATAAAGGCGCCGAGGTCAGGTATGACCCTAATATGGTGTTTACCTCTCCCGACCCCCTTTGTATAGAGGGTACAAGGTATATGCTTTTAGAGCTTACAAACGATTATCCCTTCAACGTTGAAACCACGGTTAACTGGCTCACCTCGAAGGGAATAACCCCTATTATTGCCCACGCAGAAAGATATGACTATCTTCGTGAGAATAAGAAGCTGGTGCAAACCCTTCTTGAAATGGGGGCAATATTTCAGTGTAACGCTTCTGCTATGCTGTCACCCCTGCGCAGGAGAAACGTGAAAAAACTGCAAAGAATGGGCGCGGTGCATATTTTTGCATCGGATACCCATAGCGTGGACAAACGTCCGCCTCTGCTCGGACCTCTTTTTGAAAGGCTCAAAAAGCGTGGCCTTTATTATATTGCCAACGCCCGTCAGGTGTTGGATTAGGAAGATTAAAACAAAACGGAGGAAGTATGTTAAAATCAGCTTTTGTTCGTAGATTGGCTCTGGTAACCATTGATATGGTCTGCTTTGTGGCCGTGTTTTTCACCTCATATATATTCAGCGAGTTTTTCTCATCCACCAGTGTACGCCTTAAGGGTGCGGCTGAATATCTTATAACCGCCTGCATCTTCGGCGGAATACTGTTTTTGAGCCGTCTTATATTCTCGGTGTACACCAACGTGTGGCGTTATGCCAACTCCAAGGCCTATCTGTCTATCGTTCTTGCAGATATTACGGGCGGTCTTTCGGCTATGGTGGTTTCCTTCGTGCTGGATGATTACTCCCTTTATATGGGTATCTGGCAGAGTGTTTCGGTGGTTGCCCTTTTTGACCTTGCAACCCTTACCCTCCGCTTTATATACCAGCAGTTTTACCGTCATTTTAACCTTAATCTTGACTACATCAATAAAATCGGTGTGGCTATCGTCGGCGCAGGCCAGGTAGGCACCCTTCTGGCGGAGGAGCTTAAGTACAACTCCAAGTCCCATTACCGTCCTATCTGCTTTATAGACACCAGCCCCGAAAAGGTGGGCACCAAAATTCTCGACCTTCGTGTTTATAAGGAGGATGAGAATATTATTGATAAAATAAAGGACCTCCCCGTACAGGAGATATTTATCGCCCTGCCCAATATTGACGGCGCTACTGCCCAGCAGCTCCACGAGTTTTATTCACAGTCGGGCTGTAAGGTTAAGCTTTACGACTTCCCCATTAACAGGGATGAAGAGCAGGATGACCAGAAGCGTGTTATCCGTGAATTTAAAATTGAAGACCTGCTTTTCAGAAGCACCCTCCGTTTTACCGATTCGGCGATGTCCCTTTATTATATGGACAAAACCGTGCTGGTAACGGGTGGCGGCGGCTCTATCGGCAGCGAAATCTGCCGACAGATAGCCAAAAGACACCCCAAGAAGCTGATTATTCTTGATATTTACGAAAATAACGCCTATGAAATCCAGCAAGAACTGTTGAGAAAGTTTAAAAAGCTTGACCTGGCGGTAGAGATTGCTTCTATCCGTGAGTATGACCGTCTTGATGCTATTTTTGCCCACTATCGGCCCGACGTGGTCTTCCACGCCGCCGCCCACAAGCACGTTCCTTTAATGGAGCATAGCGGATGCGAGGCAATAAAAAATAATGTGTTCGGTACCTACAACCTTGCCGAGGTATCCGAAAAGTACGAGGTAGGTAAATTCATTCTTATCTCTACCGATAAGGCGGTAAATCCCACTAATATTATGGGCGCCTCAAAGCGCCTTTGTGAGATGGTGGTGCAGTGCAGAAACGATAGCAAAACCTCATTTTCCAGCGTTCGTTTCGGCAACGTTTTAGGCTCCAACGGCTCGGTAATACCCCTCTTCAAAGCCCAAATTGAAAAGGGCGGTCCCATTACCATTACCGATAAGCGTATAATCCGTTACTTTATGACTATTCCCGAGGCGGCCCAGCTTGTTATGGAGGCGGGCTATATGGCCGATAGAGGAGAGCTGTTTGTTCTTGATATGGGTCAGCCCATTAAGATTCTTGACCTGGCGGAAAGTATGATAAAGCTGTCTGGTCTGCGGCCCTATGACGATATCGACATCGTTGAGGTTGGCCTGCGCCCCGGTGAAAAGCTTTATGAAGAGCTGCTTATCAAAACCGAAAATTGCGATAAAACCGATAACAATATGATATTCATCGAAAAGGATGAACCTCTTACCCGCCGTGAGGTGGATAAGAAGATAGCCCGGCTGAAGGCTGCGGTGGATAGGGCTGCAGGCTCGGTGGGCTCCGATGAGATAAAGCGGGTAATGAAACAGGTAGTGCCTACCTACTGTGACCCCGAAGAGGTCAACAGCACCGCCGATAAGGCCCAGGAAATGCAGAACGTAAAGCAGGTGTCTGAGGTAAGCGATGCAAACTGATAATAAAATTTGCTGCATAATCGGGGCAGGGGATGCCGAGGAAATAGTTATTCCAAGCGGCGCCTTTGTTATTGCCGCCGACGGCGGACTTAACAAGCTGAAAGGCGTGACCCCTCACCTGGTTGTAGGTGATTTTGACTCTTTAGGCTTTCTGCCCGAGGGTGACAATATCCTTCGCCTGCCGGTTGAAAAGGATGTTACCGATACCGCCTGCGCTATAGAGCAGGGGGAGGCAAGGGGAGCCGACACCTTTCTTATTTATGGTGGCACAGGTGGCCGACCCGACCACACCCTGGCTAATATATCTCTGCTGATTGCCCTCTCGAAAAGGGGTAAACAGGGCTATTTAATAGGGGAGGGCTACGTTACCACCGCCATTACCGACAGGGCTTTTGGCCTGCCTTTAAAGGCTTCGGGCACGGTTTCGGTATTCTCGGGCTGCGATAAGGCCCTTGGCGTTTTCGAAACAGGGCTTAAATATAGCCTGGATAATTACATCCTTACCGCCGATAACCCCCTTGGGGTCAGCAATTCCTTTACAGGTCAGCCCGCCGAGGTTTCGGTGAAAACGGGTACCCTCATAGTTATGTGGGAGGAAAAAGACCTTAAAAATTTTGTTGACAATATTTAGTATTGGCTGTATAATTTCTTTGCCGAACAGAAAAGTAAATAATTTAATCAGGGGTGCCGCAAGGCTGAGATGAGTTTAGCTCAAACCCTTTAACCTGATATGGATAATGCCGTCGTAGGGAGATTAAAATTAGCTTAAGATGATTTTATTACCGCACGGATTATTTCTGTGCGGTAATTTTTTATCTGAAAGCAAAAGCGGCTCTTCGGCCAAAGAGAAGCCTTGCTCCTTCAGCTAAAGGAAAGGAGATAGGAATATGAAAAACACCAAATTAAGAAGACTTACCGTCACCGCCATTATGCTGGCGCTGGCTACGGTGCTGAGCCTTATAAAGATTTGGTCTAACCCTTGGGGCGGCAGTGTAACCCTCTTCAGTATGGTACCCATAGTGCTGGTGTCGGTTATGTTCGGCGCAGGCTGGGGAACCTTTTCGGCCTTTGTCTACGCCATAATCCAGCTTGGCGTGGATATTGCAGGAATGATGGCCTGGGGTATGGATGCCAGAATGTGGTTTGGCGCCCTGGTTTTCGATTATCTGGTAGCCTATACCGCTGTAGGTATTGCAGGCCTTTTCCGCAGTAGGGGCGGCGCAGGCATCTGCCTTGGTACTGCCCTGGCTCTGGTGGTGCGCTTTATCAGCCACTTTGTTTCGGGTTATATCTTCTTCGACGTCTGGATGCCCGAAGAATTTACAAGTCCCGCCGTATATTCTGTAGTTTATAACGGAACATATATGCTGCCCGAGCTTATTATGACGGTGGTAGCCGTTATACTGCTTTATAAGACCAACACTATCAAAAGAATAGTAGATCAGGTCAATTAATTATCCTTGACTTTAAGGGATGTCGGCTTTAAAATAAAAGGGTAAACTTTTATTTAAAGGAGAATTCTTATGAATCCCATTTTAGAAGAAATAAGCAAGGTTGGTCTTGTCCCTGTTATTAAGCTTAACGACCCCGATAAGGCCGTTCCCCTTGTAAATGCTCTTAAAAAGGGCGGCATCCCTGTAGCCGAGGTTACCTTCCGTGCCGCAGGCGCAGACAGGGCTATTGCCAATATTGCCAAGGAGGCTCCCGATATCCTCGTTGGCGCAGGCACCGTTGTGACCCTTGACCAGTGTAAGGCTGCTATTGCCGCAGGCGCAAAGTACATCATCTCTCCCGGATTCGACCCCGAGATTGTTGGCTACTGCGTTGAGCAGGGCGTGCCCATCACCCCCGGTTGCACAAATCCCTCTGAGGTATCGGTTGCCCAGAAAATGGGCCTTGAGGTCGTAAAGTTCTTCCCTGCAGAGGCGGCAGGCGGTCTTAAGGTGTTAAAAGCTATGGCAGGTCCCTTCCCCAATATGCGCTTTATTCCCACAGGCGGAATTTCTCCCGCAAACCTCAACGATTACCTTGCTTTCCCCAAGATTATTGCTTGCGGCGGCAGCTGGATGGTGCCCGAAAAGCTGGTTGATAACGAGGATTGGGACGCTATTACCCAGCTGGCTCGTGAAGCCGTTCTCACTATGCTTGACGTAAAGATTAAGCACCTCGGTATTAACTCTGCCGATGAGGATGAGTGCAGAAAGACTGCAGGTCTGCTGTCTGCCATCAGCGGCAAGCCCCAGGATGAACGCTCCAAGTCTATCTTTGCAGGCAGCCAGTTTGAGGTTATGAAGTTTATGGGCGTCGGCAAGTGCGGCCACATCGGACTGTCGGTTACCTCGGTTACCCGTGCAGTACGCTTCTTCGAGTCCCAGGGCTTTGAGTTCAATTACGATTCCGTTACCACCGATGATAAGGGAGTAATGAACTTTATCTACTTTAAGGATGAAATCGGCGGCTTCGGTGTTCACCTGGTAAATGCATAAATATTTTAAGGAGTCTGTAAAACAGGTGAAAAGTCAAGAGGTAAATGCGAAAAAGTGCAAAAATTTTTAATTTAGGCAGATAAAAGGCTGTTTACGCACGCCTCGTAGAGGTCTGCGGAGGTAAAATAATCAAAAATCCCTCTCGGATAATTGTTAATCCATTTTTCAAGCCTGCGGGTGTCGGCAGGCGTAACCCGCTCAAAGCTAACGCCTTTCGGGTAGTGGCGGCGTATCATTTTATTTTGATTTTCATTTGAGCCGCGCTCGTAGGAGCTGTACGGGTGGCAATAGTAAACCTTTGTACGGGTACCGCTGCGGCGGCAGCTCTGCTCGAGTCCCTCATAATCGGAAAACTCGGAGCCGTTGTCTATGGTTATACTTTGGAATATTTTATAAAAGTCTGCGCCGTATGCCCGCTCGATACCGTTAAGGGCTTTTACAACGCTTGCGGCGGTATGGTCTTTCATAATACGGATAATCTCGTAGCGGGTGTAACGCTCGGTCAATACGAGCATAGTTTTTTTCGTGCCTTTCTTGCCCTCTACGCAATCCATTTCCCAATGTCCGAAAGTGGTACGCTCCGCAATCTCTGCGGGGCGTTTCTCTATGCTCTCACCTTTGGAGGCGCGAGCCGCTCTCACTTTCTTATATTTGCGGGTGCTCTTATTTCTCTTAACGGGTAAATTGTCGTTTGTGATAGTGAGGAAAACGCCCTGCTCGATATAGCGGTACAGAGTCGGAGCCGATATGCTTGTACTAAACTCTACGCCCTGGCGTTTGATTTCACCCAGGACAGCGCGAGGAGAGTATTTCTCCACTCTTATTTTATACTCGATATATTGCGCGTACTCGTGGTCGGAGCCGATTTTAAGCGGTGCACCTTTAGCGCGTAGGTTAGCCTGGTTTTTCTCCTCGGCAATATCGGGGCTGTATCTCTGCTCGGTGGTATAATCGGAATTAAGGTGCTCATACTGTCCGCGCTTGAGCTCTCTATAAATAGTGCTGATATGTACGCCGAGCTTTTCAGCCATCACTCGAGGGGAGGTGCCTACCTTTTGCCAAGCCTCAATTTTTAATCTGTCGTTAAAGGTTAAATGTTTGTATGCCATAATAAAATCACTCCGTTTTATCATATAAAAAGACAAAGAGAGGGAGCCGTTATGCTCCCTCTCGGTTACTGCTGCAAAAATTCCTCAATAGCCCGCTTTATAATTTGGGCTTGCGGTATATCCTCGGCGGTACATTTCGCCTTGAAAGCCTCTGCCATTTCTTTGGGGACTCTAACCGCTATTACATCATAAGTCTTTTGATTGTATCTTGTTTTTACCTCGGTAGAGGTTTTCGTTTTGCGTTTTTCCGCCATAGGTCAGCCCTCCTCAAAAAATACTATTATTGTTTACATACACTCGCAGCGCGTCGGCTGTGGGGCATAGCTCTTTTGAAACATCAAAAGCAACCGAGAGTTTACCGCTTTCCGCCGAT
>JAGAPN010000073.1 GCA_017623235.1 Clostridia bacterium | reverse complement strand
AGGATCAAACTCTCTAAAATATTATATTTAAACGCCTTTCGGCGGTTAAACCTATTTCAAAGCTTTTGAGCTCTTCTTTGACTCTTAAACAAAACTAGCGTTCTGTCTTAATTGTCCTTAATTTACTTTGATTTCTCATCAAAATTGTCGGGTCCAATTTGTTTGTCGTTGTTTAATTTTCAAGGTTCGTTTTGCGGCCCCCTCATTAGGGCGCCCGATTATAATACCACAGCGGTTTTCAAATGTCAACACTTTTTTTAAAATTTTTTAAATTTTTTTCAAACTTTATATTTTAAGGTGAAAACCGCCAATATAAGGGGCAAAAATCCCGTTTCGGCTTAAAATTTTTAACCGAAACGGGGTTTCACAGCTTGTCAGATAAGGTTTTTATCGTAAACGGCCCTCTCGCCGCCTATAAATTTGGGTCGGCTTCTTGCGGCCAGCACGGTAGCTTTGCCGATAAGGTTATTATTAATCCTTACGGGGACGGCCACCTTCTTTATATGCATACCAATCATAGTAAAGCCGATATCCAGGCCTGCGGCGGCCTTTACCTCCTCTAAAGCCACGGGATTATTCATATATTTATATGCGGCGGTAGCAAAGGAGCCCCCCGCCTTGGGCTGCGGAAGAACGTTCACCCTGTCGGCGTCGCCTGCGGCCTCGGCCTCAATAATAATGGCACGGTTAAGATGCTCACAGCACTGGGCGGCAACAAACACCCCTGCCTCCTTCGCGGCCTCGGCTATACCTTTATATATATACTCTGCGGTTTCGGGGGAGGAATTAGTGCCGATAGTATCCCCTATAACCTCACTGGTGGAACAGCCCACAACCAGGACATTTCCTGCTTTAAGGCCTGCCCTTTCAATTATTTCTTTTGCGGCGGCATACGCCTGAGCCTTGATTTTTTCCATTACCGATACTCCTATATATAATATACAGTGGTTAGTGACTGGTCACTTCATTTATATTATACGATTAAATTTTAAAAAATCAACATTGATTATTTTGCGTATAATATATATAATGAGTATATAGAAGTTTAAAAAAGAGGTTTTTATAAATGAAAAAATACTTATGCCTGCTGCTTTCTTTACTTATGTTGGGTCTTGCCGCCTGCGGCAATTCTGCCGAGCTGCCCACCCTTATAGATGACGATACCCCCTCCTCTGCCCCCACCGACACCTCGGTATCCGACATTCCCGCCAGCAGTGAGGAGTCCGGCAGTGAGGAATCCAGCAGCGCACCCTCAAGCTCAAATACAAGCAGCACCGACAAGGAGGTAAAGCCTATCTCTAAGGATGACGGTAAATGGAATATGGTACTGGTAAACCCCTGGGAGCCTCTGCCCGAGGGCTTTAATCCCCAGCTGGCCTCTATAAACGTGCAGTACGCCAGCTATTCCTCGGCAAAGTTCGACGCCAGGGCCATTGACTGGCTCCACGCAATGTGCAAGGCGGCGGCCAAGGACGGGGTAAAATTAGTGGTAATCTCCGCCTACCGCACCAACGCCACCCAGCAAAGCCTTTTCAATAATAAGGTACAGCGTGTCAAGAACGCCGACCCAAGCCTTACCCACGACCAAGCCGTGGAGGAGGCCGCAAAGGTTGTAGCCAAGCCCGGCACCAGCGAGCATCAGCTGGGCCTTGCGGTAGATTTCAACTCGGTTGAGGATAGCTTCAGATACACAAAGCAATACAAGTGGCTGCAGGAGCATTGCACCGACTACGGCTTTATCCTCCGCTACGCCGACGACAAGCAGGACAAGACGGGCATCATCCCCGAGCCCTGGCACTACCGCTACGTAGGGGTAGAAATGGCTAAAAAGATTGCCGCTTCCGGTCTTTCTATGGAAGAGTACCTGGAAAATAACGGAGAGTAGAAATAATTCTTGTAATATTTAGGATTTTAATATAAAATAGTAGTACGCCCAAAAAATGGGCGGAGAAAGTGAGGTTTCTTTATGATAGACAGAACCCAAACATTTTCAATCGGTAACGACCAGGAGCAGGAGATAAGAAATATTCTTCTGACGGTTTACGATGCGCTGAAGGAGAAGGGCTACAACCCCATAAACCAGCTGGTAGGCTACATCCTTTCGGAGGATCCCACCTACATCACCACCCACAATAACGCCCGTAACCTTATTCGCCGCATCGACCGTGATACCCTGCTGCAGAATCTGGTTAAATATTATCTCACCCACTAATCGGAGGGCTTTATGAATTTTACACCTGCCGGAGCAAACGGTCTGGTTGACTGTTTTCTTCTTGTAAAGGCTTCTAACAAAAAGACATCCTCCAAGGGTGACACCTACCTGGATATGACCCTGGCCGACCGCTCGGGGGAGATAAACGCCAAGCTCTGGTCCTACGATGCCGCCCGTCACGGGGAATATCAGCCCGGTGACGTGGTGAAAATCAGAGGCACCGTCAGCCAGTACAACGGGGCCGACCAGCTTCGCATTGAAAAAATCCGTCACGCCCAGCCTGCCGATGAGGTGGATGCCTCCACCCTGGTGCAGTCTGCCGATTATTCGGGCCAGGCTATGTTTGACGAGCTTTACGGCCTTGCCGCCGCTTTCGGTGACCCCGACCTTAAAAGTATCGTCACCACTATGCTGACCCAGCACAAGGAAAAGCTGCTTTACTGGCCTGCGGCCCTGCGTATGCACCACGCCATAAGAGGCGGTCTGCTTATGCACACCCTGTCTATAGTTCGCCTTGCCCAGAGGGTAGCCGAGGTTTACCCCTTCATTGACGCCGACCTACTGCTGGCAGGGGCTATGCTTCACGATATTGCCAAAACCACCGAGTATGAGATGAGCCCTGCAGGCCTGGCCTCGGGCTACTCGGTAAAGGGTAATCTTATCGGTCATCTGGCCGAGGGCGCTATGATGATAAGGGACACCGCCGCCGCCCTGGGTATTGACAGCGAGGTGGTAACCCTGCTGCAGCATATGGTGCTTTCCCACCACGGGGAGCCCGATTTCGGCGCCGCCGTGCGCCCCGCCTTTATCGAGGCCGAGCTTTTATCTCAGCTGGATATGCTGGACGCCAGAATGTTTGAAATGCGTGAGGCCACCGAGGGTGTAGTAAACGGTGAATTTACAGGAAAGCTTTGGGGTATGGATAACCGAAAGCTTTATAATCACGGACGTGATGATATGTCGAAGGAGACCAAGCTCTTTTGACATTATGCAGGGCTTCGCCCTATGAAGGCAAACCTTCATAATAATAAATTAAAGGAGATATAAATTATGACTATTACTAAAGATATGCTTATTGGCGACGTGCTTGATATGGACGTAGGCTGTGCCGAATATTTCTTTGAGATCGGTATGCACTGCCTGGGCTGCCCTGCCTCCAGAGGGGAGTCTATTGAGCAGGCCTGCGAGGTGCACGGCACCGACGTTGAGGCTCTGCTGGCAAAGCTTAACGCCTACTTTAACAAGTAATGAAACAACTGAAAAACAGACTTTACACAGTATCGACCCTCGTGCCCCGTGGTGCGAGGGTCGCCGACATAGGTACCGACCACGGTCACCTGCCCATATATCTGATACAGCAGGGCATATCTCCCTTTTGCCTTGCCTGCGATGTTAAGGAAAAGCCCCTGCAAAACGCCGAGGAGAACGTTCGCAAAACCGGAATCTCGGCTATCTCTACCCGTTTAGGGTCGGGGCTGGAGCCTGTGTCCCCCGAAGAGGTTGACTGCATTACTATATGCGGTATGGGGGGAGAGGTTATTGCCTCTATTTTAGAGGCGGCGCCCTGGATAAGGGATAAAAAATACACCCTTATTCTTCAGCCTATGACCTCGGCCGACGCCCTGCGCCTTTACCTTTGCGAAAAGGGCTTTTCTATAGAAAAGGAGCTGCCCTGCCGTGAAAACGGCAAGATATACACCGTAATAAAGACGGTGTACAGCGGCCAGGGCTTTACCCCCGACGAGGTTTTTCTGCGGGTGGGAAGGCTGACCGCCGAAACCGAAGAGGGCAGAATTTACATTGAAAAGCAGAAAAGAATTGTAGAAGAGCTGATTGCCGACCGCAAAGCCGCCGGACTTGAATCCCGAGGGGAGATGAAGCTTCACAAGCAACTTGAAATGTTGCTTTTGAAATGATGGTTGCTTTGCAAATGAAGGCACACCTTATAGGAGTATATTATGCCGCTGGACGGAATATTTTTACACCACCTGACAAACGAATTACAGTGCCTTGTGGGCGCCAGAGCCGACAAGATTCACCAGCCCTCCCGTGATGAGCTGGTATTTCTTATGCGCTCGGCCGCCGGCACCCGCAGGCTGCTGATTTCCTCCCGCTCGGGCTCTGCCCGTTTGCAGGTGACCGAAGCCTCCTTCGACAACCCTGCCGAGCCGCCCGCCTTCTGCAAGCTCCTTCGCCGACATCTTTCCTCGGCAAAGCTTATGGAAATAAGCCAGCAGGGGTTGGACCGTGTTGTGTTTCTCCGCTTTTTAACCTATAACGAAATGGGAGATACCATATACCCCTATCTGGTGGTGGAGCTGATAACCGGCCGAGCCAACGTTATACTCTGCAGCCAGGAGGGCCGTATTCTGGATGCCCTGCATCGCAGCGATATTGAAACCTCTGCACGCCTTATTCAGCCGGGAGCAAAATATACCCTGCCCGAAAACAACCCCAAGGCCGACCCCTTTACCCTGGATACAGGGGAGCTGGCCGCCGCTATGGTGGCATCGGGCCGACCTGCCGACGGCGCCCTGCAGAAGGTGGCCGAGGGCGTT
Source organism: Clostridia bacterium (assembly GCA_017623235.1). Classification (GTDB taxonomy): domain Bacteria; phylum Bacillota; class Clostridia; order Oscillospirales; family Acutalibacteraceae; genus SFWF01. The sequence goes on along the minus strand of JAGAPN010000073.1, from coordinate 45,287 downwards.
TCTCCCCTGGTATCCCGTGAGGTAATAAGCCTTTGCGGGCTGGACCCCGACACCCCCCTGCGTGATGAGGATATTCCCGCCCTTGAAAAGGGGCTTGGGGTCTTTACCTCTGCCCTTAAAAGGCCCTGCCCCTGCCTGCTGGCCCAGGGCCGCGGCTTTAAGGATTTTTCCTATATGCCCATTACCCAGTACGGCGAAGGCTTTACCAACCGCAAGACAGAGGGCTTCAGCGCCCTGCTGGAGGGCTTTTACTCGGCCAGAGATAACTCCGCCCGTATAAACGCCCTGGCCCAGGACGTGCTGCGCCGAATAAAGGCAGCTATGAGCAGAGCCCAGCGCAGGCTGGCCTCCCGTCTCAGCGAACTGGAAAGCTGTAAAAACCGTGAGCAATACCGCATCTACGGCGAGCTTTTAAAGGCCAATCTTTACGCCATAGAAAAGGGGGCCGACCGTGCCGTAGTGCAGAACTACTACGACCCCGATATGGGAAACGTTACCATTCCCCTGGACCCTGCCCTTTCTCCTGCCGCCAATGCGGCCAGATATTTTAAGGAATATAAAAAGACCTACACCGCCGAGCAGACCCTTACCGCCCTGACCGAAAAGGACCGCAAGGAGATAATCTACCTCGATTCGGTGCTGGACGCCCTATCCCGTGCAGAGAACGCCGCCGAGCTTTCCGACATTAAGGAGGAGCTGGCCGAGGCAGGCTATATTGCCGCCCCCCAGGGCAAAAGGCGCAAAACCGCCGCCACAGGACCCAAGGAGTACACCTCACCCTCAGGCCTTCGTATCCTGGTAGGCAAGAACAACAAGGAGAACGACCTGCTCACCCTGAAAACGGCGGCAAAAACCGACCTTTGGTTTCACACCAAGAACATCCCCGGCTCCCACGTAATACTTTTCACCGAGGGCAAAGAGCCTGACAAGGAGTCTATTATGATGGCCGCCGCTCTGGCCGCCGCCCACTCAAAGGCGGCCGACTCCGACAACGTTCCCGTAGACCTTACAGAGGTAAAATACGTAAAAAAACCTGGTGGCGCAAAGCCGGGTATGGTGATATATACCTCCAACGAAACGGTATACGTAACACCTTATAAAAAATAACTTGTAAATGCGCAATATTTGTAATATAATAATATGAGAATACCTATTCGGAGGAATTTATCTTGAAAGAACTTGACCTTACAAAGCTGTTTAAGCTTTTTCTCTCCCACCTGCTGCCCATACTTCTTGCGGGTGTGGTTTTTGCCGCAGCAGCCTTTTCCTACTGCACCTACGTGGCCGACCCCGTCTACCGCACCGATGCTTCTATCTTAGTAAACAACGGCGGTCTTTCCGACGGCTATCAGAGCACTACGGGCATCATCTCCAGTTCTAACATTTCGGCCTCCCTTTATCTTGTAAACACCTGTGTTGACGTGCTTAACAGCACCGGTATTTATAAGAAGCTGGCGGCTGAGCTTGGCGATAAATACACCTACACCTCTCTGCAGAGAAGCTTTACCGTTTCCGAGCATGACGACAACTCTCTGCTTATCGACATTACGGTACAGGGCACCAACGCCAAGGAAATCAAGAAGATTGCCAACGAATTTTTAGACATCGTACCCACCTACGTAGGTGATACCATAAAGTATACCGACGTTAAGGTAATCGCCGTGGCCGACAAGGTTTACAAGGTTGGCCCCCGTACCCTTTACCTTACCGTGCTGGCCTTCGTTGTGGGCGTTGCTCTTTGCTACCTGGCTTACTTTATAGTATTCCTTCTTCGCAATACGGTAGAAAACGATATGGATTTCAAGTCCCGTTACGATGTACCTCTGTTGGGCACCGTACCCCATTTTGACAATAAATTCCCCGGAGGTAAGCGTCGTGGAAAATAACCTTAACAAAAACCCCTCGGCCGAGCAGCAGTTTGCCGTTGCAGAGTCCTATAAAACTATCAGAACCAATCTGCAGTTTATGCTGGCCCAGACCCCCGGCTGTAAGATTGTAACCATCTCCAGCCCCAAGGCGGGTGACGGTAAAACCACCAACGCCATCAACGTAGCCATCGCCTTCTCTCAGTTAGGTAAAAAGGTTCTGCTTATTGACGCCGACCTGCGCCGTTCCTCGGTATGCAAAAAGCTAAAGCTGGAAAACAACGCAGGCCTTTCGGGCGTGCTGGCAGGCTTTGCCGCCGCCGATGAGGTTATTATATCGGTAAGCCACTCCTTTGACGTAATGCCTGCAGGCACTACACCCCCCAACCCCTCTGAAATGCTGGCGTCTACCGCTATGGAAAAGCTGCTTGACAGCCTTCGTATGGTATACGATTACATTATTCTGGATACTCCCCCTGTAGGCGTTGTGTCCGACCCTCTGGTTATCGCCCCCAAAACCGACGGTATAGTGGTTATTCTGAAGCAGGGTGTTACCCGCCACGATGACGTTACCAAGGTTTTAGATAATCTTGAGCTTACGGGTATCCGTATTCTGGGCGTTGTGCTTAACTGCACCGATACCCCCGAAAAATATTACGAATACAAGCACAGTGACAGATAAATTACAGCGGAGGCTAATATTAGCTTCCGCTGTTTTGATAGGAAGATATTATGATAAAATCCGACAAATTGACCGTTAATAAAAAAGGCGAGGTTATTTACCTCACCTTTCCCAAATTCGAGGCGGCAGGCGGCGTAAAGCTGGGCTTTTCCACCCGCTACGGCGGGGTAAGCCGTGGGGACTGCGCCACCATGAGCTTCGGCTTCTCTCTGGGGGATGACCCCGAGACCGTAAAGGAAAATTACCGCCTCTTTACCGAGGCCCTGGGCACCGACCTTCAAGGGGTTGTGCTCTCCCAGCAGACCCACACCGCAAACCTCCGTGTAGTTACCCCAGAGGATGCAGGCAAGGGCCTTTTCAAAGAGCGTGATTACACCGATATCGACGGCCTTGTCACAAAGGAGCCCGGTCTTACCCTGGTCACCCAGTATGCCGACTGTACTCCCCTGGCCTTTTATGACCCTAAGAAAAGGGTGATTGCCACCTCTCACGCAGGCTGGCGAGGCACCGTGCAGGAGATTGCCGCCAAAACGGTGGAGCTGATGAGGGACCGCTTCGGCTGTGACCCAAAGGATATTCTCGCCGCCATAGGCCCCAACATCGGGCCCTGCTGCTACGAGGTAGACGACCCCGTTATAAATGAAATAAATAAGCTTTATTATTTAGACCTTGCCTCCTGCTATATTTCAAAGGGTAACGGCAAATATATGCTGGATTTAAAGGAAACCAACCGCCAGATTATGCTGCACAGCGGCATAAGGGCAGAAAACATTGACGTGGCCGACCTTTGCACCTGCTGTCACCCCGAGGTTTTTCACTCCCACCGTGCCACAGGCGGCCGCCGAGGCACCCTGGCGATGATGATAGCGTTAGACTAATCAGTAATAAGGGGCTTCGCAGTATACTATGCCGTAAGGAATCCCTGTTTGCGACAGCAAACCCCTACGCAGTCCCTTTTCTCTGAAATTCGTGCTTTACAACGCTAAAAAATTAAAGTATAATTATAGGTAAATATTTCATAAGGAGAATGGCTATGCCCCAGAAAATCAGCCAAGAGATGCTAAATGAGCTGTATGAGCTTTTTGCCCGTATAGATAACCCCGACGATATCCGCCTGCTGCTGGAGGACCTTTGTACCTACAAGGAGGTCGAGCAGATGGCAGGACGCATTGCCGCCGCCAGACTCTTTATGGAGGGGAAAACCTACACCCAGGTTATCGAGGCCACCAACATAAGCTCGGCCACCCTCTCCCGTGTGTCCCGCTGCGTTCAGCGTGGCGACGGCTATAGAAAATTCTTATCCAAGGAGGATAAATAAAATGAATATTGAAACTAAATGTCTGCACGAGGGCTGGAAGCCCACCCAGGGTGAGCCCCGCCAGCTCCCTATATATCAGAGCACTACCTTTAAGTATGATACCAGCGACTATATGGGCAAGCTTTTTGACCTGGAGGCCGAGGGTTATTTCTACACCCGCCTGCAAAACCCCACCAACGATGCTGTTGCCGCAAAGCTGGCCGCATTAGAGGGCGGCGTTGCCGCTATGCTGACCTCCTCGGGTCAGGCGGCTAACTTCTACGCCATTTTCAACATCTGCGAAACAGGCGACCATTTTATAGCCTCCTCCTCTATCTACGGCGGCACCTACAACCTTTTCGGCGTTACTATGAAGAAGATGGGTATTGAATGTACCTTTGTTGACCAGAGCCTGCCTGAGGAGGAGCTGGCAAAGTACTTCCGCCCCAACACCAAGGCCCTTTTCGGTGAAACGGTCACCAACCCCACCTGCACCGTCCTTGATTTTGACAAGTTCTCCCGTCTGGCCCACAGCCACGGGGTTCCCCTTATAGTTGACAACACCTTTGCCACACCTGTTAAGTGCCGTCCCTTTGAGTGGGGCGCCGATATTGTCACCCACTCCACCACAAAATATATGGACGGACAGGGCATCGGCGTCGGCGGCGCAATTATCGACAGCGGTAACTTTGATTGGATGAAGCACGCCGACAAGTTCCCCGGCCTTTGCACCCCCGATGAGTCCTATCACGGCATCACCTATGCCGAGCGCTTCGGCAAGGGGGCCTTCATCACCAAGGCCACCGCACAGCTTATGCGTGACTTTGGCTCTATCCAGTCCCCCCAGAACGCCTTCTATCTCAATTCCGGCCTGGAAACCCTGGCGGTTAGAATGGACAGACATTGTGAAAACGCCTTTAAGGTGGCATCCTTCCTTAAGAATGATAGCCGCATTGATTGGGTACACTACGCCGATTTAGAGGGTGACGAGTGTCACGACCTGGCGGCAAAATTTATGCCTAAGGGCACCTGCGGCGTGCTGGCCTTTGCAGTAAAGGGCGGCAGAGAAAAGGCCATTAAGTTTATGGACAGCCTTAACATTATCAGCATCGTAACCCACGTGGCCGATGCAAAAACCTGCCTGCTGCATCCTGCATCCCACACCCACCGTCAGCTTACCGACGACCAGCTTCGTGAGGCCGGGGTAGCCCCCGACCTTATCCGTCTGTCGGTTGGTCTTGAATCCGCCGAGGACATTATCGAGGATATAAAGCAGGCTCTGGATAAGATTTAGGGACAAAGGACTGCAAAGCCGATGCTCGTCAGAGCCCCTAAATCTCAACAATCAAATAGGAGTTTTCTTTTCTATGCCAATTAAAATTCCCAACGAGTTACCTGCAACCAAGGTGCTTAATGATGAAAATATATTCGTCATAACCGAAACCAGGGCTCTTACCCAGGATATACGACCCCTGCAGATACTCATTGTAAACCTTATGCCCACAAAAATCATAACCGAAACCCAGCTGGCCCGTGTGCTGGGCAACACCCCCCTCCAGGTAGAGATGGAGCTGCTTATGATGTCTACTCATAAGTCCAAAAACACCAGCGAGGAGCATATGCTGGCCTTTTACAAGACCTTTGACGAGGTGCGCCACCGCAAGTTTGACGGTATGGTGATAACCGGTGCCCCCGTGGAGCATATGCATTTCACCGAGGTGGAATATTGGGATGAGCTGTGCGAGATAATGGAGTGGAGCAAGACCCACGTCACCTCCACCTTCCACATCTGCTGGGCCGCCCAGGCCGCCCTTTTCTATCATTACGGCATTGATAAGCGCCGCCTGGATAAAAAGCTGTTCGGCGTTTTTCCCCACTACGTTGAGCATAAGGGCTCTATACTTTTCCGTGGCTTTGACGATACCTTTATGGTGCCTCACTCCCGTCACACCACCGTGGCCAGGGAGGATATTGAGGCGGTGGAAGAGCTTAAGATACTGGCTGCCTCCGAGGAGGCAGGGGTATATGCCGTTGCCACCGACCGAGGCCGACAGATATTTATAACGGGACATTCGGAATATGATGCCGACACCTTAGAACGTGAGTATCTTCGTGATAAATCGGCAGGCCTTCCCATTGAAATGCCGGTAAACTACTACCCCGACAATGATGATACCAAGCCTCCCCTGGTTTCCTGGAGGTCGGGGGCAAATCTTCTTTACTCCAACTGGCTGAACTACTTCGTTTACCAGACCACACCCTACGATATTACTACCATAAGCTAAAAAAAGGGACCAACGGTTTTTGCCGTTGGTCCCTTGACTTTAAAGGACATTTGTGCTATAACACATACATAAAAAAGGGGGTCCCTCAATGTATTTATACGAAACACATCTTCACACCCTGCCCACCAGCAAGTGCGCCAGGGCATCGGTAAGGGAAAATCTTGAGTTTTATAAAAGCCTTGGCTACAAGGGCGTTTTTATAACCAACCACTTTATCGACGGCAATATTTCCGTTGACCGCCGCCTGCCCTATGAGGATAAAATAAACTATTTTTTTGAGGGCTGTGAAGAAGGAAAGGCTTTAGCGAAAGAAATAGGCCTTGACGTCTTTGAGGGTATAGAGTCCAGCTACCAGGGTATAGATTTTCTGGTATACGGCCTTTCTAAAGAGTGGTTTTTGGCCCACCCCGAAATAGAAAGCCTTAAAAAAAGCGAGGAGCTACGCCTTTTTATGGAGTCGGGGGCCCTGGTAATTCAGGCTCACCCCTTCAGAGGCTCGGATTATATCGACCATATTCAGCTCTTCCCCAAGGTTATCCACGGGGTGGAGATATACAACGCCAACCGTACAGATTTTGAGAACAGGCAGGCCGAAATTTTCTGTGAAAACTACGGTCTTATCCCCTTTGCAGGGTCGGACAATCACGCAGGCGCCGCCCAGCTTCATCTGGGCGGTATGGCCTTCGACACACCCTTAAAGGACGAGCAGGATTTCGTAGCCCGCATCCTGGATTCAAAAGGCGAAATCTTTAAAATAGTCAGAGAATAGTGGGGCGCTTGCGCGTGCGCCCGTTATATATGTGACGAAGTCACACCTTAATTCTGCATTTTGCACTTTGCACTCTGCATTTATACAAGTGCCTCTTAATCACTCATTCCCTTGTACTTTCTTTTAGTGGCAAGGCCGCCACGGATGTGACGCTCCTGCTTGTTCTTATCCAGCACCGTTTTCACCTGCAAATAAAGCCCCGGCGAGCGCTGCTTCAGCCGCTGGGTAACATCCTTATGTACCGTAGATTTGCTGACCTGAAAGACCTTTGCCACCGCTCTGACGGTGGCCCCGGTTTCTACAATATATTCCCCCAGCTCTACCGCTCTGTCCCGTTCTATTCTGCTCATATTATCAACTCCTAAAAGGGTTAGTAAATAATATGAAATCGGGGGATGAAATATACCCAAAAAAAGAGCAAGGATATGAATATCCTTGCTCTTTTTGTTTTTTCAAACGGCTCCCGCCCTGCCGTATCGGGCACTAAAATAACCTGCAAATAAAGCAGGTGGGTGTTCTCCGCTCGGGTTCGGGCTTCCAACGTCCGCTTTTGCGGGAGGCCTGCGCGCCTGCCGTGCGAGTACGAACTCCCAATATAATGGTTGTAGGGTTATAAGTGCCGCAGTCCGCGAACAGGGCAGGTGCGGCCCTCGGGGCCGCAGTTTAATTTACTCCTCTTCCTCGTTTATCTCATAAAGGTCCTGCAGTCTTTCGATAAAGGCGTCGGCTACAAACTCGTACTCCTCATCATCCTTTATGGGATAGAGATATTCCTCTCCGTCCTGCTCTCCAACCTTAACGATAACCAGCTCGCCGCTGTCCTCCAGAGTCTTCTGGGGGTCGTCGTAGATAGGAAGCATAGCAAGGTATCTGCCATCATCCGACTCGATAGCGTCCAGCACCTCAAAGGTGTACTCCTTGCCCTCGTCGTCGGTAAGATTAATAATATCGGGGGTATAATCAAGCTCTTTATTCTCTGTCATAAGTATTCTCCAATTTTTTTAATTTTATTATTACATATATTTTAAACCGAAAAGCTGCAATAGTCAATATCATTATTTTCCACTTTTGCCCCTTTTTAGTCCTATTTTTCCCTTTTTTAATATAGACATCACATTTCGGTTATGCTATAATTATGGTATAAAATAAAACGAGGTGTTTTTTATGAAAAGAATTGTTACCTTCGGCGAAATTATGCTTCGCCTTGCACCCAACGGCTATTACCGTTTCTTCCAGAATGACCAGATGCAGGCCACCTTCGGCGGCGGCGAGGCCAACGTTGCAGTTTCTCTTGCCAACTTCGGTATGGATGCTGCCTTCGTTACCAAGCTTCCCAAGCACGCTATCGGCCAGGCTGCTGTTGATTCTCTGCGCTATTTCGGCGTAGACACCGACGATATCGTTCGCGGCGGTGAGCGTGTTGGTATTTATTTCCTTGAGAAGGGCGCTTCTCAGCGTGGCTCGGTTTGTATTTACGACCGCGCTCATTCGGCTATTCAGACCGCTTCCCCCGAGGATTTTGATTGGGAGGACATCTTTACCGGCGCTGATTGGTTCCACTTTACAGGTATTACCCCTGCGCTGGGCCCCAACGTTGTAGAAATCTGCAAGGCCGCCTGTAAGGCTGCCAAGGCCCAGGGCGTTAAGATTTCCTGCGACCTTAACTACCGTGGCAAGCTCTGGACAAGGGACCAGGCAAGGGCCGCTATGACCGAGCTTTGTCAGTACGTTGACGTTTGCATCTCCAACGAGGAGGATGCCAAGGACGTATTCGGCATTGAGGCCGAGGGCACCGACATCTACGGCGGAAAACTGAACCACGAGGGTTATAAGAGCGTTGCCAAGCAGCTGGCTGACAAGTTCGGCTTTGAGAAGGTTGCTATCACCCTTCGTTCCTCCATTTCGGCCAGCGATAACGATTGGGCCGCAATGCTTTACGACGGTGAGAACTACTGCTTCTCCAAGGAGTATCACCTCCACATTACCGACCGTGTAGGCGGCGGCGACTCCTTCGGCGCAGGCCTTATCTACTCCCTGCTCAGCGGCAAGGATACCCAGGCTGCCGTTGAATTTGCGGTTGCAGCCTCTGCCCTTAAGCACTCTATTGAGGGTGACTTTAACCGTGTTACCGTGTCTGAGGTTGAAAAGCTTGCAGGCGGCGACGGCTCGGGAAGAGTACAGAGATAATAAAAAAAGCTCCCCATCGGGGAGCTTTTTGATTATGGTTGCTTCGCAAATGAAGGTGCAAGCAATGAAGGTACCCTTCGGGTAAAGAAGGTTTGCCTTACGGCAAAATTAAGGTGTGCCACTTGTGGCACATATTTATAAATGCGTCGCAGACACATTAATTTGTGCGTAGCACAAGCATCATTCGGCGGAGCCGTACATCATACGCCGTTAGGCGTGCATCATAGGGCGTAAGCCCTGCATCATAAAAAAACCCGTTAGGGATTTTTTTTAATCAAACAGTTCGGTTGAGAAATAGCGTTCTCCCGTATCGGGCAGGACGGTGACCACCCTTTTGCCCTCTCCCAGCCTTTGGGCCAGCTTTATAGCGGCGCAAACGTTGGTGCCGCTGGAGATTCCGCAAAGAATACCCTCCTCACGGATAAGGCGGCGGGTGGTGGAAATAGCCTCCTCATCGGTGATAATTGCGATGTCATCGTAAATATCCATATCAAGGTTTTCGGGAATAAGGCCGTCACCTATACCCATTTGCAGGTGGGTGCCGATATTGCCTCCCGAGAGTATAGCGGCATTCTGAGGCTCGGCCGCCCAGATTACCATATCGGGATTAAACTCCTTGAGCTTGCCGCCGATGCCCGAAATAGTACCTCCCGTGCCGATACCCGAGGTAAAGCCGTGAATAGGGCCATCCACCTGGTCTAAAATCTCCACAGCGGTGGTCTTTTTATGTACCAGCGGGTTATCGGGATTTTCAAACTGCTGGGGTACCCATACCCTGCTATCCTCTTTAGCCATATTCATAGCCGTTTCCAGGCAGAGGCTGATGCACTTACCTATATCGCCGTCGTCGTGGATAAGTATCAGCTCGGCACCGTAGGCCTTAATAAGCTTGCGGCGCTCATGGCTTACCGAGTCGGGCATAATAATCTTCACCTTATAGCCCTTTACCGCGCCGATAAGGGCCAGGCCGATGCCCTGGTTGCCGCTGGTAGGCTCCACAATAACAGTATCCTTATTTATAATACCCTTTTTCTCGGCCTCACAGACCATACTGTAGGCGGTACGGGTCTTGATAGAGCCGCCAATGTTCACACCCTCGTATTTTACCAGCACCTCTGCCGCACCGTGAGGCACGATATGATTAAGGCGGATTATGGGTGTGTTACCAATAGCCTCTAAAACGTTTTGATATACCAAAAGTATCATCCTTTATAGCTTTATATTACTAACTTATTCATTTTAATACATAAGTGTGAAAAAAGCAAGAAAATTAAGGGCGTGTTCGGTGGAACACGCCCTTAAACAGTGGTCGGTAGGGACGCTTCACGAAGCGTCCGCTATATATGTGTGACGAAGTCACTCATTAATTCTGCATTCTGCACTTTGCATTCTGCATTTTTTATTCTGCGGCGGCCTTCTTCTTATAGAAGAGGAAATACCATACTGCGGCGCCTCCAAGGGCGGCAACCACTACGATAATTCCGACAATGAGGCCCCAGGGAGCGCCCTTTTCATCGGCGCCGTCGGTAGGGATGCTGTCGCTGTCGGCCACGATTTTCTCTGCTACCACGTAGGTGCTGAAATGGGAAAGCTCGGCCACTACGGTTTTGCTGGCTTTGTCAACGGTGGAGGGTATAGCCTCGGTATCGCCGTTATCGGCCACGTAGTAAACGGCAACCTTGCCTAAATCGTATCCGTCGGGGATATTAAAGGTAGCCTTTACCTTGCCGTTAGGCTGAACGGTAACGTTGTTGCTGGTGGCGGTAATCTCATAGGCCACAAATTTTTCGGCAACCTTTTTGGCGGCGGTCTTTACAGTTTCGCTGACCGCTTCGGTCTTAATTTCCTCAACCTTAACAACGGTATTCTCGGGGAATACGTTTTCCTCGGTTTCCAGCTTGGCGGTGGTGGTTTCGGCCACTACAACCATAGTCTTCTCCTCTTCCGATGCGGTGTCGCTGCTTACCTCTTCAGAGCTGGAGGGGGCAGAGCTTGAGGGAGCTGTGCCGGATGGAGCTGAGCTTGAGGAGGGCTTACTGTCGGCCACGGTATCGCCGGGCTTTACGTAGCCTGCGGTGGAGGCCAGGCGGTCGGCCTTATCCCAGGAGTGGAACTGCACCTCTCCGTCCACAATGGCGGCAACCACCTTAACGGTGTATTCATAGGTAAAATAGTTTGTATATTCGCCGTCAACCACAACGAAATAATCCTTGCCCTCTACCGCGCCTGCGGGAAGACTTTCCTGCTCGGTAATAGAGAGGAAGTTTGCATAAACTGTGTAGGTATTGCCGTTTTGCTTATAGGCCTCTACCTCATAGTGGTCGGGGTCGCCCATACCGCCGAAACCGTTAAAACGGTATGAGTCGGTAGCGGCGTGGTAAACCGGCTGTACACCGCAATTTGCCTCATCCTTGGAGTCGTAGAAATCACGCTCGATGGTACGCATACCTGCGGTGTCAATTTTAGCGAAAAGCTTTCTGGCCAGGCCCTCAAAATCAGCAGAGGGAATAATGATTTTTTCATAATATGAGTATCCGTCGCCCTCAACCTTGTCTTGACCGTATTTGTCTTCATCGGTCATAAAGAAGGTGTATTCAACCAAGGTTTCGGCAGGGAAATCCGAGCCGAAGGACTGATTGCCGTCAGCAGGCAATCTCCAGCGAAGCATATTGATTGCGCCTTGAAATTTTTCGGTATAGTTGGTAGCGGCCGAGGCCGATATGGTTACCAGACCGAAAAGCAGTGTGATGCAAAGAAGAACTGATATTAATTTTTTCATAATAACACTCCTTAAAATGTTTTATATAAATATATTATCACATATCGTTGAGAGGCTCAACACCCAAACGAGAAATTTTTCTTTTATATAACCGCCGACCCCTACAATTTTTCTCTAATTCTTTTTGTTGAGGTGATTATAAAGGGCTTCCAGCACAGCTTTTGCTTCGGGCTCGTGGAAAACCTCTTCGGTTTTAAGCCAATATCCGACCAGAGGAAGTTTTACAAAGGGCAACGCCGCAATCCACGATACCGAATCGCCAAAAACGTGGGTTATATAGGTAATTATTGCCTGGGCCAGGTTAAAATCGTAGATATGATCTTTCCTTACACCGTCCATAACCTCTGCCACCTTTTCCTCGGTAAGTGGCTGACCGTTTTTAAGGGCGGCGTCAAACAAATATACCGCCTTGCAGACTACCAGATAGTCCTCGGGAGAAAGGTTGTTATCTTTTTGACCTTGAATTTCAAGATAACGGACCGCACTCTCGTTATAAAACAGAGCCAAACGCAGACCAACGGCCTGGGAAAGAGCATTCCCGTTATTGAGGTTACTTTCGGCCTTGCCGGCGGCAAGGTCGGTAATATATCTGTTTTTGGCTATTCCCTCCCAGATAAAATTATCCTGGAGGTGGGAATATTCCATATCCATTTTACCTGCAAGGGCCAGCTCGGCACGGGCGAGGGACTGGTCGAAGGCATCCCTGTAAAATTTCTTAAGCAGGCGTACAAAGGGGCCCACCGTCAGGTCGTCTACGGTGGAAAGAATCGTGCTTATGGTTTCACGGCCCAGCTCGGAACGGAATCTGCCTGGCTTTTTCAGCATAAGCTCGTAGACCTCTAAAAGGAAGCTGATATTTTTCTCCTCCTTGGCACGGAGGGTATTCTGAATCAGGTTCATCATACAGGCCTCGTACTCTGCAACCTCCTCGGGGTCGTCCTTTTCCAGAGGAACGCAGGGCATTTCACGCTGAAGCTTTCTCTTTTTGGTATCACGGCCGTAGTAGACGTCAATCATAGAAAAGGTAAGCAGTATAAGAATAGCCACGTTTATGGCGAAAAACACCACGAACATAGGGGTGTTATCCAGGGCGATGCCCAGGCCTGCGCCTACGGTGGCGCCTATGGAATAATATGTGTAGGCGGCAAAGCAGGAGAAGGTGGGCTTTATCAGCCTGTCCTCAGAAACGTTGGCCCAATAGATAATAACGCTTTTATCCGACAGCACGCTCATTACCGAAATGGAGATAAAGGTCAGGGAAAGCTGGGCGGCATAATAACCGAAAAGGTCGGTGCCCTCCAGTCTTTCCTCGATAATGCGGAAGAGGGGCATAAGCGCCTGCCCCTTATCTACGTAGAGATAGGGCTCCAGACAGGAGGCCGTCACCAGGACAAAGCCTGCCGCCGTTACGGTAAGAAGTGCGCCCTTTTTATGGTTTTCAAAAAAGGTTTTTGTGCCCACAGGCAGGAGTATGGCAAAGGCCATAGCAATACTTATAACACACAGCGCCACCAGGGCGGTAAGGTACATTATCCCTTGGTTATAGAGGGTATCCACAAGGGCCCAGATAATAAAGCCCAGGCCGAGGACACAAAAGGCGGCGGGTAAAACTTTTCTCATTTTTCTCTCCTTTATCTTCTGAATCGGGCGGTAAGTAATGCGCCGTCCTCATCGTTAATGCCCAGGGTGGGCAGATTATCCAGGAAAAGCTCCACAAAGGGGAAATCGTCAAAGCGGGCGGCGGTTCCCTCTGCCACCGTTTCATCCCTGCAGAAAAGCAGCGCCAAACGGAGCATAGACACCATAAAGGTGCCCTCTACCACCAGGTCACCAAAGCGGTTATTAAAGACCTCGGCCAGCCTTTCACGGGGAAGCTTTTTCTTCTCCTCCCGACGGTCACGAAGGTAGACGTTGCCCTCCTCATCCATAAAAACAAGGTAATCGGCAGGGTTTTTGTCCCCCATATCCTCACTCTCGGTGAAATAGGAGATAACCTCTTCATTATAAAGGGTAACCAGGCGGCGCTTGTAGGTGTTGAAAAAGGAAACCAGCTCCCACACCTCTTCGTTGGCCATATCACGGGAGGCTATCCATTGTCCGAAGTAGGGATTTTTACACATAGCGCTCCACATAGGGGCATCCACGTCGGGGTAATAACGGTTGAAGACCTCCTTGCCGTGAAGCAGGTCTTCAATCTTCTTATCGGTCTGGGAGTAAAGATTACCCACCAGGATTTCCATACTGTCAAAAAAGGCAGGAAAGGTCTTTTCGCTGACGGTGGAAACCATAGCCGATACCGCCGAATCGCCCACACGGGAATAAAAGCTATTGTACTCGGTGGCGTAAAGCTTGTATATTTCGGTAAGCTCAACAAGCTCGTTATTGGCGTCGGTGCGGTAGATGTTCTGGCGCAGCATAGCCATTTTGTCCTTATAACGCTCGCTGCCTCTGATAGCCCAGGCCGGGGGCTCGCCCTCGCTGTTTTTAACCTTGCGGTAGTAGCCGAAATCCCTATCCAGCTTCCAGCGCATTAAATCCTTTTTTATATCTCTTTCATAGTAAACGTCTACCATAGTAACGGTAAGCAGAACGATGAAAACGATATTAAGAATAAAGAAGGTTTCGAAAATAAGGGCATTGTTAAGGTAAACGCCCAGGCCTGCGCCTACGGTGGCGCCTATAGAATAGTAAGTATAGGCGGCAAAGCAGGAGAAGGTAGGCTTTATAAGCCTGTCCTCGGAAATGTTGGCCCAATAAATAATAACGCTTTTATCCGACAGCACACTCATTACCGAAATGGAGATGAAGGTCAGGGAAAGCTGGGCGGTATAGTAGCCGAAAAGGTCCTTACCCTCCAACAATGCGGTGGGCACGTCGGCCTCCAAAAAGGCGGACACAGGCTCGATATAATAAAGAAAAGCAAAAATTGCGGCGCCGCCTATAACCGTAAGGCCGTAAATACAGGTCTTCTTATTTTTGGCAATAAAGCTGCCGATTTTATCGGTTTCAAGGTTGTAGAAAAACAGCCCTACCGTAATTACGGTAGCCGCCAGGGCTATACCTATGTAAATAAGGGCCTTTACCGAGCCCATATCCTGCACGAGGATAACAATCATAGCTATGGCAGCCAAAATCATCAGTCCGTTTAAAATATAGCGAAATACCTTTTTCACGGCAATTCTCCTTTTCGGATTTAAATTAAAGCAGGGCAGAAAGCTCTGCCATAGTTTCGGCGGTGGGGGTGGGCAGATGGCCGAAGGGGAATTTTATCCCCAGGGC
This sequence comes from Clostridia bacterium, assembly GCA_017623235.1. GTDB lineage: Bacteria > Bacillota > Clostridia > Oscillospirales > Acutalibacteraceae > SFWF01. The sequence continues at coordinate 30,144 of JAGAPN010000073.1, read as the reverse complement.
CTCGTATTTTGTAGCGCAAAGCTTTTTAAAGGGCAAAAGCTCTATCTTGTCTACGTTTTTATGCTCATCTCTGATTGCGGCCAGCCGCAAAACATTTTCCCTGCTGTCATTAAGGGTGGGGATTATAACCTGCCGCAGGGTAACGGGAATTTCCCTTTCCTTTAAATATTCCAAAAACTCAAGGGGACGGGAAATACTGCAGCCTGCGTATTTTATATAGTCCTCATCATTTGTATATTTTATATCCAGAAGGACCCTGTCGGTAACCTCCAGGGCGGCCCTGACCGATTCGGTCAGGGGCACCCCTGCCGTATCCAGGCAGGTGTTTATTCCCTCGTTTTTGCACAGGGCGAAGACCTCGGCCACAAATTCGGGCTGGAGCAGGGGTTCCCCACCCGACAGGGTGAGGCCGCCCGTATCCCCGAAATATTCCTTAAAGCGTTTTACCCTTTCCAGAAGCTCGGCGGGGGTAAATTCCTGCCCCCCTGTAAGGCCCCTGGTTTCGGGGTTGTGGCAGCAGCCGCAGGCCAGGTCACAGCCCTGGAGAAAGGCCACGAAACGTACCCCCGGCCCGTCCAGGGTGCCAAGGCTCTGGAATGAGCTTATTCTGCCCGTCATATAGACTCGTGGAAGGTACGGCTGATAACCTCTTTTTGCTGCTCACGGGAGAGCTTGTGGAAGTTAACGGCGTAGCCCGATACTCTGATGGTGAGATTGGGGTAGGCGGTGGGGTCCTCATAGGCCTTTATGAGGGTTTCACGGTTCAGCACGTTTACGTTTATGTGGTGGGCGGATTTTGCAAAATATCCGTCCAGAATTGCCGTCAGGTTGTTCACCCTCTCGTCATAGTCACGGCCCAGGGCCTGGGGGGTAATGGAGAAGGTGTTGGAGATGCCGTCACGGCAATCATCATAGCTGATTTTGGCCACCGAGTTAAGGGAGGCCAGGGCGCCGTTTTCCTCACGGTTGTGCATAGGATTGGCGCCGGGGGCAAAGGCGGCCTTGGCAGGACGGCCGTCGGGGGTGGCCCCTGTGTTTTTACCATAGGAAACGTTTGAGGTAATGGTAAGCACCGAAAGGGTATGCTCGGCATCCCTGTAGGTGGGGGTCTTTCTAAGCTCGGTTATAACCCTGTGGGCCATATCACGGGCAATAAGGTCAACCCTGTCGTCGTCGTTGCCGTATTTGGGGAACTCGCCCTCGGTCTTAAAGTCAACGATGTAGCCCGCTTCGTTTCTTATGGGGCGTACCTTGGCGTACTTTATGGCCGAAAGGGAGTCGGCAATTACCGACATTCCTGCAACGCCGAAGGCCATAAAGCGGTGAACGTCGGTATCGTGGAGGGCCATCTGGGTTTTCTCATAGGCGTATTTATCGTGCATATAGTGGATAACGTTCATTGTGTTTACGTAGAGGTTGCAGAGCCACTCAAGATAGGTATCAAAACGGGCCATAACCTTATCGTAATCCAGAATTTCATCATCCATAACCGGCATTTCGGGGCCGATGGCAATATCGCTGTCGGCATCGAAGCCGCCGTTTAGGGTGATAAGCAGCAGCTTGGCCAGGTTGCAGCGTGCGCCGAAGAACTGCATCTGCTTGCCCACCTTCATAGCGCTTACACAGCAGGCGATAGCGTAGTCGTCACCGTAGAGGGGACGCATAAGGTCGTCGTTTTCGTACTGGATAGAGTCGGTATCCACCGATACCTTGGCGCAGTATTTCTTAAAGCCCTCGGGCAGAGCCTTGGACCAGAGTATGGTAAGGTTAGGCTCTGGGGAGGAGCCAAGGGTGTAAAGGGTGTTAAGTATGCGGAAGCTGCTCTTTGTAACCAGGGTGCGTCCGTCCTCACCCATACCGCCAACCGCTTCGGTAATCCACATAGGGTCGCCGCCGAAAAGCTCGTTATATTCGGGGGTGCGGAGGTGACGGGCAATACGGAGCTTCATTACGAAATCGTCAATAAGCTCCTGGGCTCCCTCCTCGGTAAGGGTGCCTGCCGCAATATCACGCTCAATATAAATATCAAAGAAGGTGGAAACACGGCCCAGGGACATGGCGGCGCCGTTTTGCTCCTTAATGGCGGCAAGATAGGCAAAATAGGTCCACTGAATGGCCTCTCTGGTATCCTTGGCAGGGCCGCTGATATCGTAGCCGTACATTTTGGCCATTTCCTTCATAAGGTTTAAGAAGGTAATCTGCTGGAAAAGCTCCTCCGACAGGCGGACCTGCTCCATATTGATATTACCTGCACCGACGGCGGCCTTGTCGGCCTTTTTGGCGGCGATAAGGCGGTCGACGCCGTAAAGGGCTACACGGCGGTAGTCGCCGATGATGCGGCCACGGCCGTAGCCGTCGGGCAGACCCGTAATAACGTGGGATTTCCTGGCCTTGCGCATCTCCTCGGTGTAGGCGCGGAAAACGCCGTCGTTATGGGTGGTGCGGAACTTAAACTCCTCCTCCACCTTGTCCGACAGTTTATAGCCGTAGGCCTCGCAGGCCGAGCGGGCCATACGAATACCGCCGAAGGGATTTACTCCCCTCTTTAAGGGGCGGTTGGTCTGCATACCCACGATAAGCTCGTTATCCTTATCAATATAGCCGGGGGCGTAGCTCACCAGCGACGATACCGTAACGGTATCAATATCCAGCACGCCGCCGTATTCACGCTCCAAGGCGAAAAGCTTCTCCAGCTTGCCCATAAGGTGACGGGTACGCTGGGTAGGACCTGCCAGAAAGCTGTGGTCCCCCTTGTACTCCTTATAATTCTTCTGTATAAAGTCACGGACGTCAATAGCGTCCTGCCAGGCTCCGCCAACGAAGCCTGCCCAATTTTCATGTGTCATAACATACTCCTTTCAGGGAAAAAACAAAAAGGGCAAGTCAGCGTAAAACTGACTTGCCCAGACGGTCGGCATAAAAAACATTTACATTCCCCTGCGGTTATCCGCAAATCCGTCAGTCATGTAAACGCTGTATAATAATTATACGGTAAAACGCAGATTTTGTCAAATAAAAAAAACTTGAAAATATAATAATTATATTTTATTATAAATTCAGTACCTTCTGTGAGGTGTTCTTATGAAAAACATCGCTGAAATTGATAAAAATTTTGCCATAAACTGCCGCATTGATGAAAAGGTCAGAGGACTTTATGATTTTTATGATATTGATTCCTCCCCCTTTTCTGTTCACGGGGTATTTCGTGAGGGTGAAAGATACGTGCGTATGCCCCTGGACTTGGCCGAAAGCATAAATCCGCCCCTTAAGGGTCTGAGCCGTTGCACCGCAGGAGGCAGGGTGCGCTTCGTCACCGACAGCCCCAGCGTGGCCCTGGTGGTAATCTCCAAAAGCTGTGACGTGAACGTTCATTTTGCCTATGCCGGCAAAACGGGCTTTGATATTTACGCCACGGATGAGGATGAAATGCGTTATTTCGGCACCTATCTGCCCCCCTAAGCTTTGAGGATGGCTATGAGGGGCTGGTATATTTAGATGGCAGAAAAACCCGCACCGTCTGCATAAATTTCCCCCTTTATAACGGGGTAAAGCAGGTTTTTGTCGGCATTGAGCGGGGCAGCAGCCTTCAGCCTGCCCAGCCTCTGCTTCAGCCCCCCGTGGTCTACTACGGCTCCTCCATTACCCAGGGAGGCTGCGCCTCACGCCCCGGCAACTGTTACCAGGCGATGCTCCACCGCCACCTTAAAAGAGACTACATAAATCTGGGCTTTTCGGGCAACGCCAGGGCCGAGGAGGCTATGATGGACTATATCGCCTCCCTTGATATGGGGCTTTTCGTTTACGATTACGACCATAACTCCCCCAATGACGAGCATCTGGCTGCCACCCACCACAGCGGCTACAAAAAAATAAGGGCGGCACACCCCGATATACCTATAATTATGATGACCAGGCCCAAATATCACCTCACAAAGGGTGAACTGGGCAGAAACGCCATTATACGGGCGAGCTTCGAAAGGGGTATTTCCCAGGGGGATAAAAATCTTTACTTTGTAGACGGCAGAGAGCTGCTGCTCCCCGCCGCCGGAGAAAATTCCCTTGTTGATAACTGCCACCCCACCGACCTGGGCTTTTTCGGTATGGCAGAGCGCCTGTTACCCCTGATGAAAAAGCTTACTGAATAAGAAAAGAGGAAGTAATGAAAATTACTTCCTCTTTTTAATTATATCCCAATATTCCTTGAATTTTTGCTCGGTTTTGTTGTCGCCGGGGGTGTAGAATTTCACGTGCTTTATATCATCGGGGAGATACTGCTGCTCTACCCAGCGGTCGGGAAAGGCGTGGGGATACTTGTAGAACTGGCCGGGATTGGCGTTATCCACACCGTCAAAATGCTTGTTTTGCAGGTGACGGGGAATACTGCCCCCCTTGCCCGAATTTACCAGGTCCATAGCGGCGAAAACCGCATCGTGGGCGGTGTTGCTTTTAGGTGACAGCGCCACCAGCACCACCGCATCGGCCAGGGGGATGGCCGCTTCGGGCAGGCCGACGGCATTGGCAATATCCACCGCCGATTTTACTATTGGTATAATCTGGGGGTAGGCCAGGCCTACGTCCTCGCAGGCGCAGACCATAAGCCGCCTGCAGGCCGAGGGTAAATCTCCTGCCGCCAATAGCCTTGCCAGGTAGTAAACGGCGGCGTCGGGGTCGGAGCCCCGCATAGATTTCTGATAGGCCGATACAATGTCGTAATGCTCGTCACCCTCACGGTCGTATCTGACGGCGCTGTGGGCCAAAAGCTCCTCACAGACCTCATCGGACACCACCGCCTCGCCGTCACTGACGCAGGTCAGCACGCAAAGCTCCAGGGTGTTGAGGGCGCGGCGCACGTCCCCCGAGGAGGAACGGGCAATTTTTGCCGCAACCTCGTCGGGCAGGGTGACCTTTATACCCTTTTCCTCTGCCAAAAACTCGGCCGCCCGCTTTATGGGGACTACGATATCGGCAGGAGAAAGCTCCTTAAACTCGAAAACGGTGCTTCGGGAAAGGATGGCGTTATAAACGTAAAAGAAGGGGTTTTCGGTGGTGGAGGCGATAAGGGTGATGTCCCCCGTTTCGATATATTCCAGCAGAATCTGCTGCTGCTTTTTGTTGAAGGACTGAATCTCATCCAGATAAAGCAGTACGCCCCCTGCGGTATCCACGCCGCCCAGGTCGCCGATGATAGACTTTATATCAGCGGTAGAGGCGGTGGTAGCGTTAAGGTAATAAAGCTTTTTACCGCACCTGGCCGAAATTATCTTGGCAACGGTGGTTTTACCCACCCCCGAGGGGCCGTAAAATATAAGGTTGGGGATATTTCCCGATTCGATTATACGGCGGAGGACCTTGCCCTCACCCAGCAGGTGCTTCTGACCTGCAACCTCTTCTAATTTTTGAGGCCGCACACGGTCGGCCAAGGGCTTTGACATTTTTATCACCACCTAAAACTAGTGCCTAGTGCCTAGCGACTAGTGCCTTTTAATAAAGCGGATACTTCTTACAGATTTCTGCTACGCCTGCCTTGATATAATCCTTGTTAGCCTCGAAATCCTTAATGGCAAGGGCGATAAACTCGGCAATTTTGTCGAAATCCTCGGTATTAAGGCCTCTGGTGGTGGCGGCAGGGGTGCCGATACGAACACCCGAGGTGATAAAGGGTGACTGGGGGTCATTAGGTATAGCGTTCTTATTGGCGGTAATATTTACCTCGTCAAGACGATGCTCCAGCTCCTTACCCGTAACCTCGGTGCCGATAAGGTCAACCAGCATAAGGTGGTTGTCGGTGCCGCCGGATACCAGCTTTACCCCACGGGAGGTAAGTCCCTTTGCCAGGGCCTGGGCGTTATCAATAATTCTCTGCTGATACTCCTTGAATTCGGGCTTTAAGGCCTCGCCGAAGCAGACCGCCTTTGCGGCGATAACGTGCATAAGGGGGCCACCCTGGTTTCCGGGGAATACCGCCTTATCAATAGCCTTTGCAAGCTCTTCTTTACAGAGGATAAGGCCGCCGCGAGGACCGCGAAGGGTCTTGTGGGTGGTGGTGGTAACGATGTCGGCATAGGGTACGGGGCTCATGTGAAGGCCTGCGGCAACCAGACCTGCAATATGGGCCATATCCACCATAAACAGGGCGCCGACCTCCTTGGCGATGTCGGCAATAACGTCAAACTTAATCTCTCTGCAGTAGGCGGATGCGCCTGCAACGATAAGCTTGGGCTTGCATTCATTAGCGATTTTTCTCATTTCATCGTAGTCGATGTAGCCGTCGTCGCCTACGCCGTAGGGAACGAAATTATAATTTTTACCCGATGCATTTACAGGTGAGCCGTGGGTAAGGTGACCGCCGTGGGCCAGATTCATACCCATAACGGTGTCGCCGTGCTCAATAACGGCAGAGTAGGCCGCCATATTGGCCTGAGCGCCCGAGTGGGGCTGAACGTTGGCGTGGTCTGCGCCGAAAAGCTTACAGGCACGGTCCCTTGCAATGTCCTCAACGATATCAACGTTAACACAGCCGCCGTAATAGCGCTTGCCGGGAAGTCCCTCAGCATATTTGTTGGTAAGAATGGAGCCCATAGCCGCCATAACCGCAGGGGAAACGAAATTTTCGCTGGCAATAAGCTCAATATTTTCCTGCTGGCGCTTGTGCTCCTTGGCCATAGCCTCGGCCACGTCGGGGTCGTACTGGGCAACAAAGCCGATTGAGTCCATTAAGTTTTCATACATAAGGGTTGTCCTCCAAAAAAATTATTAGATTTATTTTACTATAAATACCTTTTTAAGGCAACTGTTTTTTTAAATGCAGAATGCAAAGCGTCCCTACAACTGCTACGGGACGTCGAGGACGCCGTCCCCTACTGCTTTTTCTTCACCTTTTCACGGTATTCCTTTGGGGTGCGACCCATAATCTTTAAAAAGGCGCGATTGAAGGAGCGAATTGAGCCAAAGCCCACCTCCTCAGAAATATCGGCTATCCTGCCGCGGGTTTCCAGCAGCAGTTCACAGGCGGCGGACACCCGAAGCATATTGATGTATTCACTAAACCCGATGTTAAGGTTTCGGCTGAACAGGTGGGAAATATAGCAACGGCTTAGATGCAGGCTGTCTGCCAGATATTCAAGAGAAATATCTTCTGCAAAGTGAGCCGAGCAAAAGCTCATAATGCTGTGCATCGTAACGTTTTCCGTTTTCATTATGGGCCGCAGGGTAAGTCGGGGCAGCAGGCCCGACATCAGCAGATTAAAATAGCCTGCATAGCCCGAAATATCACCTAAAGGATTATCTCTTATAGACTCAATAATATCTGTCAGAGGGTCCCCCACCGGCAGAGAAACAACGTTGCTTTTGGGCACGTGGTCGGTGAGCAGTTCCTTTATGCCGAAAAACACCTTTGGCGATACGATGAAAACGTCATACTCCCCTGCCTGACAATCGGGGTAGTAGTGAATCTGGTCACAAAAGCTGATAAATAAATCCCCTGCGGTAATATGATAGCTCTCGCTGTCGGCAAAAGCCATAGTGTCGCCCCGTCGGACGTATACTATCTCAATCTCCTTATGAAGGTGGGGGAGGTTGCTGAGATAGACGCTTCCTCGCTGGACCGAGACCGGCGCAGTTTTATATTCATACTGTGCATTCACGGGATTATCACCTGCCAATATCTTAAATATTGTCTTCAGTATACCATTTGTCGTGTATTTATGTCAAATTAAATTGGATTTATACCTTGAAATAAGGCAGATAATTACTTATAATTGTAAATATAAAACAGAGGAGGCTGCTATGAAACGGTTACTTTCCCTCATCCTGGCAATCGCCCTTTTTGCGGGCTGTTTTTCGGGTTGCTCTTCCATTGTTGATTTTGAGGCCCTGGACAAGGCCAAAAACACCCCTTACGTTGCCTTCTCCTGCGGGGAGCTTTTTGAGGACAGCGAGGAAACCTTTGTGGAGGCCTCTACCCTTACCGCCGCAAGTGCAGAGTACGACAGCTACAGAGGCAGCCTGCATTACAGCGCCCTTACCGATAACGAAAAAACCATATATCACGCCCTGGAGTACGCAATGGAAAAGGGGTATACCAATATCCTTGTGGACCATCTTCTGGCCGAGGACTCGGGGACCCTGGAGAAGGTGCTGAACTACCTATCTCTGGATTCCCCCCTGCTGGAGCAAAATTTACGCTACAACCTGGGTGAATTCAACACCTATCACCCCGTAGGTGAGGGCCTTGTTCCCCTGGACGCCCCTATGGAGGGCTACTACGTAACGGTGGAAAATTTTGAGAGCAAATTCTGGGAGAAAAAGCTGGAGGCACTTAAAAAGGCCGAAGGTATTATCGCCACTATGCCAAAGGAGCTTTCCCAATCCGCCGCCGCAGAGTGGATATACCGCTACGTGGCCGATAACGTAGAATATAAGCTTTACGAGGGCGAGGAGGTCAAAACCTACCTTTACGACGGCCTTATAACGGGGATTACCCATTGTGACGGCTATTCCAACACCCTGGCCCTGCTCTTTACCCTGGCAGGCATTGAAAATACCGAAAAGGTTTACTCTGCCCCTGAGGAGGAGTCCGAAGAGGAAACCGATTCCGAGGCCGTGGGTCACACCTGGAACCTTATAAAGCTGGGAGAGGCCTGGCACAACCTTGACGGTACGGGAGAAAATATGATACCCGTCAAGGGTACCCCTATGGCAGGGGGCTATTACTTCTGCTTTGGCGACGAGCTGCTGGAGCACACCGCCGACTACAGCGAACTGTATCCTGCCGCCACCTCCCTTTATATGCCTGTAGATGGCAGGGTGGAAGGCCTTGGCGCCGCCTTTACCTCGGCGGTGAAAAAAGGCTATGCCGCCCATAAAAACCGCTGGGCCCTGGTAATTGTGGACAACTACGACACAGGTCTTGAGGACAGCGTAATGCAAAATACGGCCAACGCCCTTTACCGTTCAATCTGCTGGGTGCCCATCACCCTGGCAAGCGGCAAGACCGCCGTGCTGGTCTATGACGAAAGGAGTATTCCAAAATGAGTTATTCTACCGATATTGCAAGATATCGCAAAGGGGGCATTCCCCCCATAGTTCTGCTTTGCGCCGCCGTTTATATGGTAAGCTATATTACCCGTATAAACTATTCGGCGGTGGTGGTGGAAATCGTAGCCAGCGGGGCATTTACGGCTCAGCAGGCCTCCCTGCCTCTGACCGCCCTCTTTATAACCTACGGCTTCGGCCAGCTGGTAAGCGGCTATTTAGGTGACCGCTTCCCCCCCGAAAACGTTATCCTTGTGGGCCTTAACCTGACGGTACTTATGAATCTGCTTATGCCCCAGCTAAGCTCGGTGCCCCTTATGGTGGTGGTATGGGGTATAAACGGCTTTGCCCAGGCTCTTATGTGGCCCCCTATGGTAAGGCTTCTCTCCTCTGCCCTTACCCCTACCGATTATAGAAAGAACATAATCTACGTAAGCTATGCCGCCTCCCTGGGCACCATAGCAATGTACCTTGTTTCCCCCCTTATTATTACCCTGCTGGATTGGAAGGCAGTATTCTATATCTCTGCCGCCGCAGGAGCTATTATGGCCATTATCTGGGGCTTCAAAATCAAAAAGTTTGTGGGCAAGCCTGTGGAAAAGTCCGCCCAAAGCGTCACCGCCACCCAGCCTATGCCCCCTTATCTTATGGCAACCCTGGCCTTTATAATTATTTCTGTGGCCCTTCACGGAGTTCTTAAGGACGGTATCGCCACCTGGATGCCCTCCTACCTTTCCGACGTCTTCGAGGCCCCCAGCACCCTTTCCATCCTGACGGGAGTTGTGCTTCCCCTTTTCAGTATGGTAGCGGTGACCATTGCAGGCTGGCTCTTCCGCAGAGTTATAAAAAACGAGGCCCTCTGCTCGGTGGTATTTTACGGGCTCTGTACCCTGTCGATTGCCCTGCTGACCGCATTCTCGGGCTCAAGCCCCATTATGGCGGTAGCTATGCTTATGGTAGCCAACGCCTTCAGCCACGGCATTAACCTTATGTATACCAGTATGGTGGTGACCCACTTTACAAAATACGGTCGCACCTCCTTTATAACGGGACTTATAAATTCCGCTACATATCTGGGCAGCGCCGCATCTATGTACGGCGTGGCCTCCATAACCCACCTCTTCGGCTGGAGCGGCACCCTGCTTTCCTGGGTAATAGTTTCGGTCCTGGGTCTTTTATTCAGCGCCCTTGCCATAAAGGGTCTTAAAAAAAGGTGATAAGCGATGAAGCAAACCGCCGCCCAACGGCTGAACAAATTTGAAACCGGCATTTTTGCCTCCCTTAACGCCGAGCGCGACAGGCTGGCGAGGGAGGGCAAAAAGCTCTATAATCTTTTTATCGGCACCCCCGATTTTACTCCCCCTGCCCACGTGATTTCGGCTCTTACTGAAGCCGCCGCCGACCCCGAGGCCTGGAAATACTCCCTGGCCGAATCGGAGGAGCTGCTGGATGCGGTCTGCGATTATTATAAAGACCGCTTCGGGGTGGAAATCACCCACGATATGATTGCGGCGGTTAACGGCAGCCAGGAGGGTATGGGACATCTGGGTCTGGCCCTGCTGGATAAGGGGGACGTGGTGCTGCTTCCCGACCCGGGCTACCCTGTATTTTCGGCAGGGGCTATGCTGGGAGAGGGCAAAATCGAGTATTATCCCCTGGTAAAGGAATACGGCTTTATGCCCCGTCTTGACCTTATAGATGAGGATATTCTTAAGAAAACCAAGTATATGGTGGTATCCTACCCCTCCAACCCCGTAGGGGCCGCCGCCGATAAATCGGTTTACGAAACCCTTATAGAGTATTCGAAAAGGTATGATTTTATCATAATAAACGACAACGCCTATTCCGATATTATTTTTGACGGCCGACAGGGCTTTTCCTTCCTCTCTATACCGTCAGCCGCCGAGGTGGGAGCAGAGTTTTTCTCCCTCTCCAAATCCTTTAACGTAACCGGCGCCAGAATCTCCTTCCTTATAGGAAGAACAGATATTATAAACGCCCTTAAAAAGCTTCGCAGTCAGTATGATTTCGGTATGTTTACCCCCATACAGAAGGCGGCCGTAGCCGCCCTTAAGGGTCCCGGGGACGAGGTGCTGGCCCAATGCAGGGAATACCAGCGCCGCCGTGACGCCCTTTGCGGCACCCTGCGCTCCTTCGGGTGGAATATTCCCGACAGCGACGGCACTATGTTTGTGTGGGCCCCCCTGCCCGAGGGCTACAGCGATTCGGGTGAGTTCTGCAAGCTGCTGGTACGGGAAACGGGAGTGCTGGCTACCCCCGGCGTGGCCTTTGGTCCCAGGGGCGAGGGATATATCCGCTTTGCCCTGGTACTGCCCCCCGAGCAGCTTTGTGAAGTAGGTCGCATAATAGGCGAAAGCTCTATTCTTAAAAAGGAGAAATAATTATGTTAGTTTCAGCCGCCACCGATAATATGGAATTAAAATTTGGCTTTGAGGCCACCCTGGATATGATGAAGGCCGCAGGCTTTACCGCCTTTGACCTTTCCCTCTTCGGCAAGCCCGCCGACCAGATATCCGCCTACTTTTCGGGAGATGATTATCTCGAAAAGGCCAAGGCCCTGCGTGCCTATACCGATAAAATCGGTCTGCCCTGTAACCAGGCACACGCTCCCTTCGGAGGAAACAACGGCAACGTACCCAAGGATTCGGAGATGTTCGGCCGCCTGGTGCGCTCTATAGAGGTAGCCTCTGTTCTGGGAGCAAAGGGTATTGTTATTCATCCCCTTCAGCACCTGGCCTATATGGGCAACGCCGAATATTTAAAGGCTGAAAACAAGCGCTTTTACAGCGACCTGCTGCCATACGCCGAAAAGTTCGGCATTATAATCTACACCGAAAATATGTGGCAGCGCAACCGCAACAGTGAGGCCATCGTGCAGAGCGTCTGCGCCGAGGCAGGAGAAATGCGGGACTACGTAGATATGATGAATTCCCCCTATTTTAAAACCCTGCTGGATATCGGCCACGCCTACCTTACGGGCGAAACTATTACAAATATGGTTAAAACCACAGGCCGTGACCGCCTTTTCGGTCTTCACATTCACGACGTTGAGAAGAACTGGGACGTTCACACCCTGCCCTACACCAGAAGCGTGAAATTTGAGGAGATGATTGAGGCCCTGGCCGAAATCGACTACCAAGGGGACATCACCTTTGAGGCAGGCGCCTTCCATAACCGTCTGCCCTTGGAGCTTTATCCCTCTGCCCTGCGGCTTATGGCAGATATGGGCCACTATTTCGTTAAACAGATAGAGCTTAAAAAGAATATTGAAAATTAGGCGGATATATTGTATACTGTATATACTTTATTATGCGGATATATTATATACTTTTTCATAAGGAGAAATCTGAACTACAATGTCAAAAATTAAAATCGTGACGGATTCTGCCAGCGATATTTCCTATAAAAATGAGGATCTGTACGATATTGAGGTGCTCCCCTTTACCATTACCCTGGGTGATGAGGAGTACGTAAGCCGCCGTGATTTTGATACCGCCGAATTTTACGAGATGCTGGAGGAGGCCGAGGAGATACCTACCACCAAGCCCCTTACCTCCTTTGAGTTCGGTGAGCTTTTCGGCGACCTGTTCGACCAGGGCTATACCGACGTTATCTACGTTTCGGTCAACAGCGACTGCTCGGACACCTACCTTAACGCCCTACAGGCAAAGGACCAATTTTTTGAAGATATTCCCGATGCGGTAGGCGCCTTTAACATCTACTGCATTGATTCCAAGAGCTATTCGGCAGGCTACGGCTACGCCGTTGCCGAGGCGGCCAAAATGGCCGACAGAGGACAGGACGTTAAGGATATCCTGCGCTATCTCCGTGACAGCGCCGATAAAAATCTTCTTTGCTTTGGCCTTTTAAGCCAGAAATTTGCCAGAAAATCCGAAATTGTTCAGGCCGATTCTGCCCTGGTGGGCGGCATTATAGGGCTTCGCCCCATAATGCAGGTAAAGGATAAGGCTATGGAAACCGTAGACCGTGTGCTGGGGGAAACGGCAGTTATCCCCGCTATTGTAGAGGCAGTTACCCCCAATATGGAAAAGGGCGCTCCTTATTATATAATTTACGGAAACGACGCCGACCTTCGCGATGAGGCGGCCGCCGCTATGACCGAGGCTGTGGGCTATCCCCCTGCAGATTCCTGCCAGGTGGGTGCAGTTATTGCCTGCCACACAGGCCCCGAGGTTATCGGTGTAGCCGTAAAAGCAAGGTGATTTTATGAATATTCTTGTTATTGACGGCCAGGGCGGCCGCATAGGCAAGCTGGTTATTGAGGGTATTCGAAACGCCGGAGTTTCGGCCCACATCACCGCCGTTGGTACCAACAGCCTTGCCACCTCGGCTATGCTGAAGGCAGGGGCCGATGCGGGAGCTACGGGAGAAAATTCGGTGGCGGTCTGCAGCAGGGACTGTGACGTTATAATAGGCCCCATCGGCATTGTGGTGGCCGATTCTCTGCTGGGAGAGGTTACCGATAAAATGGCGGTAGCCGTAGGCCGCAGCAGAGCCAAAAAGCTGCTCATTCCCGTTAATCAATGTCAAAACTTTGTGGTAGGCGTACCCGATATTTCTATGTCTGCCCTCATCGGCAGCGTAATAGAAGAATTGAAAAAACAGGCATTAGTGGCCACACGTAAAAGGAGTTTTTATGAAGATATATATTTACACCCTGGGCTGTAAGGTAAATCAGTATGAATCCCAGGTTATGGCCGAGCAGATGAAAGCCGCAGGCCATACGATATGCGAGGAGGCGGCCGATGCCGACTGCATTATAATAAACTCCTGCACGGTGACGGCCGAAAGCGACCGCAAGACCCGCCAGGCGGTGCGCCGCTTCAGAAAGCTGCGGCCCGAGGCGGTAATAATGCTGGCAGGCTGTATGCCCCAGGCCTTCCCCGAGGAGGCCTATGCCCTGGAGGCCGCCGACGTTATAACGGGCAACAGGGACCACGGCAAAATGCCCGAATATCTGGCCCGTTTTGTGGAAAACCGAGAGCCTATAAGGGAGGTTTCACCCCACAGCAGACAGGAGGAATACACAACCCCCTCCCTATCTGATTTTTCCGACCGCACCCGTGCCTTTATGAAAATAGAGGACGGCTGTGACCGTTACTGCACCTACTGCACCATCCCCAAGGCCAGGGGGCCGATTCGCTCCAGACCCTTAGAGGAAATTACCGCCGAGGCCGAGGCCCTGGCCCAAAAGGGCTTCAAGGAAATTGTGCTGGTGGGCATTAACCTTACCTCCTACGGCAGGGAAACAGGGCTGACTATCTGCGACGCCGTAAGGGCCGCCGCCAAGCCCCGAGGAATAATGCGTGTGCGCCTGGGCTCCCTTGAGCCTGACCATATAAGCGACGCCACCCTGGAGGGGCTTTATTCCGAGGAAAAATTCTGTCCCCAGTTCCACCTGGCCCTGCAGTCGGGCTGTGACGCCACCCTTAAAAGGATGAACCGCCACTATGACACCGCCTTTTACCGTGACCTGGTAACAAGAATAAGGGCTAAATTCAAGGATTGCTCTATCACCACCGACATTATGGTGGGCTTCCCCGGGGAGAGCGAGGAGGAGTTCGGAGAAAGCCTTGCCTTCTATAAGGAAATCGGCTTTGCCCGCGGCCACGTCTTTGCCTATTCAAGGCGGGCCGGCACCGTAGCCGCCGCTCTGCCGGGTCAGCTCTGCACCAGGGAGAAGGAGGCCCGTGCCGCCCTTATGGCGGCGGCCGCCGCAGAGTGTGAGGCGGCCTTCCTTGCCGCCCAGGCAGGAAAGGATGCCACCGTGCTTTTTGAAACCGTAAAGGACGGCATCTACTACGGCTACACACCCAACTACTCCCGTGTAGCGGTGCCCTCCGACACATCCATAGAGGGTAAAATTCTTCCCGTAAGGCTTTTGGCGTCCTGCGGAGATTTTTGTAAAGGTATTCTTATTTAAAATACAGTTGTGTGTTGCAAAAGAACACTTTTTGTATTATAATGTAAAAAAGAAAGTTTTTCTGGGGGTTTTAATATGTTAGCAGCGCAAATTGCGGCGGCGGTAATATTCGTCGCTATGTTTGTACTTATTGTTATGGATAAAATTGAGCGTCACTACGTTACCCTGGGTTGCGGCCTTATTACCTTTGTGGTAGTTTTCGGCCTTATTATGCAGGATTTTGGCGCCATCTGGAACACTCTCGCCCTACATAATCTTGCCGACCTGCATTTTTGGTGGGCCGACCCTAACGCCACCTCCCACGGGGGCCACGGCGGTATCGACTGGGCTACCATCATCTTCCTGGCAGGTATGATGGTTATGGTTGAGGGTATGGCAAAATCCGGCTTCTTCCGCTGGATTTGTATGCTGCTGGCCAAGGTAGTAAAATATAAGGTAGTGCCCCTTTTCATCGCTTTTATGATTATGTCGGCGGTGCTGGCTATGTTTATCGACAGCATTACCGTTATACTCTTCCTGGCGGCCATTACCATTGAGCTGGCCAAGCTTCTAAAATTCAACCCCGTTCCTATGATTTTGGCAGAAATCTTCTGCGCAAACCTGGGCGGCAGTGCCACCATGTGCGGTGACCCCCCAAATATTATCATAGGCTCGGCTCTGGGCTACTCCTTTACCGATTTCCTCCTTAATACAGGCCTTATCGCAGGAGTTTCCCTTGTATTTATTGTGGTTTATTTCTATCTTGTAAATCGCAAGGAGCTAAAGTCTGCAGGCGGCGCAGAAATAGATGCCGACTCTATGCCCTCCCCTGCCTCGGCTATCGTTAATATGCGTGATTTTATCATCAGCATAGTTATCTTCCTGCTGGCGGTGGTGCTTCTGGTTACCCACGCCCAGACAGGTCTTTCGGTGGCCTCTATCGGCGCGGGAATTGCCCTTATTACCCTGCTTTGCGCAGGCAAGGGTATTGGTATAATACTCAGCAAGGTCGACTATAAAACCCTGCTCTTCTTCGTGGGCCTGTTTATCGTGGTAGGCGGCCTCGAGCAGACCGGCGTGCTGGAGCTTATGGCTAACTTTATTGCTACAATTTCGGGCGGTAACCTTATTGTAATGGTAGTTATCATTATCTGGTTCTCGGCCGTAGCCTCCGCCTTTGTGGATAACATTCCCTTTGCGGCCACCATGGTGCCCATTATCACCTCTCTCGCAGGGGCCGACACAGGCGTTCTTTCCACCCTGGCCTGGAGCCTTGCAATGGGTACCGACATCGGCGGTTGCGCCACACCTATCGGCGCCTCGGCCAACGTGGTGGGCACATCTGTTGCCGCCAAGAACGGTCACATTATCACCTGGGGCAAGTTTTGTAAGCAGGCCGTTCCCGCCACCGTTATAGTGCTTGCTATTTCTACCGTGGTTATTCTGCTTAGATACTGCATATAATTTTAAGGGAGGTATTTTATGTCAAAGCGTTTTATCATTGCCATAGGCCGCGAATTCGGCAGCGGCGGAAAACACGTGGGCAGAGCCCTTGCCAAAGAGCTTGGGGTAAATCTTTATGACCGCAACATAGTTGAAAAGGTTGCGGCAGAGATGGACGTTGACGCCGCTACCCTGCAGGAATATGCCAAAAAGAAAAAGCGTCACTTTTTCCACAAAACCGTGGGCGTCCATACCACCTCCTTTGAGGACCACGTAGCCGAAATGCAGTTTAATTACATTAAAAAGCTGGGAGAATCCGACGAATCCTTCGTGATAGTCGGCCGCTGCGCCGAAGAGGTGCTGAAGGATTACGACGGCCTTATCACAATATTTGTAAAGGGCGAGCGTGAGTACAAAATCGGCCGTGTTATGAAGCAATTTAACCTTGACCGTGCCGCCGCTATCGAGAAGATGGACCGTCACGACCGCACCCGCAAGTATTATCACGACCGCTACTGTAAGGGAAAATGGGGCCAGATTGATACCTACGACCTTTGTATTGATTCAACCCATTTCGGCACCCAGGGCACTGCAGATTTTATTAAAGATTACGTAAAGAAAAGATTAGAAAAATAAAAAAAAAAGAAGGACCCTCACGGGTCCTTTTTTTAGTCAAACAAATCCTTCACCTTATCAAAGAAGGATTTTTTCTTGTTGTAGTTTTTATCGTCGGTGGATTCATCAAAGGCACGAAGCATGTCCTTCTGCTTGCGGTTTAAATCCCTTGGAATTTCCACGTTTATAATAACGTACTGGTCGCCACGGCCGGGGTAATTCAGCCGCTTTATACCCTTATCACGGAGCTTGAACCGTTCTCCCGGCTGGGTGCCCTCGTGTATGTTGAATTTAACCTTGCCGTCCAGGGTGGGCACGATAATCTCTGCGCCCAGGGCCGCTTGGGCAAAGGTAACGGGAATCTCACAGTAAACGTCAAAGCCCTCCCTCTCAAAGAAGGGGTGGGGTCTGAGGCTGACGCCCACTACCAGGTCGCCGGAGCCGCCGCCGTTTACACCAACGTTACCGCCGCCACGGATACCGATAAAGGCCTGGCCGTCATCAATACCTGCAGGAATTTCTACCTCGGCGTCTACGGTGTGGCGGATTCTGCCCTTGCCGTTACAGGTCTTACAGGGGTTCTCTATGGTTTTGCCTCGGCCGCCGCAACGGTCACAGGCACGCTGGGTCTGGGCAATACCGAAGGGGGTGCGCTGTTGCACCGTTACCCTGCCCGTTCCGCCGCAGGCGCTACAGGTGGTGGGAGAGGTGCCTGCCTGGCAGCCGTCGCCGCCGCAATCCTTACAGTTCTCAATTCGGGTTACCTTGATGGTTTTTTTACAGCCCTTGGCCGCCTCCTCAAAGGAGATAACCACGTTAACCTCCACGTCGCTGCCTCGTCTGGGGGCATTTGAACGGCCACCGCCGCCAAAACCGCCGCCGAAGCCGCCACCGAACATTGAGCCCAGGATATCACCAAGGTCGTCAAAGCCAAAGCCACCGCCGAAGCCGCCGCCAAAGGGATTACCACCCTGGCCTGCCCCGAAATTAGGGTCTACCCCTGCGTGACCGAACTGGTCGTAACGGGCCCTTTTATCCGAATCGGACAGCACCTCGTAGGCCTCGTTTACCTCCTTGAAGTTCTTCTCGGCCTCTTCGTCGCCGGGGTGAAGGTCGGGATGATAAAGCTTGGCCTTTTTTCTGTATGCTTTTTTCAGTTCGTCCTCAGAAACGCCCTTTTCAACGCCCAGGACCTCGTAATAATCTCGTTTATCTGCCAAGATAAAAACCTCCGGTTTTATAGGGATTAGGGATTAGAGGCTTCGCAGGGGTGCCTGTCGGCACAGTACTGCGGCTTTGCCGCCCCTGTGTCGCTTTAAGACACCCCTTTTTCTTATCCCTATCAAACAAATAAGGCCTCGGCCTTATTTGTTTGAATCATCAACGTCGGTATAATCCGCATCGTAAACGTCGGGGCCTGCCTGGCCTGCATCGCCGCCGGGAGCGGCGCCGCCTGCAGCAGCCTGGGCCTCAGCGGCGGCCTTGTAAACCTTTTCGCTGATAGCGTAAACCTGCTTCTGCAGCTCCTCCTGCTTGGCCTTGATAGCCTCGATATCCTCACCCTTAAGGGCTTCCTTTAATGCCTCCTTGGCATCCTCGATAGCCTTCTTCTCATCGGCGGTAATCTTGTCACCGAATTCAGAAAGGGTCTTTTCGGTCTGGTATACCATCTGGTCGGCGCCGTTTCTTACGTCAACGGCCTCACGACGCTTCTTATCCTCGGCGGCATACTCCTCGGCCTCCTTAACGGCCTTGTCAATATCCTCCTTGGACATATTGGTGGATGCGGTAATGGTGATAGACTGCTCCTTGCCTGTGCCCAGGTCCTTGGCAGATACGTTAACGATACCGTTGGCATCAATGTTAAAGGTTACCTCAATCTGGGGGATTCCACGGGGTGCGGGAGCAATACCGTCAAGGTGGAATACGCCCAGGGTCTTGTTGTCCTTTGCAAACTCACGCTCACCCTGCAGCACGTGTACCTCAACAGAGGTCTGGCCGTCAGCGGCGGTGGAGAAAATCTGGCTCTTCTTGGAGGGGATGGTGGTGTTTCTGTCAATAACCTTGGTGGAAACGCCGCCCATAGTTTCAATACCAAGAGAAAGGGGTGTTACGTCAAGGAGCAGCAGGCCCTTAACGTCGCCGCCCAGAACGCCGCCCTGAATTGCGGCACCGAGGGCTACGCACTCGTCAGGGTTGAGGCCCTTGGAGGGCTCTTTACCGATGAAGTTCTTAACAGCCTCATGTACGGCGGGGATTCTGGAGGAGCCGCCCACCATAAGAACCTTATGGATTTCGCTCTTATTAAGACCCGAGTCGGCCAGAGCCTGGCGAACGGGACCCATAGTAGCCTCTACCAGGTCGTCGGTAAGCTCGTTGAACTTGGCGCGGGTAAGGGTGGCCTCATAATGCTTGGGGCCGGTGGCGTCTACGGTGATGAAGGGCAGGTTAATGTCGGTAGAGGACATACCCGAAAGGTCAATTTTGGCCTTTTCGGCTGCTTCCTTAATTCTCTGCATAGCCATTTTATCGGTGGAAAGGTCAATGCCGTTATCGGCCTTGAAGCCGGCAACAATCCAATCCATAATACGCTTGTCGAAGTCGTCACCGCCAAGACGGTTGTTACCTGCGGTGGCAAGAACCTCCTGAACGCCGTCACCCATCTCGATGATGGAAACGTCGAAGGTACCGCCGCCAAGGTCGTAAACCATAATCTTCTGGTCGTCTTCCTTGTCGATAGAATAAGCAAGGGCAGCGGCGGTAGGCTCGTTGATGATACGCTTTACGTCAAGGCCTGCAATTCTGCCTGCATCCTTGGTAGCCTGACGCTGGGCGTCGGTAAAGTAGGCAGGAACGGTGATAACAGCTTCGGTAACCTCGGTGCCGAGATAGGCCTCGGCATCGGCCTTCAGCTTCTGCAGAATGATTGCAGAAATCTGCTGGGGGGTGTAATCCTTACCGTCGATAGAAACGGTCTTTGCGGTACCCATTTCACGCTTGATGGATGAAATGGTGCGGTCGGGGTTGGTGATAGCCTGGCGCTTTGCCACCTGGCCTACCATACGCTCCCCTGTTTTAGAGAAGGCTACTACCGAGGGGGTAGTGCGAGAGCCCTCTGCGTTGGCAATAACAACTGCCTCGCCGCCTTCCATAACGGCAACGCAGGAGTTGGTTGTACCTAAGTCAATTCCGATAATTTTTCCCATAATGATTTTCCTCCGTAAAATAATGATGCTTCACCTTGCGGTGAAATGATGGTTTGTTTTACAAAATGATGCTGCCCTTGCGGGCAATGATGCTTTGCCTTGCGGCAAAATTACGGTGTGCCGTTGGCACGATTTATAAAATGTCTTGCGACATATTATTTTTTGCTGTTTTGCAGGATGTTATTAGCATAACACGAATTCTTGCGCAGGTATCGTCTAATTCTTTAAAGGTTTTGTCTTCAATATAACCCGTTTCAAAAAGAAGCCTCAGCCAATATCCCGTTTCGTTTGCTTCCTTTAATGCGATTTGCAGCTTTGATATAAAATCAGCCTTGCTTTGAGCATATTGAGCCTCATTTATATTTGCACCGATAGAGGTACCGCTTCTTCCAACCTGATTTGAGATAATATTTTCTCTTTTTTCCTTTAAATTTCTGACAAGGGCTATAATTTCTTTCGCAAATTGAAAAGATAGGTCTGCAAGCTTGTTTTCCTTCATCTTTTCTCTCCTTATATTCGTTCCCGAAGGGAACTCATTAATTTGTGCGAAGCACAACCTTCATACGCATTAGCGTACTTCACGCCGAAGGCCCTTCATAGCGAAGCTCCTTCATTTGCAAACTAACTGCGTTAGTTTGCAACCTGCACCATCGCCGGGCGGACAACGGTATCGCCGAACTTGTAGCCCTTTTGCAGTATCCGGGTTACGGTGTTTTCACCGAAATTCTCATCCTCAACGTGCATAACTGCCTCGTGGATGGTGGGGTCAAAGGTGTCCCCTACGGCGCCGATTTCCTGTAGTCCCAGCTTGCCTGCCAAATCACCCAGCTGCTTTACAATAAGCTCAATGCCCTTGTTAAACTGCTCGGTGCCGTGCTCAAAGCCTGCGGCACGGTCGGCGTTGTCGATAATGGGCAGCAGGTTTTTCATAACCTGGGCCTTGGCGTATTCGGCGGTGGTGATTTTTTCACGTTCGGTACGCTTTTTATAGTTGTCAAACTCGGCTGCTGTGCGAAGCAGCAGGTCGTTTAGAGCCTCCAGCTCGGCCTTTAGAGCCTCGATTTCGGCGGCTTTTTTAGATTTTCTTTCCTTTTTGGGAGCCTCGGCGGCCTTTTCCTCGGTCTGCTCCTCTATAGGCTCTTCCTTTTTTATATCCTCTGCCAAAATTATTCCTCCAATCCTTTAAGTACCTCGGTCATAATACTTCCGACCCTTTGAGCCAGGTATTGGGCTGTGGGAAGTATGCTGTCGTAGGCCATACGGGTGGGACCCAGCACGGCGATACGGCCCAGCTCTCGGGTGTCACCGTAGGATGCCACCACCAGGCCCGTAGGCTTCAGCACCGAGTAGTCGGTATCATCACCGAAGACAACCCCCAGAGGTCCGCTGACCCCCGAGAAAATGCTTTGCACCGCATCGGAGGTGCCCAGCAGGTCTATAATTTTTTTGGCGTCCTCATCGGCCCTGCAAAGGGAGAAGAGGTTGGCCGTGCCCCCCAGGGATACCCTGGAGCCCCTAAGCTCCTTAGCCATATCAAAGGCGGCGGAGAGGAAGGGGGCCAGGCTTAGGGCATCCAGCCCGGCGGAAACCACGATGCTTTGGAGATAGGCCATATCCAGGGCCGAAACCTCAAGACCGCAGACCTTTTCCCTTACCAGGTTGTCAAACCTTATTGCCAGGTCCTGGGTGAGGGGGGTGTTGCTGCGGACCAGCCTGCTGCGACTGCGACCGTCGTCGGCGATAACGAAAACCACCGCCGACCCCCTGCTTAAGGGGAGGAGGCTGACCTTGCGGAGCCGTACCGCCATATCCACCGCCGAGGCAGATATTGCAGGCAGGCCTGTAAGGGATGAGAGAATCTCTGCCGCCGAGGCCCCTAAAGACTCGGGGTCGGGCCTGACGGTATCAAGCATAGAGTCAATAATCTCTTTTCGGTCGCTTGACAGGTCACGGCGTCCCATAAGCTCGGTAACGTAGAGGCGGTAGGCCTTGGGTGTAGGCTGGCGGCCTGCCGAGGTGTGGGGCTGCTCGAGGTAGCCCATTTCGGTAAGGTCGCTCATCTCGCTTCGAAGGGTGGCAGAGGAGGGGGCGCCCTGCAGGCGGGTAGCAAGTATTTTTGAGCCGATAGGCTCTCCCGTTTCGATGTGGGCCTTGACTATCTCGGCAATAATTGCCTTTTTGCGTGGGGTAAGCTCCATTCTGTCACCTCTATCCTTATTATGTACCACTCGTTAGCACTCTAAACACCAGAGTGCTAACTCGCAATAATAATTTACCACTTCCCTGCCCCAATGTCAATAGGTAAATGTGAAAAATATGTAAATTTTTTGACTTTCCCTGACCTTTGCTGAAAATAAGACCGCCATCCCTTGGGACGGCGGCTTTTTCTATATTCCTACAGGTTTATCGGTGTGAAGATTTTCCTTGTATTCGGCCTCGTCGATGCCCAGAGCCGGCAGCAGATAGGCCAGCACCCCGTCGGTAAAGGCGTGGGTGCCCAGGGGGGTGTAGTAATGCACCGGATCTGAATGGGCCTCGGCAGGCAGGGTGAGAGAAAGGGCGTAAAGGTCGTTGACCTCAAAGCCGTAGCTTTTTACAATCTCTACCGCCGCCGCATTATAGGCCTCGGTATCCTCGTTATAGCGGATAAAGTTGGGGTTCATTTTCTCGGTCTGTACCGCTGTGGAGGTGGCAAAAATCACCTTAGCCTCGGGGAAAAGCTTTTTTATTCGCACACAAAGGCGGTCTATATAATATTTGTAGACCTCGATAGGGGTCTGGGGCTCCTCACCGAAGAGGCGCAGGCAATCCCAAAGGCCTGCGTTCCAGTGCAGGACGTCTACCCTGCCCTCGGGCACCAGGCTTTTGTACTCGTGGAGCTGGCGCAGCATATAGGCGGCAAAGCGGCAGTTTTCCTTCGGGAAATATACCCCTGCCTTGCCCTCCAGGCTGGCGGCCACCGACTTATCGTAGCCCGCACGGATAGAATCTCCTAAAAGCAGTACGCTTTTCATTTATCTATCATCCTTTTCAAAACATCAGCTTTATAAAGAGGCCGCCCTGTACCGTTCTGTGGCGGAAGCCCTTCATGTGGGAGGTGTCGCAGTAGTACCAATCGGTCATAGGAACGAAGGTACGCATTGTGTTATAGGCCGACCAGAGGGAGGCGGTAAGAATTTCAAAATCCTCTTTGTCCTCGGCCAGGCAGGCGGCCCATACCAGCCAGTCGGACTTGGTATATCTTTCTCTGGAATCCAGGGGCACGCCATAAGGCAGAAGCTCCTTCTTATAGCGGGCTATCTCACCCTTATAAAACTCCTCGGTAAAGAGGCCCGTTCCCCAAAGCTTATCCCATACCGAGTTATACTTAAGGGAGAAGGTTTCGGGTCTGTCAAAGGCCAGACGGTAGCTGCCGTCGGAATTCTTGGCCCTCTCCATAATAGACGCGGCATACTCACGGGCGGTGGCCATCATCTTATCGGCCTCGGCGGTTTCGCCCAACCTCTCAAGGATGCGGGCGTAGCCTGCAATACCCATAACCGCCTTAATTGAAAGGTTTACGTTGTGGGCAAGGTGGCCTGCGAAATCATCGGTGCAGAGCTGGTTTTCGGGGTCAAGGCCGTACTTTATAAGGTAACGGCTCCATTCCCTTACGGTATCCATATAGGGTCTGACAAAATCGGCGCTGTTATCGGCATCGCAGATGGCGGCAAAAAGAATAATCATATTGCCGCATTCTTCAACTGGCATCTGCATATTGTAGTTCTTTTCAACAGTACCGTCGGGCTTTCTTCTGACGCCGTAAACCTGGCCGTTAAGCAGGGGGTACTGACCTACGTCGTGGGGGGCGAAATCGTAATCCCACTCCTCGGAGGCGGCGTAGCGCATTACGGGACGGAGCATACCCTTAAGCAGCTCGGGGTTATATTTCAGGAACATAGGAGCCGAGGGGTAGGTAACGTCTACCGTAGCGGCGCAGCCGTTGGAGTAGCACTCCTTGGAGATATAAAGGTTGTTACCCTCTTCATCTACAACCAGCTTGTGGGCGGCCATTACCTGGCGGAGGGCCAGCTGCAGCAGCTCGGCATATTTTTCACCGCCGCAGGCGGTAGCCTCATCCCAAAGCTTATTTGAAAACTCATCACAGCGGGCCAGCAGAGCATCATAATCCTTTGCGGCCTCGGCAATAGCCTCCTCTATGGTTTTGCCGTCCTTTTTCCAGTAAGCCTTAAGGTTTTTACCAAAATACTGAATACTGTCTATATCATCGTAGGCAAAGAGGAAAAGGGCCTCGCTTTTAAGCTCGGCAGTGGCGTAAACGGCATACATATCTCTGTACACCTCGTTGCCAAGGGCAGCCTCACCCTTAACGCCCAGATAAAAATATCCCCAATCTATACGGATATCGTCACCGCTTCTGTGAAGCACCCTCTGCTCGCCCTTACCCATACGCTGGGCAGAAACTCCCTCTACCTTTACAGGCTGGCTGTAGGCACGGCCCTCGCCACGCTTGTTCAGCACCAGCTCCTCGGAAACCGAGAATTTAACCTTTACCTCGTGGGCCAGGCCGTCCAGGCTCTCATAGCTTACCTTGCAGTAGGCAACGGGACGGGAGGCGTAATAAAGGTCCTCTACCAGGGTGGGAGAGGTAAAGTGGGCAACCAGGCGGATGGCGTTATTTTTATATGTAATAACGGTAGAATGGGCATCTACGGATATGTTTTCTATCTCCATATCCGGCTTGCCGCCCTTATCGCCGAGGAAATGATATTCCTCGCCGTCTACAAAGACCCTGCCGCGGATGGTGTTGGGTTTTCCCGTCCAATGAACGGTGTTATTAAGCACCGATTCCTCGGCCCATACCGAGAAATAGGGGTCAATATTAATAATAGGTGTTGCGGGTGGACGCATTTTCATAGCTTTTTCCTCCTTGATATAGCTTATTAATTGTAGTATAATAAGTTATACACACCAATTAAATAAGTATTTTAATTGTAAAAGTGAGGAAAATAAGTTGAACGAGTTTTTAAAGCCCTTTCTTCCCCCCGAGGATAACGCCCCTCTTCACATCTGCCTTGCAGGGGTCACCTACCCCGACCCCTCCTACTATACACACCGCCCTGCCTCCGACGTGGCGGTAATCGAGTATATTACCGACGGTGAGGGCTACGTAGAGATAAACGGTCAGCTCCGACCTGTATACAAGGATATGATATATTTTCTTCCCCAGGGGGCCGACCAGCGGTATTTTGCCGACCAAGAAAACCCCTTCACCAAGATTTTTATGAATATTTCGGGCCCCCTCTGCGAGCAGCTGGTGGCGGCCTTCGGCCTTACGGGCAAGCTTATCTTCGGCGGCCACGGACTAAAAAGCCTTTTTGAGGAGATAACCGTAATCATCCACTCGGATATGTCCGAGGTGGAGATGCAATGCCGCCTGCAGGGCCTGCTTACCGAGATAATATCCCGCCTGTCGGTGGCGGTGGCCGAAACCCGCTACAGCGACGAGGCCCTTGCCCTTAAAAACTTTCTTGATATGAATATTGACCGCTCGGTTTCGGCGGCCGAGCTT
Organism: Clostridia bacterium; assembly: GCA_017623235.1. Taxonomy (GTDB): domain Bacteria; phylum Bacillota; class Clostridia; order Oscillospirales; family Acutalibacteraceae; genus SFWF01. Next base: position 4,331 of record JAGAPN010000073.1, on the reverse strand, counting down.
TCAAAAATCGTCTTTCGCTCCCCCGATTACTGTCAAAAGCTATTTCTTCGGGAGTTCGGCATTACCCCCTATGCCTACCAGCTTGACCGCAAGCTGCAAAAGGCCAAATTCCTGCTTTCCTACACCAAAATGGCGGTGGGAGAGGTGGCCCGCGCCGTGGGCTACGACGACCTGCACTATTTTTCTAATCTCTTTCTTTCAAAATGCGGCTGCAGACCCACCGTTTTCAGAAAAAACAACGGCAACACTCGCTGAAAACACATCAATAAATTACCCGTTTACCGCAAAAATACAAAGGAAAAAGTTTTTTATATATAGTATACTGAAAAACAAAGGAGTGATTTTTTATGAAATACACCGAAAACAAGGTAGAAAACGTTAAAATTGCATATATCGGCGGCGGCTCCCGTGGCTGGGCCTGGGGTCTTATGAGCGACCTTGTGTCCTATGACGACATCAGCGGCGACGTCTATCTGTACGACATTGACCTTGAGGCTGCCAAAAACAACGAGATTATCGGCAACAAGTTCAACTCGGCCGAGGGGGCTAAAACCACCTGGAATTATAAGGCTGTTGAAACCATTGGGGAGGCTCTTACCGACGCCGATTTCGTAATAATCTCCATTCTGCCCGGCACCTTTGACGAAATGGAGTCGGACGTACACACCCCCGAAAAGTACGGTATTTACCAGTCGGTAGGCGATACCTCGGGCCCCGGCGGAATTGTCCGCGCTATGAGAACAATCCCTATGTACGAGTATATTGCCGAGAAAATTAAAGAGCATTGTCCCGACGCCTGGGTAATAAACTACACCAACCCTATGACCCTTTGTGTGCGCACCCTCTATAGGGTATTCCCCGAGATTAAGGCCTTCGGCTGCTGCCACGAGGTCTTCGGCACCCAGCATATCCTCTGTGATATGATTAAGGAAACCACCGACCTTGAGCGTCCAAACCGCCACGAGATAAAGGTTAACCCGGTTGCCGTAAACCACTTCACCTGGCTTACCGCCGCAAAGTACAGGGATATGGACCTGTTCCCCCTTTATAAGGAATTTGTTGATGCTCATCCCGACGGCTTTACCCACAAGACCGACCACTGGATGAACAACTCCTTTGCCAGCGACCAGAAGGTTAAGTTTGACCTCTTCAGTAAATACGGCTATATTGCCGCCGCAGGCGACCGCCACCTGGCCGAGTTCTGCGAGGGCAAGTGGTATCTTGAAAGTCCCGAAAGGGTTAAGGAGATGCACTTCGGTCTTACCACCGTTGCCTGGAGAAAGGCCGACCTTGAGGCCCGTCTGGCCCGCAGCGCCCGCCTTGTAAGCGGCGAGGACGAGGTGGTTATCAAGAACACCGACGAAGAGGGCGTTATGCAGATGAGGGCTCTGTTGGGCCTTTGCGAGCTGGTTACCAACGTTAACCTGCCCAACCGTGGCCAGATTCCCAACCTGCCCATAGGCGCCGTTGTTGAAACCAACGCCGTATTCCGTGCAGGCAGCCTTGACCCCGTATTTGCAGGCCCCATCCCCAAGGAGATTTATCCCCTGGTTTCCCGCATCTGCGCCGAGCAGGAGGTTGTGTCTGAGGCTATTGCCGAGAGGGACGTGGAGAAAATATTTACGGCCTTTGCAAACGACCCCCTGGTTACCTGCTCTATGGAGGATGCCAGAAGGCTCTTTGACGAGATGTGCCAAAACACCAAGGCATACCTTACCGATTATAAGCTTTAACGTTTTTACCCTGCCGAAACGGCAGGGTGTTTTTTCCTTCTGTCCCCTCTGCCTTGACAAATTGCGGCTTTTGGATTATCATTAATAGGAATACACTTTTGGAGTTTTACTATGAAATGCAGGATTGCACAGCTGAATATTGAAATAAATAACCGCTTCGACTATCTTGCAGGGTCGCTGAAGCCGTATCTTTGTGATTTTGACAAGGCAGATATTACCGTTTCGGCCTCGGACGCCGACCTGGCCGCCGAGCGTGAGAGTCTGGACGAGTCCTTTAGCGACGGCTACGTTGAGTCTATTGCCGTCTGCCGCAAAATTTGCCACCGTCTGCCCGAATTTTCGGGCTATATGCTCCACTCGGCCACCTTCAGCCTTGAGGGGCACGGCATCGGCTTTCTGGCCAAAAGCGGCACGGGCAAAAGCACCCATATGCTGCTGTGGAAGCAGCTTTTCGGTGACAGTCTTCGGGTAATAAACGGCGACAAGCCCTTTATCCGCCTGGAGGAGGGTATTCCCTGGGCCTACGGCACCCCCTGGTGCGGCAAGGAGGGGCTTAACCTTAACGACCGTGTTGCCCTTACCGACCTTTGCTTTATCCGTAGAAGCGGTGAAAACAAAACGGTGCCCATTTCTCCCGAGAAGGCGGTGAGCTACCTGCTGGAGCAGGTTATTATCCCCGAGGGCAGCGCCAACATCATAAAGGTGCTGGATATGCTGGATGCTACGGTGAAAAACTGCAGGCTGTGGGAGATATACTGTAATACCGATATTTCTGCGGCGGAGGTTTCTGCCGGTACCATTTTAGAGGTGAAATAATATGAAGCTTAAAAACCAATACGTTGTAAGAAAGGTTGCCGACAAGGCGGTAGCTATTGCGGTAGAAAAGGAAGGCGAAAAGACCGACGGCATCATTACCCTTAACGGCACAGGCGCCTTTATCTTCGGCCTTGTAAACGAGGGACTGGACAGGGATGAAATCGTGGCAAAATTCTTCGGCGAATACGAGGTCACCCGTGAAGAGGCCGCCCGTAGCGTCGACGGCTTTCTGGCCGAGCTTCTGGCCTCGGGCCTGGCGGAGGAATAACCGTGCTGCCCAAGGACCCCGTAATGCTGCTCAGCTTTATAAACACCAAGCTTCGTGACGAATACGAAAGCCTGGAGGCTCTGTGTGAGGATTTAGGTCAGGACAGAGGCTGTATAGAAAAAACCCTGGCCGACATCGACTACCTCTACGACCGAAAACTTAATAAGTTCGTTTAAAAACCGCCTTACAGGCGGTTTTTTCTTGACTTGGGGGGTTAATGGAGGTAAAATAACATATCATAAAACTGCAGTTTTATATAAGGAGTCTTTATTATGAGCATTAAAGTTGGTATTCTGGGCTACGGCAACCTGGGCCGTGGCATTGAGTGCGCCCTGAAGCAGGCCGAGGATATGGAGCTGGCGGCGGTATTTACCCGTCGTGACCCCAAAACCGTCACCATTCTTCACAGCGGCGTGCCCGTATACCATATTGATGATATTTTAAACCACAAGGATGAAATCGACCTGCTTATTCTCTGCGGCGGTTCGGCCACCGACCTGCCGAAGCAGACCCCCGAATATGCCGAGCATTTCACCCTGATAGACAGCTTTGACACCCACGCCAACATCCCCGCCCACTTTGATGCTGTGGATGCCGCCGCCCAAAAAGGTGGCAGGGTGGCCCTTATCTCCTGCGGATGGGACCCGGGTATGTTCTCCCTTAACCGTCTTTATGCCGAGGCTGTTCTGCCTAAGGGCAACACCTACACCTTCTGGGGCAAGGGGGTAAGCCAGGGTCACTCCGACGCTATCCGCCGTGTAGAGGGGGTTGTTGACGGCCGTCAGTACACCATACCCATAGCCGAGGCCCTGGAGGCGGTAAGAAGCGGCTCTGCCCCTGCCCTTACCACCAGACAAAAGCATCTGCGTGAGTGCTTTGTGGTAGCCGAGGAGGGCGCCGACAAAGAGAGAATTGAAAACGAAATTAAGACTATGCCCAACTATTTTGCCGACTATGACACGGTGGTGCATTTTATCACCTTGGAGGAAATGCAGAGGGACCACAGCGGCATTCCCCACGGAGGCTTCGTTATAAGAAGCGGCAAAACCGGCCGGCAGCAGGAAAACACCCACGTTATCGAGTACAGCCTGAAGCTGGACTCCAACCCCGAATTTACCGCCAGCGTTATCCTGGCCTTCGGCCGCGCCGCCGTAAGACTGTGGCGTGAGGGCGGCAGAGGCTGTAAGACCGTCTTCGACATCCCTCCCGCATATCTCTCTCCAAAATCCGCCGCCCAGCTGCGAAAAGAATTACTGTAACAAAAAAAGAACCCGAGGGAGCTGCGGTTAGGGATAAACCGCCTAAAAAAGTAAATTTTTGCGGCCTAATGTGTTAAAAAGCCGTGGTACGCGTCAGCGTTACCACGGCTTTTTGCCTTTTATTCCACTAAAAATTTATCTTTTTTAGGTGCAAGCAGTTTTGTAACCGAAAATTTTGGCTCATCCGCAAAGCCTGAAGCCCGCAGTAATACTTTGTGTCTTACAAGGGCAAAGGCGAAGCGGTGGGTCATAATT
>JAGAPN010000072.1 GCA_017623235.1 Clostridia bacterium | reverse complement strand
GCCTCGGTTAAGGGCTGTATGATAATCCGCCCCTACGGCTGGGCTATCTGGGAGAATATCCAGAAAATAATGGACGGAATGTTTAAGGAAACGGGTCACGAAAACGTTTCTATGCCTATGTTCATTCCCGAAAGCCTCCTCCAGAAGGAGAAGGACCCCGTTGAGGGCTTTGCTCCCGAGGTTGCCTGGGTAACCCACGGCGGTAATGAAAAGCTTGAGGAGAGAATGTGCGTGCGCCCCACCTCCGAAACCCTTTTCTGTGACCATTATAAAAATATAATCCACTCCTGGCGTGACCTGCCCAAGCTCTATAATCAGTGGTGCAGCGTTGTTCGCTGGGAAAAAACCACCCGTCCCTTCCTGCGCTCTCGCGAGTTCCACTGGCAGGAGGGCCACACCATTCACGCTACTGCCGAGGAGGCACAGAGTGAAACCATCCAGATGCTTAACATCTATGCCGAGTTTGCAGAGAAGTATCTGGCTATCCCCGTAATCAAGGGCGTTAAGACCGAGAAGGAGCGCTTTGCAGGCGCCGTTGACACCTACACCATTGAGGCTATGATGCACGACGGTAAGGCTTTACAGTCGGGCACCTCTCACTTCTTCGGTGACGGCTTCGCCAAGGCCTTCGGCATCCAGTTTGCCGACAAGGATAATAAGCTTTCCACCCCCTTCCAGACCTCTTGGGGCGTTTCCACCCGTCTTATCGGCGCTATCATTATGACCCACGGCGACGATAACGGCCTGGTGCTTCCCCCTGCCGTTGCCCCCATTCAGCTGGTGGTTGTTCCCATCGCCGCCCATAAGGAGGGCGTCACTGAAAAGGCTACCGAGGTTTACGAGCGTCTTCGTAAGGTTTGCCGTGCAAAGATTGACGTCAGCGACAATTCCCCCGGTTGGAAATTTGCCGAGTATGAGATGAAGGGCGTGCCCCTCCGTTTGGAGCTTGGCCCCCGTGATATTGAGAATAACCAGTGCGTATTAGTTCGCAGGGATAACGGCGAAAAGGTTGTTGTTTCTTTAGATGAGCTTGAAACCAAGGTTCCCGAAATGTTAGAGGCTGTTCGTGACGGTCTTTACAATAAGGCCCTTGCAAACCGTAGCGAAAAAACCTACGTTGCCACCACAATGGAGGAAATGATTGATATCGCCGACAACAAGCCCGGCTTTATCAAGGCTATGTGGTGCGAGGACAGAGCCTGCGAAGAGGCCTTAAAGGAAAAGGCAGGAGTATCCTCCCGCTGTATGCCCTTCGAGCAGGAGGAGCTGGCTCCCACCTGCATCTGCTGCGGCAAACCCGCCAAGAAGATGGTTTACTGGGGCAAGGCATATTAAGAAGCATCGCTTCTTATTATGCAGTTAAATCCTTACCGGGATGAAAGTGGCGGCGTGTCGAGGAAGTCACGCCCTACGTGATGAAGTCCGCTGCGGCGAATTATTTGAGGTAAAACTATGACAGATTTAGAATTTATAAGAAGTAAGAAAGGGTTTATATGCGATATGGACGGTGTTATCTATCACGGTAACCAGCTCCTTCCCCCTGCAAAGGCCTTTGTTGAATGGCTGCAGAGGGAAAATAAGCAGTTTCTCTTTTTAACCAACTCCAGCGAGCGCTCCCGTACCGAGCTGCGCCAAAAGCTGCAGAGAATGGGCCTGGATATTCCCGAGGAGCATTTTTACACCTCGGCCATCGCTACCGCCCGTTTTCTTGCCAAGCAAAAGCCGGGCTGCAGTGTTTACTGCGTAGGTGAGGCAGGCCTGCTTAACGCTATATATGAAGAGGGACTTACCATAAACGACGTTAACCCCGATTACGTTGTGGTAGGCCCAACCCAGAATTATAGCTTTTCCAATATGGCAAAGGCGGTAAACCTGGTAAGAAACGGCGCAAAGCTTATAGGCACCAATCCCGATACCACCGCCCCTGCCGAAGGCGGCAGAATAATTCCGGATTGCGCCGCTCTGGTTGCCCCTATTGAGATTGCTACAGGCAAAAAGGCCTACTATCTCGGTAAGCCCAACCCCTTGATGATGCGCTCGGGCTTCCACCGTCTTGGCTGTAAGAGTGAGGATGCCGTAGTTATCGGCGACCGTATGGATACCGATATTATTGCAGGCGTAGAATCCGGCGCCACCACCGTGCTGGTACTGTCGGGTGTATCTACCCGCGAAACGGTAGAACTGTTCCCATATCGCCCCACCATTATACTGGAAGACGTAGGCTGTATTATAAAATAAAAGCGCATTTATATATGTGTATAAACCAAATTTATACAAACAACAATTTTTTCTTGCAAATATAACGCTATAGTGTTAATATGTTAACAATGGGGAGTTGTCCCTTTAAACAATTTACATAGGAGGCAAAACAATGAAAACAGCATCTACTAAAAAAGCATTGTTAATGAGCGTACTTTCCCTGCTCGTATGCTTCTCAATGCTTATCGGCACCACCTTCGCCTGGTTTACCGATTCGGTTACCTCCGGACAAAACGTAATCGTTGCAGGAAACCTTGACGTAGAGCTTTATTACACCGATAAAGCTGACGTTGCCGCAGACCCCGACAGCAACGGATGGACCAAGGTCACCGGCACTACCGATATCTTCGGATATAATCTTTGGGAGCCCGGCTTCACAAAGGTTGCTTATTTCAAGGTAGTAAATGAAGGCTCCCTTGCACTTAAGTACAAGCTTTCCGCCGATGTTTACCAAGAGGTTGCAGGTGTAAACAAGGATGAAGAAAAGTTCCTTCTTTCCGATTACATCAAAACCGCACTTGTTCCCGTTGGCTCCACCCGTGCCGATATCCTTGCAATGGAAGGCACAAACCTCAAGGCCAGCTTTGGTATGAGTGCAGAACATCTTACCAAAAAGGGCACCGCTAATGATACAAAGGTCGTTGGTATGGCTATCTGGATGCCCACATCGGTCGGAAACGTTGCAAACCATAACGGTACCGACCTTCCTTCCATCACCTTTGGAATCAATCTGGTAGCTACCCAGGATACCGTAGAGTCTGACTCCTTTGGAAGTGACTACGATACCGGCGCTATCTATCCCAACATAGCCTTCCCCTCTATCGTTACCGCTAACGCCAAGATTGACGAGAATATCGACCGTTACGACATTCCTCTTTTAGCACCCTATCTTAACGACGACGGTACCTATGCAAAGCAGGGCTCCGTGGTTGTTCCAAAGGATGCTGTAGACCCCAACGCCAAGGAGGTTGAGGTTGTTATCAAGAAGCTGACGGTTGCCGACTCTTCAGTTTCTGTAACAAATAATGAAATGGCTACCACCCTGGACATCACCGTTGAGGGTATCAAGGAGGGCAATACTGCTCCTATCGAGGTTACCGCCAATATCGGCGCAGGCCTCGGTAATATTAAGCTTTATCACAAGAACGTACAGATTCCCTATATTTCCTACGATAATAACGACGGTACTTTAATATTCACCACCACCTCCTTCAGCCCCTTCACCATCGTTTACACCGGTAAGGAGCCCGTCTACACCGACGTTAACGTTCCTCACGCCCTGGTAAACGACGTTACTGCAAATTACGAAGGCACAAGATGGGGCTCTGATGTAGAGGCCGACCAGCAGTGGGGCAGCTTTGGTCCCTTTGGTCCTATCGGCGACCAGCAGCTGGACGCTGTATTTAAGTTTGTAGCTCCTCACGACAGCTCCACCGTACAGGATTGCAAATATCAGGATTGGGAATGTGATTACTATGTAATGCTCAAATCCGAGTCTATATCCACCCTCCCTGAAGGCATTATCGCTCTCGGCGGTAATTACGGAAGCTTTGGCTGGGTAGGCTTCTTCAATCCCGAGGTAGCCGCTAATAAGGAAATTCCTCTTCTCGGCTCTGTAGGCGGTGCCTGGACCTATGAGCAGATTGTAGGCTTCGTAGGCGAATTCCTTTGCGGCGTTGGCGTTGTAGAGAATTCGGGTGTCGACCTTAGCGATTCTCAGTTCATCGTAATGCTCCGTCTTACCGACCCCGACGGAAACTACGTTGACGTTAACACCATAGTTTACGATTTTGCTACAAAGACCAGCACTATGACACAAAGCTCCGATTTCTTCAAGACAGAAGAGTAATATTCAGCTTTTAAAAATGCGGCAGAGAGCCAAAAACTCTCTGCCGTTTTTTAAGGGTGACCCCTTCCTATTATATATACGCGCGCGAGGGGACTAAATATTGTGGGTAATATTGCCGCAATATACCACTTTTCGAGGTATAAAAATTCTTTCAAAAAAATTTCAAATTTTTTTAAAAAAACACTTGCATTGCAGGTGTTTTTGTGTTATTATACCAAGGTACGCTGTGAAAATAGCGTTGATATGCGTTGATGCGGGAGGTGGCCGACCGTCGAGTCGGGAAATTTCCGCGGAGTATGTCCGATTTTAAACCGGGCGATGTAGAACTTATTTTGCCATGCGGCAACTTGCGATGCCGTGTGACTCCGATGGCGCCTTTGCGCCGTCAGCCCCGGAATGACTGCAACCCCAGCCATCCGGTTTTATAATGTGCAGAGAAGAAACACTCGGCACGGTGTAAGTTCTGCCCGCAAATCCAACAAGGAGGAGCACCAAGAATGGCAGTAAAAGAAAAAATCAGAATCCGTGTTAAGGGCTACGATCACGCTCTTGTCGATCAGGCAGCAGAGAAGATTGTTGAGACCGCAAAGCGCACTGGCGCCAGAGTTTCCGGACCTGTTCCGCTTCCTACCGAGAAGGAAGTAGTTACTATCCTTCGTGCCGTACACACGTACAAGGATAGCCGTGAGCAGTTCGAAACCAGAACACACAAAAGGCTTATCGACGTGTTAAGACCTTCTAACAAAACTGTTGAATCTCTTACAAGTCTCGAGCTTCCCGCCGGCGTAGACATCGAAATTAAGCTTTAATTTTGTGTCTGCAAGGCAGGTCACGTTGGAGAAATCCAACCAATAACCTTTAGGAGGAAATAAAATGAAAAAAGGTATCATCGGAAAAAAGCTTGGT
>JAGAPN010000071.1 GCA_017623235.1 Clostridia bacterium | reverse complement strand
GAGCAAATATCCAAACGGATGTCCTTCTTAGTGGAGCAGGTCTCAAACTCTGCACCGCAAGCACATCTGATTACAGTCTTTTCGTAATTGGGGTGAATTCCCTGTTTCATGCGTTGTCACTCCTTCCGATACATCAAAACTAATACAACGATGTTATATTACCACACCAAAAAGTAAAATGCAAGCATTATTTTGATAAATTAAAACATTTTTTTATTTTTTCGAATATTTCCACCGTTTTAAATTTAACCGTGTAGCGTTTGGCTGAATATGCAATATCTGCAGCATCATCCGAAACGGCAGTATTAAGCCTCTCGGTACAGGAGCCAACGCAAACCTCGGGATAAATAACGCACCACCAGTTTTGTCCTTTCCCCTCACCCAGGGTAAACACCGCCGTCTGATAATATCCGGCAGGCAGAGTAAAGCTTTCGTAATTACGGGTATCGAAAAACTCGGGTTTAATTTCAAGCTTCACGTCGTATTGGGCGCCTGCTTTTTCAAGGTAGCTCTTAGCCGCACCGAGCAGGCCTTGTTTGTTCTCATTCACAAGAGCCTGCGCCTCTTCGTAAGACCCTGCCCCATCAAACAGATTTTGGGATTCTTTGAGTATTTCATCCCTAAGTCCAAGCTTTAGCTGCTGGTTGTAGTCACTGTCCGAATTTGCCAGTATTCTTATACGTAGGATATTATCCTTCATCTCACTACAGGAATCGTCAAACCCTATCATTGTTATCATCATCGCGGCAACGATAGCACACAACATCGAAAAGATAAACGCAGTTTTTTTATTAAATTTCATCAAACCATTCCTTTAACTTTTAAAGTCAAAGGAATTATTGACAATTCTTTAAATTTCTATTCCGAAGGGCATTGATTGGGCGTAAAAGGCGTTGTAGCCTTTACCCCGGAGCTCCTCGGCGCAACCCTCTGCTGATGATTTATCAGCAAACAGGGCGCAGACGGTAGGACCGGAACCGCTGAGAAAAGCGGCATTAAAATTATAACCTTTAAAAGGCGATAGCATATTATTCATATCCCAGCAGGCCTCAAATGAGTTATAAACGCCTTTAGCAATACCCGAAACGTCTTTCCGTTTAATTGCTTCAACAATATCTGCGCACTCTGTTTTAGCAGGAGAATTTAAGGTGTCAAGCAGAGCGTACATTTTACCTGTAGACTGCTTCTTGCCCTCCTTAACCAGAACATAATGTAGTGTCGGGGTGTTTATCGGGGTGATAATCTCACCTATTCCTTTGGCTACAGCTGTGCCACCCACAAGGAAGAAGGGCACATCGGCGCCAAGGCCTGCCGCAATATTCGAGAGCTTAGTTTCAGAAAGTGGTTTTCCGGTCATTCTGTTAAGCAACAGAAGCACCGCCGCAGCATCTGCGCTGCCACCACCCAGGCCTGCGGCAACGGGTATATTCTTATTTATGTGAATTCTCGCACCTATTTTTATATCAGCCGAGGCAATAAAATCCCTGCAAGCTTTATAGGCAATATTATCCTCACCTGCAAGCTCGCCTCTATCACAGGTAACGGCTATTTCTCCCTCGGTCAGCTCAATACTTACCTCATCGTAAAGACTTATTGACTGCATTACGGTATCAAGTTCGTGATAGCCGTCAGAGCGCTTTCCCTTAACCGAAAGATATAGGTTTATTTTGGCGTAAGCCTTGGCATAGGCTACCATTAACCTATCTCCTTTAAAAATTCGCCTATACGTTCAAGGGCAGTTTTAATATGGTCAATAGAATAACAGTAGGAAGCTCGCACAAAGCCCTCACCGCCCTTACCAAAGGCAGGGCCCGGCACAAGAGCAACACTCTTTGAATATAGCAATTTTTCGCAGAACTCCTCGCTGGTCATACCTGTTGAGGATATGCATGGGAAAGCGTAGAAGGCACCTAAAGGCTCACGACAAGTAAGACCAAGCTTATTAAAACCGTCAACAATTATTCTGCGACGCATATCGTATTCCTCTACCATCCTTGCAATATCCTCATCACCGTTTTTTAGAGCCTCTATAGCAGCATACTGAGAGGTTGTGGGGGCACACATTATTGCAAACTGATGAATTTTGGTAATCTGATTAAGGATTTCCCGGGGGCCGCAGGCATAGCCCATACGCCAACCGGTCATAGAATATGCCTTGGAGAATCCGTTTACAACTATAGTGCGCTCACGCATACCATCAATAGCGGCGAAGCAGGTATGCTTCTCGCCGCCGAAGGTAAGTTCAGCATATATCTCATCGGAAATTACAATTATATTAGTTTCCTTAAGCACCTGTGCGATAGCCTCAAGGTCACTCTTTCTCATAACGGCGCCGGTAGGATTGCAGGGATATGGCAGAATGAGCGCCTTAGTGCGAGGCGAAATAGCAGCTCTTAATTCTTCCGGTGTTATTTTAAATTCGTTTTCAGCCTTTGTTTCGATAATAACGGGAGTACCGCCGGCAAGAATGGTAATGGGCTCGTAGCAAACATAGGAGGGTTGAGGAATAATGACCTCATCTCCTGGGCCTACAAGGGCACGAATTGCGCCGTCGATAGCCTCACTACCGCCAACGGTAACAAGAATTTCGTCTACAGGGTCGTATTTAACACCGTATTTTCGGTCAACAAACTTGGAAATTTCCTCACGCATTGTAAGAAGACCGTGGTTTGAGGTATAGCGGGTTTTTCCCTTTTCAAGGGAACGTATACCCTCGCTGCGAATATGCCACGGGGTGGGAAAATCGGGCTCGCCCACACCGAGGGAAATAACATCCTTCATCTGCTCGGCTATATCAAAGAATTTACGTATACCCGAGGGTTTTATATCCACAAAGCTCTGATTCAGTACTTTATTATAATCTATCACAGCGAGAAATTCCCCCTGTCGTCGTCGCCGTCGGTGAGGATAACGTCAAGCTCCTTGTACCTGCGAAGAATAAAATGGGTTGCTGTAGAAACCACCGCATCTATGGTAGAAAGCTCCTTTGCAACAAACATTGCAACCTGCTGGAAGGTCTTGGAGCGAACGGTAACGCAAAGGTCATAGCCACCAGACATAAGATAAACCGATTCAACCTCAGGATACATCATTACCCTTTTTGCAATCTCTTCAAAACCATAATCAGCCTGAGGAGAAACCTTAAGCTCTATAAGGGCAGAAACAGCGGCGGAATCCAGCTTTTCCCAGTCAATTACTGCCTTATAGCCACGGATAAGTCCGGACTTTTCCATTTCAAAAATTTGGTCTTTAACTGTCTTCTCATCTGCGCCGAGCATAGTAGCCAGCTCCGCAACGGAATATCTTGCGTTTTTACCTAAAAGCTTTAAAAGTTTTATATTCATAGTATTTCTACCTCCATTTTTGCTTATCATATCACTTTTTCTATTATTATACAAGAATTTATTTACTTTTAAAAGTATTTATGCTAAAATACTTTTGTCTAATTTTTAACAATGAGGTGTCAAAATGAGAGCAGTTATTACTGTTGTAGGTAAGGATACCGTGGGTATTCTTGCAAAGGTATCAGCAAAATGCGCTGAGTCAAACGTCAATATAAATGAAGTTACCCAGTCGGTGCTTGAGGATATGTTCTGTATGATAATGCTGGCAGATATTTCCGCTATGAATAAGCCCTTTGGTGATTTTTCCGACGAGATGCAAAAGCTCGGAGATGATATGGGTATGTCGGTTCACGTTATGCACGAAACCATATTTAACTCGATGCACAGAATTTAAGGTGGCAAAATGATCAATACACACGAAATACTTGAAACCATAACTATGATTCAGGACGAAAATCTGGATATTCGAACAGTAACTATGGGTATTTCCCTGCTGGACTGTATGGATTCAGATATTGACGAGGCCTGCAATAAGGTGTACGAAAAAATCGTTACCAACGCCAGGAATCTTGTTCCCGTCTGCGAAGAAATAGAGAGAGAGCTTGGTATTCCCATAATAAATAAGCGTATATCGGTAACCCCTATCGCAATAGTTGCCTCTGCCTGCAAGGAGCAGAGTCCTGTTAAATTTGCCCTTACTCTCGAAAAGGCCGCCAGAGAGGTCGGCGTCAATTTTATCGGTGGATATTCTGCCCTGGTACAAAAGGGCTTTGCGGGAGCAGATATGGCTCTTATTAAAAGCATTCCCGAAGCGCTGGCAGTTACCGATCACGTTTGCGCCTCGGTAAACATTGGTTCTACCAAGGCCGGTATTAATATGGACGCTGTAAAGATAATGGGTCGGGTGGTCAAGGAATGTGCCGAGCTTACACGTGACCGTCAATGCATTGGCGCCGCCAAGCTTGTTGTTTTCTGTAACGCCCCCGAGGACAATCCTTTTATGGCAGGTGCCTTCCACGGCGTTGGTGAACCCGACGTTGTTATAAACGTCGGCGTTTCGGGTCCCGGTGTTGTGAGAGCCGCCCTGGCTAAATCCGAGGGACTTGACCTTACCGGCGTTGCCGAGCTTATTAAACGCACCGCATTTAAGATTACCCGTATGGGTCAGCTTGTAGCGCAAGAAGCCTCCAAAAGGCTGGGCTATCCCTTCGGTATAGTTGACCTTTCCCTTGCTCCTACCCCTGCAGTCGGCGATTCGGTGGCATATATTCTGGAGGAAATAGGCCTTGAATGCTGCGGCTCCTGCGGCACAACCGCCGCCCTGGCAATGCTCAACGACGCCGTTAAAAAAGGTGGCGTTATGGCCTCCTCCCGTGTTGGAGGTCTCTCTGGCGCCTTCATCCCCGTCACCGAGGATGCAGGTATGATTCACGCCGCCACCATAGGCGCCCTTTCTATTGAAAAGCTGGAGGCTATGACAGCGGTTTGCTCGGTAGGGCTTGATATGATAAACATTCCGGGCGATACCTCAGCCGAGGTTATTTCAGCTCTTATTGCCGACGAAGCAGCCATAGGTATGGTCAACTCCAAAACCACCGCTGTAAGAGTTATTCCCGCAATCGGCAAAAAGGTTGGCGAGGAGCTGAACTTCGGTGGTCTTCTGGGTAACGGACCCGTTATGAAGATCTCAACCTATTCCCCTGCTAAATTTATAAATCGTGGCGGCCAGATTCCCGCACCGATGCAAAGTCTTAAAAACTAATAAAAAGAGGTGGTCCACAGGGCCATCTTTTTTATTTCAGATTATAATAATTCATACCGAGTTCACACAATGGTGTTAAGATATGCTAAAATAAGGTATAATAATAGTGATATCCTATATGAGGAGTTTTTCGAATGTTAAAGCTTAAAAACATTGTAAAGGAATATATTACCGGGGACACAAAGGTTACCGCCCTTAAGGGGGTCAGCATCGAGTTCAGGGAAAACGAGTTTGTTTCAATTCTCGGTCATTCGGGCTGCGGTAAAACGACCCTGCTTAATATTATCGGTGGACTTGACCAGTATACCGACGGGGACCTGTTTATTAACGGAACCTCTACAAAAAAATATAAGGATGCCGACTGGGACACCTATAGAAATCACTCTATCGGCTTTGTTTTTCAGTCCTATAACCTTATTCCCCACCAGTCTGTTTTATCTAACGTAGAGCTGGCTCTTACCCTTTCGGGTGTTTCTAAGGCAGAAAGAAGAGCCCGTGCCAAGGAGGCTTTAACCCAGGTCGGTCTGGCCGACCAGATGAATAAAAGGCCCAACCAGATGTCGGGCGGACAGATGCAACGTGTGGCCATAGCCCGTGCCCTGGTCAATAACCCCGATATTCTTCTGGCCGACGAGCCTACAGGCGCCCTGGATACCGAAACCAGCAAGCAGGTTATGGATATCCTAAAGGAAATTGCAAAAAACAAGCTTGTTATTATGGTTACCCATAACCCCGAAATTGCCGAGGAATATTCAACCAGAATCATCCGCCTTGTAGACGGCGAAATTACAAACGATACCAACCCCTATACCGCCCCTGTGGAGGAAACCACCCCCGAAAAGGAGAATCAAAAAGGAAAAAGACGTAGCCGCAAAAAATCTATGTCGATTTTAACTGCCCTCTCCCTTTCTCTTAACAATCTTCTAACCAAGAAAACCAGAACTATATTAACCTCCTTTGCAGGCAGTATTGGTATTATCGGTATCGCCCTTATTCTTGCCCTTTCAAACGGCATACAAATATATATCGACCGCATACAGGAAGAAACTCTGGCATCCTATCCCCTCACCATAAACGCTAAAAGCGAGGATATGACCGAAACTATAATGGCGCTTATGTCGGCCAATGCCGAAAAAAGCGACCACGAGCTTAATGCCGTTTATTCAAGCCCTGTACTCAACGAGCTGATAAACAGTATGACCAACCCCAAGTATACCGAAAACAACCTTAAGGATTTCAAGGTATTCCTGGAAACAGACGAGGAAATTCAGGACCTTATAACCGAGCTTGAATATGCATACGATATACCCTTTAACGTTTTTTACAAAGATGAGGATGGTAAAATAATCAAGTCTGATGCTATGGAGCTTATGCAGGAATCCATTGGTATGTCTATGGGTAGCACTATGAACACCTTTGCCTCTATGTCACCTGCTGCAAGCCAGATGGCTGTATACGAAGAACTGCTTTCGGGCGACGGCGATAAATTGGTAAGTGACCTTCTTGACGAGCAATACGACGTAATTTACGGCAACTGGCCCAAGAACCACAACGAGGTTGTACTTATAGTTAACTCTAACAACGAGGTAAGTGATTTTGCCCTGCTTGCTCTGGGTCTTACCACCCTGGAGGAGGCCAAAGACTCCTGGCAAAGTATTGGAGAGGGTGGAAAACTTGATACCGAGGTTAAAAGCTGGAGATATGAAGATATATGCAAAATGACCTTTAAGGTCGTACCCGCAAGCAGCTTTTATTCCGTAGACCCCACCACCGGCGGCTACAAAGATATAAGCAACACCGAAACCGGCCTTACCTATATGTATGATAACGGTATCGAAATCAAGGTTAGTGGCATCATTCGTCCTAACCCTGATGCCGGCGGCGCAATGCTGACAGGAGCTATCGGATACACCAAGGCTCTTACCGATAAGCTGATTGACACCACCAACGAAAGCGCCATTGTGAAGGCGCAGATAGCCAATCCCGCTACCGACGTTATAACCGCCCTTCCCTTTAAAACGGAAGATTACAAGGAGCCTGACAGCCAGCAAAAGGTCGCCGACTTTAAGGCGTATATTGCCGGCCTCATCCCCGAAAAAAAGGCTGAATTATATAAGCAGATTGCCTCCACCCCTGACGATGCCGTAATTGCCGCCGAGGTTGAAAAGCAAATGGCTACCCTTACCAGAGAATATATTGAAACCATGATGCTGGATTCCTACGCACAGGAGTCCGGAATGGATAGCGAAACCCTTAAAAGTTATATAGCCAATATGTCCGACGAGGAGCTTTTCGGACAGGTTCGTATTATGCTTACCGAGCGCATCAAGGAGCAGATGGCCCAAATGGCCGAACAGCAACTGGCTCAGGTACCCGTTCCCCAGTTGGCTATGATGCTTGACGGCGCCGTTAATAACGGAACGGCCGATACTCTGGAAAAATACTACGATAAGTATATGCCTGCCACCGTATCGGACGCCACCTACGACCAGGTGCTTTCTACCCTGGGTGTTGTTTCAAAGGACTCCCCTTCTACCATAAGCATTTACGCCGCAACCTTTGAGGCAAAGGACCGTATTGCCGATGCCATATCCCGTTACAATAACGGCGTCGAGGAAGAGGACAAAATATCTTATACCGACTACGTTGCTCTTATGATGTCCTCAATCACTACTATTATTAACGTCATTTCCTACGTTCTTATTGCATTTGTTGCCATTTCCCTGGTTGTTTCTTCCATAATGATAGGAATCATTACCTATATTTCCGTATTGGAAAGAACAAAGGAAATTGGTATCCTCCGTGCTATCGGTGCATCAAAGAAGGACGTATCACGCGTATTCAATGCCGAGACCCTTATTGTCGGATTTACGGCAGGTATTATCGGCATTGGCTCAACTCTGCTGCTCTGTCTGCCTGTTAACGCTATTATCCGCAGTCTTTCGGGCATCGCAAATATTGGCGCAGAGCTTCCCGCCGCAGGTGCCATTATATTAGTAGTTATCAGTATGGCGCTCACCTTTATAGCAGGTCTTATTCCCTCAGGAATAGCCGCTAAAAAGGACCCTGTGGAAGCCCTAAGGAGTGAATAAAGTGAATCTGCGTTATAAACTGAATCAATTTATGTACGGGCGTTACGTTACCTACGGAATGGATCTGTTAACTAAAGTCCTTCTTGTAATATGCATAGCGCTATCCGTTGTAAATCTTTTCCTTGGCAGTTATATAATACAGTTTGCCGAAACCTTACTGTTTATCTATATGTTTTACAGATTGTTTTCAAAGAACATTTCAAAACGAACTGCAGAAAACGGCAAGATGATAAATCTTCTCGGCAAGATTAAAGGTTTTTTTAAGCTTCGCAAACGTATGCACAGCGAAAGGCAGACCCACATCTACAAAAAATGCCCACACTGCTCGGTAACACTTAGACTTCCGAGGCGCGCAGGCGAGCACAACGTAAACTGTCCACGTTGTAAAAACGATTTCAAGGTGAAGGTAAGATAAAAAATCGAGTCACTTAACGTGACTCGTTTTTAATTTTGTGTAGCCAGAACGGCAAGACGATAAAACCAAGGACGGTGCCAACACCGTAGGATAAATGCAATAAAAGGAAAATAAGCGGCAAGAGCAGGTTTGTAAGTTTTGGTTTTTTTATAAGCTCAATAACCGTCATAGCAACCACCAACACACCATAGGCGGCCCACATCAGCAAAGACAAAAAGGGATGGCCTAAACAAGCCAAAACGGTGGTTAAAATAATACCTAAAACAAAGGCAAAGGGAACAAAATGAAAAACCGAGAAGCATCTTGGTGAAACACCCATGGTTTTTCCTATCCAATACCCATTTAAAAATTTCTGCTTAAGCATTTTAAAAAGGGTATTTCTGGTATGCTGATAAAACACTATGTCGGGTGAATAGCAAAGCTTAAAGCCGGCCTTTCTCATCCTGTAGGTCATATCGTTATCTTCTGACCTGGGAAGAAGCTCGTTATAGCGTCCGACCTTATCATACACCTCTCTGCGATACATTCCGCAAAAAAGCGAAGATGTATACATCTTTTTACCGCTGTTACGGTAAGGCGCAATACTACTACCGAACATTGACTGTTCCGCGGTAAGCAGGGTTTCTTTAAAAGGGGTTGATGAATCAATAATATTGGGTCTTCGACCGCCGCTTGCAACCTCGCCGCTTTGAAGAACTGCAACGTTTTTACTTATAAAATCATATGGCATTGTGGCGTGGGCATCAATTCTTATAAGGGCATCGCCGCTATAATTATCCAGAGCAACATTCTGGCCACAGGGAATAATTTTTTTAAAATTCGAAAGCACCTTTACCCCAAGATAATCCTGATGTTCCCGGGCAAATTTCTCCATTATAAGGCGGGTATCATCGGTGGACATACTATCGATAAGCAAAACCTCGGTTTTATCTTTTGGGTAATCCTGGGCGGCAAGGTCGCTTAAAAGTCTGGGTAAAACCTTTTCTTCGTTATATGCGACAATAGCAAAGGATACTATCATATAGCTCTCCTATAGTTTGTTTTTTTATATTGTAACACAAAAAGACGTCAAATTAAAGAACTATTTATTTGACTTGATCGCTTTAAGCTATTATAATATATATAAATTTTGAGGTGATAAAAATG
>JAGAPN010000070.1 GCA_017623235.1 Clostridia bacterium | reverse complement strand
TTGGTGCCGGTGGCGGGGGTCGAACCCGCACGGTATCGCTACCAACGGATTTTGAGTCCGCCTCGTCTGCCAATTCCAACACACCGGCAAAGCACTTTGATATTATAATCAATTATCTCTTAAAAATCAAGTCTTTAATTTGAAATGCTAAAATAAATATACCCACCGAAGCGGTTATACCTGCCGCCCATATAAGCACGGGGAGAAAATCATAGCCAAAGCCCGTTACAAGAGCGTGCAGGGAAGGGGAGGTAATGCCTATCTTGCTAAGCTCATCTCTGTAAATCAAAATGCAGGGGATAACGCCGCAGGTCAAAGCCCCCCCTAAAGCGGCGGCAAAGCAGTACATTCTTGTGGCGTGAGCCGAGTTCATTCTGATTATCAAAACCAGGCATACGGTGGCTAAAATAATGCCGGCAATAACGGCAATAAGGGCATATTTCATCACCGCTGCAAAAAGTGGCAACACCATATTAAAGGTAGGGTGATTAATAAATCGAAGATAGGTGTTGGCGCATTCCTGTGAAAAGAGTGCCAGGTCGGCCTTGGTTTCGGTGGAAAGCTCGCCTGCCGTATCGGTGGAATAGGTGGTAACCCAGTTTAATATATCGGCTTGCACGGCGGCTGTATCGGGAGCATTTTCTCTGTCTTCAAGTATATTTTCACAGCAGGTCAGCATTTGTTTTTTTATGTCTTCCGCTTTAAATCTTCCACTAAAAAAGTCGTCGGGTAAACCGCTGGGAATAGCCAGGTCGTTAAGCTGCCCCGTCAGTTCCTCGGCGGCGGCCTTGGCATAGCCGGAGCGGGCAAAGCTGTCCAGCACAAACTCGCTTCTTACAGCGTAAATACAGCCCCCGCCCAGGGTGACAAAGAATAGGCATAAGCTTAATATAAAGGCAAAAATCACCGAAATTGCGGTGCGAGCCCTATCTTTTGAAAGTAATTCCTTCATAATATTCTCACTAACTGTAGGGGTCTATTTCAGGCCCTGAAACAAGTATTGATTTTACGTAATATCTGTTAACCTTAAAGCCTACCACGTCAAAGGGGTAGCAGGTGTAGAGTATAAGATATTCCTTATCGGAAGCCAGATCGTAAGCAGAGGTGTCGGTTTTGTGCTTGGGTCCTACCTCAATTATCTCATATTTAAAGTTACCGTAATGAGTCTTAACCTCTATAAATTCACCAACCTTGGTGTGCTTTAGGCAGTTGAAATGGGTGGTATTGTGTCCCGAAATCAGTATGGTAGAGCCCTCCCCGGGGAAATGGCTGCCCATATACTGTCCTACACCCCGACGCAGAATATAACCCGTATCCCCGAAAATCAGGGAAGAGGTGTATACCGTGCCGTTGGTGTAAATAGAGATTTCACCGTACTTGGTGCCGTATACAGGGTAGGTTATACTGCTGGCGGGGATAACCCCCTCATAGCCCGAAAGGGAGGCTTCGGTGAAAATATCGCTATAAATTCCTTCATCATCAGACCCCGTGTCAAAATCAGAGGAGAACATACTCCAGGCGTTTTGAACTATGTTTACAAAGGGATGTAGGGTGCAATAAAGAAACAGGCATCCTAAAAGGAAAAAAGCTAACGGCAACACAAAGTAACCGGTTAGCTTTTTTGCTGATTTTTTAAAATTCAATTATTTAGCGAAAAGACCGCGCTTTTTAGCTACTACAACAGCGGCACCGAAAAGTACTGCTGCTGCCGAAGCGGCAATAATAACAGCGGTAAAGTCAGCCTCAACACCGGTCTGCTTAATGATAGGGGCAGAGTCAAAAACAAGCTGGGCCTGGCTGTTGGTAATCTTAACGTGAGAACCGTCATAAACCAGGGTGCCGCCTGTTACGGCAACAGCCTTTTTACCAAGATCAAGAAGCTTCTGTTTGTCGGGAACGGGCAGAACCTTAAGGTTGGTGGTTGACTTGATGTCGGAATTGATAAGAATTTCCTTACCCTGGTCGATATAGGTGATGATTTCAGCGGCCTGGGTGGGGTCAATATCTACGGTTTTGAAATAGTTCTCGGCCTGAACCACGTACTCGGTGGGAACGATAAATTTCTTTCCGTTGATGGCTACCTTTTCGTAAAGCTCGTCAAGAATGTTTTTCTCACTTTCGTTAATTTCGCCTGCTGCAAAAGCAGAAAGACTCATAGGAAGGGTGAGTAATAAAACAGCGATAACAACAGCGATGATTTTTTTCATAAATCAAGTACCTCAATTCGTTGAAATCAGTATTCGCATACTATTTGTTTTTATTATATACGAAATTAGTCCAAATGTAAAGAATAATTTATGCAAAATTTTTTATTGTTTTTTTGTTAATTTTCTTGATAAAAGCCTTTTTTTAAGTTATAATATATTAAATATTGCTATTATGGAGTAAACTATGCTGATTTGTAATAACGAGGCCGGTATGATAGCCTCTGCCCTTGACTATACAGAAAAGCTCAGGGAAATCACGCCTGCCATATACGGCGGTCGCCCGAAGGCTTGTGTAAATACATACGGCTGCCAGCAGAACGTATCGGACAGCGAGAGGATAAAAGGTTTGCTTGCAGCCTCGGGCTACGATATCACCGACAATTCCGATGAGGCTGATTTCGTGCTGTTTAACACCTGTGCCGTACGTGGTCACGCCGAGGATAGGGTGTTTGGCAACATCGGCTGTATGAAACAGCAAAAAAAGCAGCGTCCCAATATGATAGTTGCGGTATGCGGCTGTATGGCTCAGCAACAATCGGTCTGTGACAGGGTGAAAAAAAGCTACCCTTACGTTGATATTCTTTTTGGTACCCGTCACTCCCATAAGCTGCCCGAGTTCATTTACAAAAGGCTTACCGGCTCGGGACGTATTTTTGATATTTCGGAGGATTTTAGCGGTATTCTGGAGGGTTTGCCCGTTCGACGTGACGGTAATCTAAAGGGCTGGCTTCCCATTATGTACGGCTGTGACAATTTCTGCACCTACTGTATCGTGCCCTACGTTCGCGGTCGTGAAAGGTCCCGCTGCTCTGATGACGTTGTCAGGGAGGCGGAGGAGATGATAGCCTCCGGCTTTAAAGATATTATGCTGCTGGGTCAGAACGTTAATTCCTACGGAAAGGGCCTTGACGAGGATATAAACTTTGCGAAGCTTCTCCGCCGTATCAATGCTATACCCGGTGATTTCCGAATAAGATTTATGACTTCTCACCCGAAAGATTGTACCGTCGAGCTGCTGGATGCTATAGCGGATTGTGAAAAGGTGGAGCGTCACCTGCATCTGCCCTTCCAGTCGGGCAGTGACCGTATTCTTAAGGTTATGAATCGTCGCTACGACAGTGAAGCCTATCTGAATCTTATTCGTGAGGCGAGAAAACGCATACCGGGCGTTACCTTTACAAGCGATATTATAGTAGGCTTTCCGGGAGAAACCTATGAAGATTTTCTTGAAACCGTAAGGGTGGTTAAGGAGGTTGGCTTCCAATCGCTCTTTACCTTCATCTATTCTCCGAGAAACGGCACCCCTGCCGCCGCTATGCCTGACCCCATATCCCGTGAGGAAAAGGGTAGGTGGTTCAGCGAGCTTCTGCTCACCCAGGAGGAAATCTCCAAGGCTAACTACAAGGCCTGCGAGGGCAAGACCTACCGTGTGCTATGCGATGAAATAACGGGGGAGGGCAGACTTTCGGGTAAGACCTCCTGCTCTCTGGAAATTAATTTTGACGGCGATGCATCCCTGCTCGGCAGCTTTGTGGAGGTAAGGGTTGACCGCTTTACTAACGTTCTGGAAGGAACAATAATTTAAAGAAGGAAGATTGAAATGGATATTATTGAATTAACACGTAAGCTCGGCGCCGCTATTCAGGAAACCGAGGAATATAAAAAGTTTATGGAAGCCAAGCTTCGTAACGATAAGGACGAAGAGCTTCAGAAGCAGATAGGTGACTTTAACCTGCTTAAGATGCAGCTTGATGCCGAGCACGAGAAGGAGCCCCGTGACGAGGCAAAGGTGCTGGCCCTTAATGAGGAGATTGTAGCCCTTTATAACACCATTATTTCGGGTGAGGCTATGTCAACCTACAATGCGGCTTATCAGGAATACAAAAATCTTACCGACAAAATTTCAAACATTCTGCTTATGTGTGAAAACGGTGAGGACCCCGAAACCTGCGAGCCCTCATCCTGCTCGGGTAACTGTGCCTCCTGTGGTGGCTGCCACTAAAAGATTTTAACAGAAAGGAAGGCCGATTATGGCAGAGCTTTCTCCAATGATGGGTCAGTATATGGAAATAAAAAAACAGAATGCTGACAGCATCGTATTCTTCCGTTTGGGCGATTTTTACGAGATGTTCTTCGACGACGCCAAAACCGCCTCCCAGGAGCTGGACCTTACCCTTACAGGCCGTGACTGCGGACAAGAGGAGCGTGCGCCTATGTGCGGCGTACCCTTCCATAGCTGTGAGTCATATATAGCAAGACTGGTCGATAAGGGCTACAAGGTGGCTATTTGTGAGCAGACCGAGGACCCGGCTAAAGCTAAAGGTCTGGTGCGTCGTGAGGTAGTCAGGGTAATAACCCCGGGTACCGTTATCGAAGACAGTATGCTCCAGGAGGATAAAAACAACTACCTGGCAGGCCTTTTTTTCCAAAGCGGTACCGCCTGCCTTTGTTTTGCCGATGTTTCCACGGGTAAAGCCTTCGTTACCGAGCTTTCGGGCAACAACGTTCAGCAAAAGGTTGTTAACGAACTGGCTCGCTATTCTCCTGCCGAGCTTATTACCACCAAGGAGCTTGAGCTTAATCCTCAAATTATGAGCTATCTCAAAAATATGACCGAATGTATGATTACCCTGAAGGACAAGTCCTTTTTCGGTGCCGATTCGGCAGAGGAGCTTGTGAAGAAGCATTTTAACGTTGTAAGTCCCGAAAATCTGGGTATTGCTTCTAACAGCGGTTCGGTAAACGTACTTGGCTCAGTGCTGGCCTATATTTACGAAACCGGCGGCAATCACAACATATCTATTGGCGAAGTTGTGCCTTATTCCGCCGCTGAATATGTGCATCTCGATTATACTGCGGTCCGCAATCTTGAGCTTTGCGAAACTATGCGTTCCAAGAGTAAAAAGGGATCTTTGCTTTGGGTGCTTGATAAAACCAAGACCGCTATGGGTAAGCGTATGCTTCGCTCCTGGATAGAGCAGCCGCTACTAAGCTTCCTGGATATTAACGAGCGCCTTAACGCCACCGAGGAGCTGGTGGATAACACAGTTATGCGTGGCGAGCTTATGGAGTATATGAACGGTATCCGTGACCTTGAGCGTCTGCTTACCCGCGTTGTGTACAAGACGGCTAACGCCAAAGATCTTAACACCATAGCCGACACCTGTGAGCGTCTGCCTTATATCAAGGCTGCCTTGGGCGGTGCAAATTCCAAGCTGCTGGTTCGCCTTCACGATAGCTTGGACGTTATGGACGATGTTTGCGCTCTTGTGCGCTCGGCCATTGTGGATGAACCTCCCGCAATCGTTCGTGAGGGCGGTATGTTCCGTCAGGGCTTTAATGAGGAGCTTGACCAGCTTATCTACATAATAAAAAACGGTACCGGAGTGGTATCTGAAATCGAAACCCGCGAAAAGGAAAGAACGGGTATTAAAAACCTCAGAGTACGTTTTAATAGGGTGTTTGGTTATTATATTGAGGTAACCAACTCTTTTAAGGAGCTTGTGCCCGAGGATTATATCCGTAAGCAGACCCTTACCAACTGTGAAAGATTTATCACCGAGGAACTTAAAACCCTTGAATCTCGTATTGTGGGTGCCAAGGATAGAAGGGAACAGCTGGAGTATGAAATGTTCGAGGCTATGCTTACCTCTATCGGCGAGCAGCTCAGGCGTTTCCAGGATACTGCAGAGGCCGTAGCCGTTATTGATACCCTTTGCTCCCTGGCCGAAACCGCCGTGCGTAACGACTACGTGCGTCCCCAGATAAATACCGACGGCGTTATTCAGATAAAGGCAGGCCGTCACCCCGTGGTAGAGCAGGTTATAAATACTCCCTTCGTTTCCAACGATACCTTTTTAGACCTTAAGGACGATCGTTGCGCCGTTATAACAGGTCCTAATATGGCGGGTAAATCCACCTATATGCGACAGGTTGCCCTTATTACCCTTATGGCCCAGATAGGCTCCTTTGTGCCTGCACAGTCGGCCAATATCAGCATTGTAGACGCTATATTTACCCGTGTGGGCGCCTCCGACGACCTGGCCTCGGGACAGTCTACCTTTATGGTAGAGATGAGCGAGGTTGCCTCTATCATTAAAAACGCTACCCGTAACAGCCTGATAATTCTCGATGAGATAGGCCGCGGCACCTCTACCTTTGACGGTATGTCTATTGCCCGTGCCGTGCTGGAATTTGCGGCCGATAAGCGCAAGCTTGGGGCAAAAACACTCTTTGCCACCCATTATCACGAGCTTACCGAAATGGAGAACGAGCTTAAAGGAATTCGCAACTATAACATCGCCGTCAAGAAAAGGGGAGACGATATAACCTTCCTGCGCCGCATAGTCAGAGGCGGTGCCGACGACAGCTACGGTATAGAGGTAGCAAAACTTGCAGGTATTCCCGATTCGGTTATAACCCGAGCCAAGGAAATACTTAAAAAGACCCTTGAAGAGGGAGTTGTGGTTACCAAAACGGTAGCTTCAGACGACTATCAGATGCCCCTTACCTTCGGCTCTGCTTCAGAGATAACAGAAGAACTGAAGGCGCTGGACGTAAACACCCTTACCCCCATAGAGTGTATGGCAATACTTGCCGACCTGTCGGATAAGGCAAAAGAACTGTAAATTTTAAAAAAAGGAGTTGATTTTATGGCAGATATAAAGGTTTTACCTAAAGAGCTTGCCGAGCTTATTGCCGCAGGCGAGGTTGTTGAAAGGCCTGCTTCTGTCATAAAGGAGCTGGTTGAAAACGCAATAGATGCAGGCGCCGATAAAATTACGATCGAGATAAACCGAGGCGGTATCACATATATGCGAGTTACCGACAATGGTAGCGGCATCAGACCCGAGCAGGTCAGAACCGCCTTCCTTCGTCACGCCACCAGCAAGCTCAAAACTAAGGAAGACCTTTTCAAAATCGGTACTCTGGGTTTTCGTGGCGAGGCATTGGCCTCCATCAGTGCTGTAGCCCGAGTTGAACTGCTTACCAAAACAGCAGACAGCGAGCTGGGTGTAAGATACGTTATTGAAGGTGGCGAGGAAATCGAGTTTGAGGAATCGGGCTGTCCGGAAGGTACCACAATCGTGGTGCGTGACCTGTTCTTCAATACTCCCGCCCGTATGAAATTCCTTAAAAAGGACGTAGCTGAAGGTACGGCAGTTGCCTCCGTAATAGATGCTATTGCCCTTTCTCATCCCGAAATATCGGTGCGCTTTATCAAGGATTCCAAGTCTATTCTTGCCACCACAGGCGACGGTAAATTGGAGTCGGCGGTTTATGCCGTTTTGGGTAGAGATTTTGCCTCATCAATGATACCGGCTTCCTCCGAAACCGACGGTGTTAAGGTAAGCGGCCTTATATGCAAGCCGGTGTACTGCCGTCCCACAAGGTCGGGCCAATATTTCTTTATCAATGAAAGATATATCCGCTCGGGCGTTATTGCCAAGGCCTTGGACCAGGCCTATAAAAGCAGCGTTATGGTAGGTAAATTTCCTGCCTGTGTGTTGAATTTAAGCCTTCCGCCGGAGCTGGTGGACGTTAATGTTCATCCCGCTAAAACCGAGGTGCGCTTTTCTAACGAAAGGGTCATATTCGACGCCGTTTATTATGCGGTGAAAAATGCCCTGGCCCAGGGCGATACCCGCCCCACTCTGGAGCTTAAAAGCAATCCAATAGTATCTTCGCCGGACAATAGTTTTCAGCGTATGACGGTAGAGGATTATAAAAAGCTGGTCGACAAGAAAAAAACCGAGCGCACTCCCACCATAGCAGAGCAGATATATAATATACAGGTGACCCCTCAAAAGAAAACCACGGTGTTTGCCGATTACGGCAGGCCTTTGGTATCTGATAAGGAGGTAAAGGTGGCCTTTACGGCAGAGCCCACGTTTAGAGCCGAGGAGAAAGAGGACTACGCTCCGCTTTTCCATGAGTCGAATAACGAAGGCAAGCTTACTGAGGCTGCCGTTAATCTTCTGAATATGTTCTCGGATGAAAAAACCGAGTTTGTAAATGAAACCATCCTGCCTGAAGAAGAAATTGAATTTATATATATCGGTGAAGCTTTTAAAACCTATATAATCGTTCAGTTTAAGGGCAGTATATACTTTATAGATAAGCACGCCGCCCACGAGCGTATGCTTTATGAAAAGCTTAAGGAAGAGGGGGTTGTAGAGGTGCAGACTCTGCTTTCTCCCGTAGCCGTGACCCTCTCCAGGGCCGAGCATCGCGCCGTGCTGGATAATATCGACCTGCTGAAAACCGCAGGCTTTGAGGTAGAGGAATTCGGTACCGTATCGGTGCTGGTAAGGGCGGTGCCCGCCTCCCTTGTCAAGGTAGACGTTATGTTCCTTATGTGTGACATAGCGGCTAACCTTGTAAAATTCGGCAAGGCCGAAACCGAAATACTTGACGACCTTTATCATAATATTGCCTGCCGAAGTGCAGTAAAGGGCGGTAATACCCAATCGGATGCCGAGCTGGAGGCCTTTGCACGAAAATTGCTGGCCAATAACGAGATAATGTATTGTCCCCACGGCCGCCCGGTTGCCTTTGAACTGAAGCGGTCGGAGCTGGAAAAACAGTTTGGCCGTACCCAGTAGGTGATTGTATGAGTAAAATACCTATTATCGCCGTGGTTGGCCCCACCGCATCGGGCAAGACCGAGCTGGCGGTTTCCCTGGCCAAAAGGCTGGATGCCGAGATAATTTCCTTTGATTCTATGCAGATTTATAAAGGAATGCATATTGCTTCGGCCGCCCCCGATATCGAAGAGATGCAGGGTGTTACACATCATCTGATAGAGTTTTTAGAGCCCGACACCTCCTTCTCGGTAGCCGATTTTGTAAAGCTGGCCCATAAAACCGCGGCCGATATAGCCGCCCGTGGCAAACGGGTGATTATAGCAGGCGGTACAGGCCTTTATATTAACTCCTTCCTGGATAATATCATCTTCGGGGAGGAGGATACCGACAGCGAGCTGCGTCGGCGCCTTAACGACGAGTACGACACTATAGGCGGCGAGGCTATGCTGGAAAAGCTGAGAGGATTTGACCCAGCCTCTGCCGACAGACTGCACCCCAACAATAAGAAAAGGGTTATCAGGGCCTTTGAGGTTTATTATTCCACAGGCTCTACAATAACCCGTCAGCAGGAGCTATCCCGCGGGGAGGAAACACCCTATATTCCCTATATGCTGGGGGTCACCTATAAGGAGCGTGAACTGCTGTACTGCAGAATCAACCGCAGGGTAGACCTTATGCTGAAAAAAGGCCTGCTTGAGGAGGCAAGGGCGGTATTTAACGCCCCAAAAGGTACTACGGCTATTCAGGCTATTGGCCATAAGGAATTTTTTCCTTATTTTAAAGGGGAGTGCGAGCTGGAGACGGCGGTTGAGTTGCTGAAGGGAGAAACCAGGCGTTATGCCAAACGGCAGCTTACCTGGTTCCGCCGTGATGAAAGAATCAATTGGATTTATCGTGACGAAACCGATGATATTACCGCCCGGGCGGTAGCATTACTTGAAAGGAATGGTTATTTTGGGTAATTCCCATAAGCTGATAAAGCTGGCTGTGGCCGCTGTTATTGTCTTCTTTTTTGCATATCAGTATTACGTAGGCTTTTATGCCGCTATAGCTACCGAATCGGCCGTTTATTTCGAGTATACCGAGGGTGTTGAGGCTGTAGGCACCGTAATACGCAGCGAAAAGACCATCAGCACAAGCAAAGACGGAACTGTGCATTTTATGGTAGCCAACGGTGAAAAGGTTGCCAAAAACGGCGTTATTGCCAACATCTACGAGAACGATTCTGCCTCGGCGGCTGCCGCCAGAATCAAGGAGATAGAGCAGCAACTGGCCGTTATTCAGGATATAGAGGGCTATAACAATCTGACCGCTGTAGATATGGGCACCATAAACGCCCGCATCAGCAGTTATCTTGACGCCCTTGTTTACAGCACCTATGACGGTCGCTTCAGTAATGCCGGTGAGCGTGCCTCTGAGCTGCTTACCATTATGACGAGAAAACAGGTTGCCACCGGTGAGCAGAGCGATTTCAGCGCCCTTAAGGATTCGCTTAATGCCGAAAAGGCTACCCTCAGCGGTCAAATGGGCTCACCCAAGGGCAGTATTACAGCCGATACCGCAGGATATTTCGTATCCAATTCAGATGGGCTTGAAGACCTGCTTACTACCGACGACCTTACCAAATATACTCCGGAGTTTCTAACCTCTGTTAAGACCGAGACCGTACCCGGGGAGGTTGTAGGTAAAATCGTATACGATTACGAGTGGTTTTTAGCTACCCCCGTTTCCCTTAATGATTCTATGTACTATAAAACAGGGGAAAAGGTGGTAATAAAAACGCAAATAAACTCGGTGCCAAGACTTACTGCCACGGTAGAGTGCATAAATCTCTCTAAAAATGGTGACGATGCGGTAATAATATTCCGCTGTAATGAGATGAACAGTGAATTGGCCGCACTGAGAACAAACTCGGTTACAATTATAAAAAACGAGCATACGGGTATCCGTATAGACCGTGATGCCCTTCGTGTTGTGGATGGTAAAACAG
Organism: Clostridia bacterium; assembly: GCA_017623235.1. Lineage (GTDB taxonomy): Bacteria > Bacillota > Clostridia > Oscillospirales > Acutalibacteraceae > SFWF01. The sequence continues at coordinate 18,882 of JAGAPN010000070.1, read as the reverse complement.
GTGTTTACGTTGTGTCCGGACTTGAAGCAAAGTTTGTTTTGGCAGATATTCTTTTTTCCAAAGACGGACTTGATTACGCTGTTTGCGAGCTTAATACCACCGACAGCAGTAAGCTCAGACTTTACGATGAGGTAATAGTTAAGGGGAAAAATCTTTATGACGGAAAAATCATATATTGATAATTTTGAAGCAAATTACCCGGAAATTCTTGAAAATATAAAAAAATCGGCCGAGGCGTCAGGAAGAAGGGCAGAGGACATCACCCTTCTTGCCGCCACAAAAACGGTACCCGTGGAGGCGATAAATTACGCAATCGGACGTGGTATTACACATATAGGTGAAAACCGCGTACAGGAGTTCCTTTCCAAGGAGGCCGATCTCAGCCCCAACGTCCACCGTCACTTTATAGGTCACCTTCAGTCTAATAAGGCAAAGGATATTGTGGGCAGGGTCGAAATGATAGAGTCGGTTCACTCAATAAAGCTTGCCTCCCTTATCGGCGGCCTTTCGGTACAGCGAGGTATTACCACCGATATTCTGCTGGAGGTTAACATCGGCAGGGAAGAAAACAAGTCGGGCTTTTTGAAAGAAGAGCTGGACGAGGCCATAGCCCGTATATCCGAAATAGAGGGTATACGGCTTAAAGGACTTATGGCAATCCCTCCCGTTTGCGGAACAAAGCAGGAAATTATTCCTTATTTTGAAGAAATGTATAAACTGTTTATTGACAACAGGGCTAAAAAAATAGATAATGTTAATATGGAATGTTTGTCTATGGGTATGTCTTCTGATTACGCCGAGGCTATAATGTACGGCAGTAATATCGTTCGCATAGGCACGTCCCTTTTCGGAAAAAGAAATTATAATATATAGATAGGAGAACAAAATGGCATTTACAGACCTTTTTAAAAATCTTGTAAATCTTAACGACAGCGATATTGAAATGGAAGACCTTGAGGAGAATCAGCCTGCGGAGGAGATTAAGGTTAAAAGGGAGCAACCCGCAAGAAGACCCCAGGCCGAGCGTAGAGGCAGGGCCCAGGCAGACCAGTCAGCCGGTGCTATGAAGGTTGTTATAGTCCGTCCGGAGGTGTTTGACGAGGTTAAGACCATTGCCGACAATCTTGTTCAGGGTAAAACCGTTGTTTTGAATCTGGAAACTACAAATAAGGACGTAGCGCGTCGTGTGGTTGACTTTATGAGCGGCGCTGCCTATACAATTAATTATAAACTAAAGAAGGTTGCAAAAAATACCTTTCTCATCGTGCCCGACCCCACCGATTTTGCAGGTGAGATCTTTATGGACGATTACGACGAGCAGAACTATTATCTTTAATGGATACCACTCTTCTGCCTTCCCGCATTAAGGATGCAGTGCGCCTTTGCGACAACTCATCCTTTCCTAAATTCGTTGGTTTTCTTACCGAGGAAGAAGCGGCTCTTTGTGAGCCTGTAGCCCAAAAGCTTGGCGCATCCTATGCCTTTTTTGGCGGCTATGAGGATGCCCAAAGAAGGTATTTTGGCGTATTTCCGCCTTGGTGTGACGATTATGAGAGCTTTTTCCCCATAAAAGCCCTTACCTTCACCTACCGAGAGGCTGACAGCCTTTCCCACCGTCACTTTTTAGGCACCTTTATGTCCTTGGGAATTACCCGTGAGTCGGTGGGGGATATATTGGTTGAACAGGGTAGAGCGGTGGCCTTTTTCTCCGACGACCTATCCGATTTTGTAAAATCTCAGGTAGAAAAGGTGTCGAAGGTAGGAGTTACCGTTACCGAGGGCTTTACCTTTCCTCTGCCGGGTATGTCGGGCTTTAGTGAGATAACCGACACGGTGGCCTCCGCGCGGCTTGACTGCGTTGTGGCGGCCCTGGCCAACTGTTCACGGTCATCTGCTGTAGAGCTTATTGATAACAAGCTGGTATCGGTAAACTCGATACTTGTCGATAAGGCTGTAAAAACCGTGCAAAACGGCGATAAAATAACCCTGCGAGGCAAGGGTAAATTTATTATTGAAAGCATAGATACTCGGTCGAAAAAAGACCGTTTAATACTAAAAGCAAAAAAGTATATTTAGGGGGCAAATTATGTTAAACGCTAAAGATATTCAGAAGGTAAGCTTCTCCTTTGGTATGCGTGGTTATAAGGTTGATGAGGTTGATGCCTTCCTCGATACCTTAACCGAAGAGCTGGGCAGATATGAAAACGCCCTGGCGTCAATGCAGTCCAAGGTTGAGGCCTTAGAGAAGGAAATATCCGATAAGGATAGCTCTATGAGCAGTATTAATACCGTGCTTTTAAGCGCACAGAAGCTGGCCGAAAGCATTATTGAGGATGCCAAGAAGCAGGCTGACGCTACTGTTGAGGCCGCCAATGCCGAGGCTGAAAACATCAAGGTGCGCACCAAAAAGGCCCTTGAGGAAATAGATGCCGTTCTTACCGAGCAGAAGAATAAGGCCCAGGAAGAGGTCGACCAAATGCTCAGCGACGCCGCCAGAAAGTCTGAGGGTATGATACTTGCGGCAAAGGATTCGGTTACCCGTGAGCAGCTCCTTTTCGATAAGCTCAAGAGTGAGGTTGCCGAGTTTAAGCATCACATTAAGGATACATATAAAGAGCATATCGAGTCCCTTTCCAAGCTTCCCGAGGAGGTTGTTCTCAGCCCCGAGCTGGCCGCCTCCACCGTTGAGGAGATTATTAATACCGAGCCCGATTTGCTTCGCTTTATAGAAAAGACCCCTGTTGTGACAGAGCCCGAAGCTCCTGCTATCGTAGATGAAATTTTTGAGACTTCCGTCGCAGTAGAGGAGGAAGAGCCTGCCGAGCAGGAATATGATGAGGATATGGCCGCCACCCGCACCATAGACCTGGGTGACGAGCAGGTGACTTCTTCAGGCTTTGTGGTACAGCCCTTGGAGGAAGAGGATGAGGACGATGCCCCCAACTTCTCAAAAGGCTTTTTTGTAAAAAAGGATTAATTAGTTTAGGAGATTATACAATGGAACAGCAAGACTATAACAAAACCCTTAATCTGCCCGTAACCGACTTTCCCATGCGAGCAGGACTTCCCACCCGTGAGCCCGAGGCACTTGAAAAGTGGCAGCAGGAGGGCGTTTATGAGGAGCTGATGAAGCTCAACGAAGGCAAGCCCGAATATATTCTGCACGATGGCCCTCCCTACGCCAACGGTATTATTCATATGGGTACCGCCCTCAACAAGTCCTTAAAGGATTTTGTTATCCGTTATAAGAATATGACCGGATTCAAGGCTCCCTTTGTACCCGGTTACGATACCCACGGCCTCCCCACCGAGCTTAAGGCAAGAAAAGCCGCAGGTATGAAATCCAGCGAGCGTGTTTCTGCTCTTGAGCTTCGTAAAATGTGCCGTGAGTTTGCCATTGGCTTTGCCGAGGACCAGCGCAAGCAGTTTGAGCGTCTGGGCGTTTTGGGCGAGTGGGATAATCCCTATCTCACCCTCAAGAACGAGTATGTGGCAAAGCAGATCGAGGTATTTGGCGAAATGGCCAACAAGGGCTATATCTATAAGGGTCTTAAGCCCGTTTATTGGTGCTCTGACTGTCAGACCGCCCTGGCCGAGGCTGAAATAGAGTATGCCGAGGATCCCTGCTATTCCATTTACGTTAAGTTCCCTGTAAAAGAGGATAAGGGAGTTCTTACCGGTATGGGTGTTGACCCTGCCAAGACCTACTTCGTTATATGGACTACCACTACCTGGACCCTGCCTGCCAACCTTGCTATCTGCGTAGGCCCCGAGTATGAGTATTCCGTAATCCGCTTTGGCGATGAATATTATATTATGGCATCCGAGCTGGCTGAGGCCGCTATGACCGCCGCCGAAAAGACCGACTTTGACGTTGTAGGCAAGGTAAAGGGCGCAGAGCTTGAATATATGGTAGCCCGTCATCCCTTTATCGACCGTGATTCCCTCATTATCGTAGGTGACCACGTAACCTTAGAGAGCGGTACAGGCTGTGTTCATACTGCCCCCGGTCACGGTGTAGACGACTTTGAGGTTTGCCGTAAATACCCCGAAATCGGTATGGTAGTGCCTGTTGATAATAAGGGTGTTCTTACCGAAGAGGCAGGTATGTTTGCAGGCCTTACTACCGAGCAGGCTAATAAGAAGATTGCCGTATGGCTCGACGAAAACGGCTATCTCTTTGCCCTTAAGAAGATTATTCACCAATATCCCCATTGTTGGAGATGTAAAAATCCCATCCTTTTCCGTGCTACTGAGCAGTGGTTCTGCTCAATCTCTGCCTTCGCCGATAAGGCAGTTGAGGAGATTAGTAAGGTTAAATGGGTTCCCGAGTGGGGAGAGGGTCGTATTACCGGTATGGTAAGAGATCGTAGTGACTGGTGTATTTCCCGTCAGCGTACCTGGGGTGTGCCCATTCCTATGTTCTACTGCGAGGACTGCGGTAAGGAATATATCAATCCCCAGTCTATTGCCAAGGTTGCCGACATCTTCCGTAAGGAAGGTGCCGATGCTTGGTATGCGCTTGAGGCTAAAGACCTTATGCCCGAGGGCGCCGTTTGCCCCTGTGGTTGCACGAGCTTTAAAAAGGAAACCGATATTATGGACGTCTGGTTCGATTCCGGTGTTTCCCACGCCGCCGTTCTGGACAATCGCGATTACCTAAAGAAGCCTGCCGACCTTTATCTTGAGGGTGCTGACCAGTACCGTGGTTGGTTCCAGTCTTCTCTGCTTACCTCGGTTGCTACCGACGGTATCGCTCCTTATAAAACCGTTGTTACCCACGGCTGGGTTGTTGACGGAGAGGGCAAGAAAATGTCTAAATCTCTGGGCAATACCATCATCCCTGACGATATCGTAAAGCAGTACGGCGCTGATATTCTCCGTCTGTGGGTAGCCTCTTCGGATTATCACGCAGATATCCGTGTTTCCAATGACATCTTAAAGCAGCTTTCGGAAATTTATCGCAAAATCAGAAATACCGCCCGCTTTATCCTGGGTAATATTTCCGATTTCGACCCCAATACCGATATGGTTGCCGATAATATGCTGGAAGAAATTGACCATTGGGCTCTTATGCGTCTTGACCAGGTGGTTAAGACCTGCCGTGAGGCTTATGAGAACTTTGAGTATCACATTATTTTCCACGCAATCCACAACTTCTGCGTAATTGATATGTCCAACTTCTATCTTGACGTGCTTAAGGACAGACTTTACGTAGAGGCTAAGTCCAGCGAAACCCGTCGTGCCGCACAGACAGCTATGTACAAGATTCTTGACGTTATAGCCCGTCTGGTAGCCCCCATTCTTGCCTTTACCGCTGATGAGATTTGGCAGTTTATGCCTCACACCTCCGATTGTGACGGCCGTCACGTGGTATACAACCCCATTCCCGAGGCTGTTGGTGAGTATGATGAAGAGTTTATGGCTCGCTGGGAAAAGATTCACGAAATGCGTGACGATGTTAAGAAGGCTCTTGAGCTTGCCCGTACCGATAAGGTTATCGGCGCATCTCTTGATGCCAAGGTAGCTCTTTATGCCGAGGGCGAACTTTACGAGTTTGCAAGCTCAGTTAAGGACATCCTTCCCACCGTATTTATGGTTTCCGATTTTGAGCTTAAGGAGGGCAAGGGCGGTTCCTTTAAGGGCGACGTAGAGGGTATGAGCGTTACCGCCACCCACGCCGACGGCGAAAAGTGCGCCCGTTGCTGGTCCTTCGGCAGTACTGTTGGTGCCGATGCAGCTCATCCCACAATCTGCGCCCGTTGCGCACAGGTTATAAAGACTATTGATTTTGCCGAATAATCAGGAGGAATAACAGCTTGTCTTATATTTTGGCGGTGATTACCGCAGTCATTTTTCTTGTTGCCGACCAGGTTACAAAATATATAGTAATGTCTAATATGACCCTTCATCAGTCTATAGGCTTTATAGACGGGTTTATGGACTTTACCTATATCCATAATGACGGCGGCGCCTGGGGAATGCTGGGCGGTCAGCGCTGGATACTTCTTGTCGTTACAGCCATAGCAATGGTACTTATTCTGTTTATGCTGATAAAGTACGGCAGAAAAAGCAAGCTGCTCTTCTGGGCAGGCTGCCTGGTCCTGTCAGGCGGCATCGGTAATATGATAGACCGTATTTTCCGTGGCGGTGAGGTTGTTGATTTTCTTCACGCTACATTTATAGATTTTCCCGTATTTAACGTGGCTGACTGCGCCGTGGTTATCGGCGCAGGCCTGCTCATTTTATACTTTGTGCTTGATACGGTTAAGGAATATAAGGAGAAAAAGGCTTCAAGGCAAGGGGAGGAATAATGGAAAAGATTATACTTACCGCCTCCGCCCCCTCTGACAGGCTTGATGCTTTTGTGGCAGAAAATTCCGATATTTCCCGTTCTCGGGCAGTAAAGCTTATCGAAGAGGAGAAGGTGCTTTTAAACGGGAAATCCGCTAATAAAAAGTCTAATGTGAATGCGGGGGACAGGGTAGAGGTAACTCTGCCTGATGCCGTACCTCTGGAGGCCCGGGCTCAGGATATTCCCCTTGATATACTGTATGAAGATAATGACCTTTTGGTGGTAAATAAGCCAAAGGGTATGGTCGTTCATCCTGCCGCAGGAAACTATGAGGGTACCCTGGTAAACGCCCTGCTGGCCCATTGTGGCAGCTCCCTTTCGGGAATAGGCGGCGTTATGCGCCCGGGTATACTTCACCGTATTGATAAAAACACTTCAGGCCTCCTTATGGTGGCCAAAAATGATAATGCCCACAACCTGCTTGCCGCCCAGATAAAGGAGCATTCCTTTACCAGGGAATACGAGGCAGTGGTTTACGGCAATATTAAGTCCGACGAGGGCACGATAAACGCCCCCATAGGCCGTCACCCCGTAAAGCGTAAGCAGATGGCGGTGACCCTTAAGAATTCAAAAGAAGCGACAACACATTATAAAGTAATAGCCCGATACGAGGGTTTTACCCATATCCGCTGTATCCTTGAAACAGGCCGCACCCACCAGATAAGGGTGCATATGGCTCATATCGGTCACCCTGTAGCAGGTGACGACGTTTACGGCCCCAAAAAGGTTATAAAGGAGCTTTCGGGTCAGTGCCTCCACGCCAAAAAGGTGGGTTTTGTCCACCCGAGGGGTGAATATATGGAGTTTGAGTCCCCCTTACCCGACTATTTTACTGCATTTATAAATAAGCTTGGAGGAATGAAATAATAATGAAAACTGTACTTCGTATAATTATTACAATTCTCACGGTCCTGGCTTTTATATTTGTAATAGTTAATTTTTTCTCAAGCTTTTCACTTGGCTTTATGGCCGCTATGTTTAACCTTGTTTTGGGCCTGGCTGCCCTTTGTCCTATGGTTGCCGTTATCGTTCTATTAGGTGACGTGGATGCGCTGGAAACAAGGGTTCAGTATTTAGAGAATGAGCTTATCCGAAACGATGTTCGTGAAAATCCCCCCATAAGCGGTGACGTTCCCGAGGCCAGGCGCGGAAGCAATTCCATCGTTGCCTGGACCTGCCAAAAGTGCGGCACCGTCAACAAGGCGGGCACCTCAAACTGCGAGCATTGCGGCGCAGCCCATTAAGGAGTTTATATTTTGTCATTATTTAAAAACTGCCTGCTTGCCTCGGATATTGACGGCACCCTGGTAGATAACGGCTACATATCGCCTCGCAATATTGATGCCATAAGATATTTTAAAGAACAGGGCGGCACCTTTGTGCTGTCCACAGGCCGAAGCCCCAAGGCTTTGGGACAAATATTCGGCCTTATGGATTCTGCCCTTGTTGGCCCCTGCGTTGTGCTTAACGGCGGTATGCTGTATGATTTTTCGGCCCAAAAGGCCCTTTATTCTGCCCTCATTCCCGATTCCGCCAAGGAATATACCAGGGCAGTGCTGGGACAGTGGCCCGACGTTGGAATAGAGATACATTGCGGCGATAATATATGCGTGCTCAGAAGAACCGAGGAAACCGATTTTCACGAGGATTATGAGCTTTTAGACCGTGAATACGTAACCTATACCGAGGTTTGCCAAAAACCCTGGAATAAGGTGCTTTACACCTGCGATACCGTAGAAATACGGGATAAATTTCTGCGATGGCTGGAGGGTAACGGCAGTAAAGACTGTGACTATGTGCCCACAGGCCTTAATGCGGGAGGCGGTCATCACCCCTATGTTGAACAGATGCCCAAGGGTATCACCAAGGCAGGAGGCCTTGCCCGTCTTTCAGAAATGCTGGGTATAGAAAAAGGCGGATTTTTCGCCATAGGTGATTACTATAACGATATAGAAATGCTAAAATCTGCAGACGTTTCCTCCACCCCTGGGGATGCGCCGCAGGATATGCAAAAGCTTGCTAATTTTGTCGGCGGTAGCTGCCGCAACGGCGCCGTTGCCGACTTTATAGAATATTTATCCAAAAAACGGAGGTAAAAAAATGGACGCTACAAAAAGAAAAGAACTTAGTATAGCGGCATGTAAAATCAGAAGAGGAATAATCGACGGAGTACACTCTGCAAAGGCAGGACATCCCGGCGGATCTCTGTCTATTGCGGATCTTATGGCTTATCTGTATTTTGATAAGATGAATATCGACCCCGCAGACCCCAAAAAGGCGGATCGTGACAGGCTGGTGCTTTCCAAGGGCCACGCTGCTCCCGCTCTTTATTCCGCCCTTGCTAACAGAGGCTTTTTCCCTGTTGAGGAGCTTCTTACCCTTCGCCATACAGGCGCACGCCTTCAGGGCCATCCCGATATGAAGCACATTCCCGGTGTTGATATGTCTTCAGGCTCTCTGGGTCAGGGTATTTCCTGCGCAGTAGGAATGGCTCTTTCCGCTAAGCATTTTGGTGATACCTACCGTGTATATACCGTCCTTGGAGACGGCGAATGTGAGGAAGGTCAGGTTTGGGAGGCTGCAATGTTTGCAGGCAATAAGGGACTTTCCAATCTTACCGCCTACGTTGACTTCAACAACCTTCAGATAGACGGCTCCTGTGATGAGGTTAACTCTCCTGCACCTCTGGATAAGAAGTTCGAAGCCTTCGGCTGGAACGTTATTGTAATAGACGGACATAACCTTGATGAAATCGAGGCTGCAACCCTTGCCGCCGAAAAGGTTACCGACAAGCCTACCGCCATTATTATGAATACCGTTAAGGGTAAGGGCGTTTCCTTTATGGAAAACAAGTGTGGCTGGCACGGTAAGGCCCCCGGCGATGAAGACTATGCAGTTGCCGTAGCAGAGCTTGACGCTCAGCTCGCAGCATTACAGTAAGGAGGATATTACAATGGCAGATGTAAAGAAAATTGCTACAAGAGATGCCTATGGCGCCGCTCTTGTTGAACTTGGAAATGAACGTGATGATTTTATCGTAATGGATGCCGACCTTGCAGAGGCTACCAAAACAGGCGCCTTCAAGAAGGCCTTTCCCGAGCGTTTTTATGATTGCGGAATTGCAGAAGGCAATATGATGAGTATTGCAGCAGGCTTTGCCGCTACAGGTAAAAGGGTTTTTGCCAGCTCCTTTGCAATGTTTGCCGCAGGCAGAGCCTTTGAGCAGATTAGAAACTCTATCGGCTACCCCCACCTTAACGTAGTTATCGGTGCTACCCACGCAGGTATTTCGGTTGGTGAGGACGGCGCTACCCATCAGTGCTGTGAGGATATCGGTATTATGCGTACAATTCCCGGTATGACCATTATTAATCCTGCCGATTATACCGAGGCTGTGAAGGCTGTAAAAGCCGCTATCAACCACGACGGCCCCGTTTATATGCGTTTTGGCCGCCTTGCTGTTCCCGTTGTATTTGATGACGATTACAACTTTGAAATCGGCAAGGGCGTAGAACTTAAAGAGGGTAACGACGTTACTATTATTGCTACAGGTCTTATGGTTGCCGAGGCTCTTGAGGCCTATGAGCTTCTTAAGGAAGAGGGTATTAATGCTCGTATTATCAATATGGCTACCATTAAGCCCCTTGATACCGAAATAGTTCTTAAAGCTGCCAAGGAAACAGGCGCTATCGTTACCGCTGAGGAGCACAGCGTTATCGGCGGTCTGGGCTCTGCCGTTTCCGAGTTCCTGTGCGAGACCTGCCCCACACCCGTACTTAAGCTGGGTGTTTACGATACCTTTGGTATGTCCGGCCCCGCAAACGAGCTTCTTGATAAGTTCGGCCTTCGTGCAAAGGATATTGCCGAAATGGCTAAGCAGGCTCTTACAATGAAGAAATAATAATTTTTTATAAAAACCTCGCAGTTTTATCTGCGAGGTTTTTAGTTTTATATTGCAATAAAACAGTATTTTTGGTATAATATTCAAATAGACTAATTTGGGATATTGTTTTTTGAAGGCAGGTGAGAAATTTGTTGTTTAAGAAGTGGCAGGTCAATCAAATAGACAGGACCCTGGCATCAGAGCTGTCAGAAGAATGTGATATAGACCCATTCGTTGCCCTGGTGGCCGCAGGTCGTGGCTATACCGACCCTGTAGCCCTTGACGAATTTCTTACCGAGGATATAATCCTTGCCGACCCCTATGAGATGGCAGATATTGAAAAGGCGGCCGAAATCATAAACAACGCTATTTATTCCGAGCAGAAAATTGCTGTTTTCGGTGATTATGACGTTGACGGCGTAACCGCCACGGTGCTTATGTATTCCTACCTTAAAAACCGTGGCGCCGACGTTTCTTACCATATTCCTGACCGAGAAAAGGATGGTTACGGCATTAATATGTCGGCTATTGACAGACTTAACGACCTGGGCTGTCAGCTTATAATTACGGTAGATAACGGTATTGCCGCCATCAGTGAAATAGAATATGCTAAATCTCTCGGTATGTCGGTTGTGGTTACCGACCACCATTTGCCCAAGGATGAGTTGCCTCAGGCCGATGCTGTGGTAAATCCCCACAGACCTGATGATTATTCAGAATTCAAGGAAATCTGCGGCGTATTTGTGGCCTATAAGGTCGTTTGCGCTGTAGAAGGAAGCTCCCCCGAGGAATTGCTGGCCGACTACGGCGACCTTGTAGCTATTGGTACTGTGGGTGACGTTATGCCCTTAATTTATGAAAACAGGGTAGTGGTCCGTGAAGGGGTCAGCCTTATTGCAAACGGCTCCAGAAGGGGGCTTTCCGCCCTTCTTAAGGTAGCGGGAATAGAGGATGATGCTCTTACCGCAACCCGCCTTGCCTTTGGTATCGTGCCCAGACTTAATGCCGCAGGACGAATGGGTGACGCCGCCAGGGCCGCACAGCTGCTTCTCACAGATGACGATGAGGAGGCTCAGGGCCTTGCCGCCCTTTTAGGAAACGAAAATATCCGTCGCCAAGCTTTGGAAAAACAGATAATGACCGAAGCGGTGAGCATAATAGAGAAAAAGGGCTATAAGCATAACCGAGTTATCGTTGTGTCGGGAGAAGGCTGGCACGGCGGAGTTATAGGCATTGTGGCCGCTCGTCTATGCGAAAAATACGGCCGTCCCGCCATAGTTCTTTCCTGTGCTGACGGCATAGCCAACGGCTCGGCCCGAAGTATAAAGGGCTTTTCTATTTACGATGCTTTGTCAGACTGTTCTTATCTTCTGGCCAAGTTCGGCGGCCACGAAATGGCCGCAGGACTCACCCTTTACGAATCTTCGGTGGACAGCTTCCGCCGTGCAATAAACGAGTATGCCGCCACCCTGCCGAAGACGCTACCCCTGTTACAGCTGGATTGCAAGCTTAACCCCGCCGCACTTTCGGTAGAATTGGCCGATGCTATAAAAACCCTGGAGCCCTTCGGCGCAGGTAATCCTGTGCCTATGTTTGGCCTTTTCGGGGTGCGTATAGAAAAGCTTTCTCCCGTAGGTCAGGGCAAGCATTTGAGGCTTACACTTTCAAAGGGAGAAGTAAGCTTCAGCGCAATGCTCTTTGGCACCCCTAAAAATGCCTTTGCATACGATATAGGGGATACGGTAGACCTGGCCGTTACTCTGGATACTAATTTCTTTAACAACACTCAATCCCTTACCGTATCGGTTAAGGATATCAGAAAAAACGGTATAAACGACGATAGAATAGCTGCTGAGCTGGACCTTTACGAATCTTTTAAATCCGATCTTTTCGGGGATTATGAGGATATAAATCCCACCCGTGAGGAGATTGGTGCCGTTTTTAAAAGCATACTGAACAAGCCGCAGTCCCTCGACCGTATTCAGATAAATAATCTTGATTCCGTAGGCTGTGCCAAGGCGCTTATTGCGGCTCAGGCCTTATGTGAATTGAAGCTGTGTTCTGTATTTGACGTTGAAGGTACCCCCTTTGTTAAGGTAACCTCCACCCAGAAGGTGAATCTTGCAGATGCACCTGTACTTCAGAAATTAAGGGGTGAATATTATGGAGCTTAAACTTAAATATGAAAAAAATTTCAAACATCTTGAAGGTATTATAAAGGAGCAACAGGGTAACTATGACCTTGAAATGATCCGTAAGGCCTTCGAGCTTTGCGTTAGCGCTCATAAGGGTCAGTACCGCAAATCCAGTGAGGAGTTCTATTTTCATCCCTACAGCGTAGCCAAGATTATCGTTCAGCTGGGTATGGATTCCGAATCCATAGCCGCCGCCCTTCTGCACGACGTGGTTGAGGATACCGATATTCAGCTTGAACAGATAAAGTCTATGTTTGGTGCCGACGTGGCCCTTATTGTAGACGGCGTCACCAAAATCGGACGAATTCAGTACGTATCCCGTGAGCAGCAGCAGGCAGAATCTCTGCGTAAAATGCTTATTGCAATGGGTAAGGACATTAGGGTAATTATCATAAAGCTGGCCGACAGACTTCATAATATGCGTACTATTGACTCCCTGCCTGACCAGAAGCAGAGGGATAAGGCTCTGGAAACCATTGAGGTTTTTGCGCCTATTGCCCACCGTCTTGGTATCCGCTCTATAAAGGATGAGCTGGAGGACCTGGCAATAAAGCATCTTGACCCTATTGCTTATCACGAAATTGAGGGTTTGCTTGCCGCTAAACAGGATTTCAGAGAAAGCACCTTTAATTCTATCAGGGCCAGAATTGAGGAGCGCTTGGGCCACGATATGCCGGGTGTTAACTTTGCTTTGCAGTCCCGTGTTAAATCAATCCCCGGAATATACCGTAAAATGTTTATTCAGGGTAAGGATTTCGATGAAATATACGACGTCTATGCCCTTAGAATTATTACCGATACGGTAACCGATTGTTATAACGTGCTGGGTATTATGCACGATATGTTCCGTCCAATTCCCAATCGTTTTAAGGACTATATCTCTACACCCAAGCCTAATATGTACCAGTCGCTGCATACCACCGTTATCGGCAGGGAAGCGGTGCCCTTTGAAATACAGATACGTACCTTCGATATGCACCATACTGCTGAGTTCGGTATTGCCGCCCATTGGAAATATAAAGAGGGCATTACAAAGAATAATAAGCAGATGGAGGACCGCCTAGCCTGGATTCGCCAGATTCTTGAGGCCGATGAGGATGCATCCGACCTTATTCGTACAATAAAAATCGACCTTTCCCAGGAGGACGTTTTTGCCGTTACCCCCAAGGGTGACGTTATTAACCTGCCTGCAGGCTCCACCGTTATCGACTTTGCCTTCGCCATACATTCGGCGGTGGGTGTTCGTATGATAGGCGCCAAGGTTGACGGTAAAATTGTTCAGATAAACCACGTGGTTAAAACAGGTGAGGTTATCGAAATTCTTACCACCAACGCCGCAGGTCACGGCCCATCCCGTGATTGGCTGAATATTGCCGTAACCAGCTCAGCCAAGGCTAAAATCCGCTCCTGGTTTAAGAAGGAACGTAGGGAAGAAAATATTGAAACAGGCCGTACCGCCCTGGAAACCGAGCTTCGTCGCAACTCTGTAGTTCTGCCCGAAAAAGAAATGCGTGAGTTGCTGGAGGAAACGGCCAAAAAGCAAAAATGCCCAAATTTGGAAGAGCTTTATGCCTCTATTGGCTACGGCGGAATCCTGCTTGAAAAGCTTGTTCCAAAAATTAAGGAAGACTATGTTAAACTTATAAAGGCTAACGAAAAGCCCTCTATTGAGGAGTATATTCAAAAGCACGTTGTACGCACCCCGGAAGGCGTTGTTATTGAGGGAATTGATAACTGCCTTGTTAAGCTTTCTAAATGCTGCGCCCCACTTCCGGGTGATGATATTATAGGCTTTATAACCCGTGGACACGGTGTTTCGGTTCATAAGCGTGATTGCGTAAATGTGCCTGTAAATATAGCAGAGGCCGATGAGCCCAGCCGCTGGATAAAGGCCTATTGGGCCGATTCGGGCCAGCAAAACTTTACTTCAACCCTGCAAATCTCCGCCATCGACCGTGACGGTCTTCTGGCTGAGGTTACCAATGTTCTCTTTAATATGAGGGTTGGTCTGCACGCTATAAACGGTCGTGCAATAAAGGGTGGCAACTGTGCGATAAGCGTTACAGTATCTGCCGCCAGCGTTGAGCATCTTAAAAGTATTATCGCCAAGCTGCAAAAGCTTGAGGGTGTATACTCGGTAGAACGTATTAATCAGTAGGTGATTATATGCAGGTAAGATATTTCCCCATTGGGGGAAGCGGAGCCAACTGCTATCTTGTGAAAAATTCAGGGGCGGCCGTGGTTATTGACCCCTTTGATGCAGACAATCGTGTAACCGCCTTTTTAGAAGAAAACAAGGGCCTGGAAAGGTATATTCTGCTTACTCACTTTCACTATGACCATATTCTTGGTGCCGATAAATTGCGTCAGCTTTACGGCGCTAAAATAGTCATCGGAATTAAGGATGCTCCCGGCCTTCGTGACCCCGCCTTAAGCCTTGCCAAATATGTCGGCCTTGAGCAACAGCCCTTTTATGCCGACATTATTGTAGAGGGCGGCCAAAGGCTAAAGCTTGGCGATGATGAGTTTGAGGTTATCCATACCCCGGGCCACACCGCAGGCTCGGTATGCTATAAGGTGGATAACGTTATATTTACGGGGGATACCCTGTTTAAGGACAGCGTTGGCCGTACCGATTTTCCCACAGGCTCCTACTCGGATTTAATGGAATCCCTGTGGAAGCTGCGTATGCTTGACGGGCAGGAGGATATTATCCTTTACCCCGGTCACGGCCCGGAGACCACCCTTAAAACCGAAATTGCCCAAAACCCTTATATGTAGAGGACTTTTATGAATCTATGCAACATAAATCACAGCTTTAATTACGAGCTTGAAAAGCTGTGTCGTATTTTCTTACCTTACGAAAAAATAAATATTTTATCTATGGTAGAGCCCGATAGTATTTACGCGGTTTCCACCCTGAAAAAAGAGGAAAGGTTGGCTGTGGCCGAGCTTTTTTGGGCAGATAAACGCTTTTATCACGAGCAGACCTTAGAGGATGATGAGGATAAAACCGCCGAGCTTGCCCTGGCATCATCCCTTTTCCGTTGCTTTGAGTCGGCTACAGGCTATACTCCCGAGTGGGGCCTGCTTACAGGGGTAAGGCCTGTAAAGCTTTATTCCAGGCTGTATAACTCCATCGGTAAGGAGAAAACCGACGGTTATTTTAAAGAAAAGCTTTTTGTAAGCGATGAAAAAATCTCTCTTTGTTATGCTACTATGGAGCCGGAGCAGGGGATAGTTGGAAACAACTCTCCCGATTCCTTCAGCCTATATGTATCTATACCTTTTTGCCCCTCCCGTTGCTCTTACTGCTCCTTTGTGTCTCACTCGATAGATAAGGCGGGCAAGCTTATTGATGATTACGTAAAGCTGCTTTGCAAGGAGCTGGAGAAAACTGCCGAAATCGCAAAGGACCGTGGGCTGAGGCTTCGTACCGTTTATATAGGCGGCGGCACCCCCGTTGCCCTTTCTGCTCCACAGATTGAGCAGGTTATGAAGGCAATAAGTGATAATTTTGACCTTAACGGTATCAGCGAATATACCGTAGAGGCAGGCCGTCCCGACGCTATTGATGCCGACAAATTAAGGGCGATAAAAAACGGTGGCGCCACCCGAATAAGCGTGAATCCGCAAACGATGAACGATTCGGTGCTGGAGGCCATCGGCCGCAGGCACACCGCCGCCCAGACCGAAGAGGCCTTCCGCCGGGCCAGAAGCCTTGGCTTCGATAATATTAATATGGACCTTATCGCAGGACTTCCTACCGATACGGCAGAGGGCTTTGAAAATACCCTTAAAAGGGTGCTGGCCCTCGACCCCGAAAGCGTTACCGTTCATTCCTTGTCAGTAAAAAAAGCGGCTAATATTTCCATTAATAACAGTCTGCCCGAGTTTGAAACAGGTAAAACGGCCTCTCGTATGGTGCGCCACGCCCGCGGTATATTAACCGACAGGGGAATAGCGCCTTATTATATGTACCGTCAAAGCAAAACGGTGGGAAATCTTGAAAACGTAGGTTATGCGAAATCGGGATATGAAGGATTATATAACGTGTATATAATGGACGAAACCCATACAATACTTGCCTGCGGAGCCTCTGCTGTTACCAAGCTTCGTCAGCCGGGCGGAGATTACATTGAACGCATCTTTAATTTTAAGTATCCTTACGAGTATATATCCCGTTTTGATGAGATGCTGGCAAGAAAGCAGGGGATTTCCGATTTTTATGACAGATATCCTCTTTAATACTCTTGAAAGTATGGCGGATGTGTGGTAAAATATACTTAATAAAATACTCACGGAGAAAGTGTTTATGAATTTTGATAACTTTTTTGTAAAGGCTAAAGAGGTCTTTGAAACCGCTTATAAAAAAACCGAAGACGTTGTTAACGTTGGTAAGCAAAAGCTTGATATGTCCACACTTGAGAATAAATTGGGTAAAAGCTACGAAACTCTGGGTAAGCTTTGCTATGATGTAATTTCCAAGGGTGAGCCCTTTGACCCCGAAACCGTAAAGCCGGTAACCGACGATATTACTGAAAAGCTGGCCCAGATTGAGGAGCTTAAGAAGGAAATACTTAAGGCTAAAAACAAAAAAATGTGCCCCTATTGCAACACCCCTGTGGAGAAGAACTCACAGTTTTGCAATAATTGCGGTAAAAATCTCAACACGGCGGATTAAACCGCCGTGTTTTTACGGAGTGATATAGGTGAAGGATTTACTAAAGGTCGGCATCGTTATTGCCGATGAGGATGAATATGCGCCTCTGCGCAATATGGTAGACAGCCTCGGCGCTGAGCGTAAGGATTTTTATACCCGTGAAGGTCATTGTTTTACCTTCGAAAAGGAAGGCAGAAAAATAGCCGTTCATACTCTGCTTTGCGGTATTGGTATGGTAAATGCCGCCGCTGCGGCAACCTTTTTGGCAGGTGAGGGCTGCGATATTATAATAAATTCGGGACTTTCGGGCGGTATCAGCGGTATTGCACGTGGTCAGATAATGGTAGGTACCCGTTATATTGAGCATGATTTTGACCTGACCCCGTTGGGCTATCCTATGTGTAAAAAGCCCCTGCAGGAATATATATATATTCTGCCGATAAGGCTATGCTGGATATTTTTGCCGAACTTTGGCCGGACATCAAGCAGGGCGTGGCAGTCAGCGGTGACAGCTTTATCTCCGATGAGGGCAAGAAAAATTTCCTTAAAAGTGAGTTCGACGCCATGTCCTGTGATATGGAATCGGCGGCAGTTGCCTACGTTTGCTCCCTGGCAAATATTCGTTATATTGCCCTGCGCCGCATCTCGGATGATGCAGGAAATGATGCTGTTTCCAGCTATACCGATATGAACGATATGCGTGAGGCGGTGCTGGTCGAGCTTATTTGCGATACCGTAAAACAGTTCTTTAACTATAGTGTTTTATGGTAAAATCGTAAAAATTAATGTAAAATAGCCAAAAATTATGCAAACAATTTGTTTTTTTAAGACAATAACCCATAAAAATAATAAAAAACAGTTGCTTTTAGGAGTAAAATATGGTAAAAATATTAATGGAAACTGAAAATGGCAAGTGTGCTGTTTCGGACCTGCTTGAGGTTATGAAAACTCTGCGTAGTCCGGGGGGTTGCCCTTGGGACCGTGAGCAGACTCATCTCAGTATCCGCAACGATACCCTTGAGGAAGCTTATGAAGTGGCAGACGCTATTGATAACGGCGATGCTACAGCTCTTTGCGAAGAACTTGGCGACATGCTTTTGCAGGTCGTCTTTCATTCGCGTATAGCTGAGGAGAATGGCCACTTCACCTTTGACGACGTTGTAGACGGTATTACAAAAAAACTTATACTTCGTCACCCCCACGTTTTCGGTGAGGCCAAGGCCGAAAATTCCGGCCAGGTGCTTGATTTATGGGATGCCGTTAAACGGCAGGAAAAGCATCAGGAATCTTATACCGATACCCTTAAAAGCGTACCCACCGCATTTCCTGCGCTTATGCGTGGTGCCAAGGTCCAAAAGAGGGCCAAGAAGGCAGGGGTCGACCTTTGCGACAGCTTATCAGACGGCAGGCTTGATGCTGCAATAGCGGCCCTTAAGGAGGCAGTAAGGTCTGAGGACAAGCAGGCAGTAAGTCGTGCCTACGGTGAAGCTTTGTTCTGTATGGCAGGTCTGCAAAATTCTATTAAGGTAGATGCTGAGGAGGCTTTGGCCGCAGCGGTAAATGATTTTATTGCAAGGTTTGAGGCGGCAGAGGCATTAAATCCCCAGGCTCCCCACAAGGCGTTTAAGTAAATTTGTTAATCTTACGGTCATACCGTTTGAAATATTTATTGGAGGTATTCATCAATGAACAAGACTGAATTAGTTGCTGCTGTTGCAGAAAAAGCCGGTGTTTCTAAGAGTGTTGCTGATGCTGCTGTTGCTGCATTCGTAGCTACCGTTACCGA
>JAGAPN010000007.1 GCA_017623235.1 Clostridia bacterium | reverse complement strand
GTGCTCACGGGAGGAGCCGCAACCGAAGTTGTTGCCTGCCACCATTATGTCCCCTGTCTGAACACGGGTGATGAAGGTTTTATCAATGTCCTCCATACAGTGGGATGCCAGTTCCTTCTTGTCAATGGTGTTAAGGTAACGGGCAGGGATGATAACGTCGGTATCAACGTTATCGCCGTATTTAATTGCATTTCCTGTAAATTTCATACTACATTACCTCCTTCGGGTCGGTAATTCTGCCTGTTACTGCGCTGGCGGCGGCTACCTCGGGAGAGGCAAGGTAAATTTCAGAGCTGGTGTGGCCCATTCGGCCTACAAAGTTGCGGTTGGTGGTGGAAACAGCCCTCTCCCCTGCGGCGAGAATACCCATATGTCCGCCAAGACAGGGACCGCAGGTAGGTGTGGAAACGGCGGCACCTGCCTCGATAAATATCTTAAGCAGACCCATTTCCATAGCCTCTAAATAAACCCTCTGAGTAGCGGGGATTATGATACAACGAACACCGTCGGCCACCTTCTTGCCCTTTAAAATTTCGGCGGCGGCTACCATATCCTCAAGACGACCGTTTGTGCAGGAGCCGATAACTACCTGGTCAATCTTTATATCTCCCGATTCCTCGGCCGTATGGGTGTTTTCGGGAAGGTGGGGATAAGAAACGGTAGATTTAATCTCACTTAAATCAATTACGTATTCCTCATCGTAAAGGGCATCCTCATCAGCCTTAAATACGGTAGGCTTGCGGGTGGAATGCTCGGCAACGTATTTAAGAGTTTCATCATCCACCTCAAAAATACCGTTTTTGGCCCCTGCCTCGATAGCCATATTGGCCATACAAAGTCGGTCGGCCATAGATAGACTGTGCAGACCCTCCCCCGTAAATTCCATAGAACGGTAAAGGGCGCCGTCAACACCTATCATACCAATAATATGTAGGATTACGTCCTTACCGGAAACGTACTTATTAAGCTTACCCTTAAGGGTGAACTTAATGGCAGAGGGCACCTTAAACCAGGCCTTGCCCGTTGCCATACCTGCCGCCATATCGGTGGAGCCGACACCTGTAGAGAAGGCACCAAGGGCACCGTAGGTGCAGGTGTGGGAGTCGGCGCCGATTACAACGTCACCCGAAACGACGAGTCCTTTTTCGGGAAGAAGGGCGTGTTCAATTCCCATCTGCCCTACGTCGTAGAAATGCTCTATCTCCTGTTCGCCGCAAAAGCTTCGGCACATTTTGCATTGTTCGGCGGCCTTAATATCTTTATTTGGGGCAAAATGGTCCATAACCATTGTTACCTTTTTATTATCAAAAACCTTGTCTATACCAAGCTTGTTGTACTCGGCAATAGCAACGGGAGAGGTAATATCATTACCCAGCACCAAATCAAGGTTTACAAGTATTAATTCCCCTGTCTCGACGCTGTCCTTACCACAATGGGCGGCCAGCACCTTTTGGGTCATTGTCATTCCCATAGGAATTCTCCTTTACTGCATTAATTTATTGATGGCATTGAGATAGGCCATAATGCCTGCCTCGATAATATCGGTGGAAAGACCACGGCCCGAATAGGTTTTACCCTGGCTGTTAAGCTTCAGGGTAACCTCACCCAGGGTATCCTGGCCCTCGGAAACGGCGCTGATATTGAACTTATCCAGCACGTGCTCGGGAGGCTGAACTATCTTATCAATAGCGGCGTAGAGGGCGTCGATAGCACCGTCGCCCAGGCTCTTCTGCTCAACGAATTCATCCTCGTGCTTAAGACAGATAGAGGAGCAAACGCCCACCTTGCCCATAGTTTTAACGTCAAAGGAAACAAGCTTATACTTGCCGTCTACAACCTCGGTATTGGTAACAAGGGCCTCGATATCGCCGTCGGTAACCGTCTTTTTCTTATCGCAAAGCTCCTTAAAGCGGCCGAATGCGTCTACAATCTGGTCATCGGAAAGCTCATAGCCCAGCTCCTTAAGACGCTCGGAGAAGGCGTGCTTACCCGAATGCTTGCCCAGCACCATCTGATTGGTCTGAACGCCGACAGATTCGGGGGTCATAATCTCATAGGTAGACTTATTGGCCAGAACGCCGTGCTGATGTATGCCCGACTCGTGAGCGAAGGCATTGGCGCCTACGATAGGCTTATTGTGGGGGGCCGACTGGCCGATAATGTTATAAACCAGCTTGCTGGTACGGTAGATCTGCTTGGTATCAATACGAGGCAGCTCGCCGTAGAGGTTGGGGCGGGTGTTCATAGCCATAACAACCTCTTCCAGGGAGGTGTTACCTGCACGCTCGCCAAGGCCGTTTACGGTACACTCAATCTGTAATGCGCCGCCGAGAACGCCGCCCAGGGCATTGGCCACAGCCATACCCAGGTCGTTGTGGCAGTGAACGGAAAACTCTACCTTATCGCTGTCGGGAACGTTCTTTATAAGATACTCAATCATAGCCCGCATTTCACCGGGAGTGGTGTAGCCTACGGTATCGGGGATATTAAGCACCTTGGCGCCGCTTTTAATGGCAGCATCGCATACCCTTACCAAGAACTCGGGGTCGGAACGCATTGCGTCCTCGCAGGAGAACTCGATGTTAGAGGTATACTTTGCGGCGTGCTTAACCATAGCACGGGTGCGCTCGATAACCTGCTCGGGGGTCATTTTAAGCTTATATTCCATATGAACGGGAGAGGTTGCGATGAAGGTATGAATACGGGGGTCAGCGGCATTTTTTACCGCCTCCCAGGCGCAATCAATATCCTTTTCCAGGGCACGGGAAAGAGAGGCTACGGAGCAGTTTTTAACAAGCTCTGCTATTGATTTTACCGACTCAAAATCTCCGGGAGAGGAGATAGCGAAGCCTGCCTCGATTATATCCACACCAAGACGCTCCAGCTGAGAGGCTACCTGCAGCTTTTCAGCCAGGTTCATACTGCAGCCCGGGGACTGCTCGCCGTCACGGAGGGTTGTATCAAAAATTTTAATTCTACTCATAAAATTCACCTGTTAAATATCAATTATAGCGCCCTTATCGGCAGAGCTTACCATTTTAGCGTATTTTTTCAGATAACCCGTTAAATTGGTTTTTACCTTGAGTGTGGTTTCCTGCTTGCGCTTTGCCATTTCCTCATCGGATACGTTTAGGGAAATGGAATAATTGGGAATGTCGATAGTAATTGTATCGCCGTCCTTTACGTAGGCAATGGGGCCGCCGTCTACTGCCTCGGGAGAGGTGTGACCGATTGCGGCACCACGGGTAGCGCCCGAGAATCTGCCGTCGGTAATAAGAGCAACCTCTTTATCAAGACCCATACCTGCAATAGCCGAGGTGGGAGAAAGCATTTCTCTCATACCGGGGCCGCCTGCGGGACCTTCGTAACGGATAACAACCACGTCACCCGACTTAATTCCTCCTGCATAGATAACCTTTATAGCCTCCTCCTCGCTGTCGAAGACGCGGGCGGGGCCTGTGTGGGTAAGCATTTCGGGTGCTACGGCACTACGCTTAACGATTGCACCGTTGGGTGCCAGGGAGCCGTAAAGCACCGCCAGACCGCCTGTTTTGGTATAGGGCTCGGCCACGGTTTTGGCAACCTGGGTATTGAGGGAACGACAGCCCTTTATGTTTTCAGCAACGGTTTTGCCCGTAACGGTAAGGGCGTCGGTTTCAAGATAGCCTGCAACGGCCAGCTCGCCCATTACGGCGTATACACCGCCTGCGGCCTCTAAATCCTGCATATGGTGATGACCTGCAGGGGCAAGGTGACAGAGGTTGGGGGTCTTTTCGCTGATTTCGTTAATCATATGAAGGTCAAAATCAATATGAGCCTCGTGTGCGATGGCGGCCAGATGCAGGGCCGAGTTGGTGGAGCAGCCCAGAGCCATATCAACAGTAAGGGCGTTTCTAAGAGCCTTTTCGTTAATGATGTCGAGGGGCTTAATATCCTTTTCCACCAGGGTCATAATCTGCTCGCCTGCAGCCTTGGCCAGGCGCTGACGGGCGCCGTGAACGGCAGGAATGGTGCCGTTGCCACGAAGGGCAATACCGAGAGCCTCACAAAGGCAGTTCATAGAGTTGGCGGTAAACATTCCCGAGCAGGAGCCGCATCCGGGGCAGGCATTACCCTCTACATAAGCCAATTCATCCTCATCTATAGTGCCGTTTTTGTAGGCGCCTACTGCCTCAAATACCGAGTTTAAGTCCATAGCACGACCGCCGAACTCACAAACCGAGAGCATAGGACCGCCCGACACGAAGATTGCAGGAATGTTAAGACGGCAGGCCGCCATAACCATACCGGGAACTATTTTATCACAGTTGGGGATGAACACCAGGCCATCCAGGGCGTGGGCCTTCGCCATACACTCAACGCTGTCAGCAATTATCTCACGGGTAACAAGGGAATATTTCATACCCTCATGGCCCATAGCCAGACCGTCGCAAACGGCAATGGTATTAAACTCCATAGGTGTGCCCCCTGCGGCAAGAACGCCGTCCTTAACGGCACGGGAAATGCGCTCCAGGTGAACGTGACCGGGAACTATTTCATTAAAGGAATTAACAATACCGATAAGAGGCTTTTTAATCTCGTTATCGGAATAGCCTGCGGCCTTTAAAAGAGAGCGCTGGGGGGCTCTTTCGGGGCCTTTTTTCATAATATCGCTTTTCATAAGGTTCCTCCTGAAAAATCAAGAAATTTAAAGCAAACATAAAGGATTTATATTTCCTTTAAACTTCTTGCACGGGAGGAGCAAAGCCCCTCCCCTACAAGCTAAAATCAAATTAGTTGTTGATAAATTTCTCTTCGTCGTTCCAGGTGTAGAGCTTTCTTACCTCTTCACCAACCTGCTCGCTGCAGTGCTCGGCTGCCAGCTTGCGCATAGCCTTGAAGTGAGCCTGACCGCCGGCCTCGGACATATCGAGTAAGAATTCCTTTGCGAAGGAACCGTCCTGAATATCGGCAAGAATTTTCTTCATAGCCTTCTTGGTATCCTCGGTGATAATCTTGGGACCTGTTACGTAATCACCGTACTCGGCGGTGTTGGAGATAGAATATCTCATACCTGCAAAGCCCGACTGATAAATAAGGTCAACGATAAGCTTCATCTCGTGAATACACTCAAAGTAAGCGTTTCTGGGGTCGTAGCCTGCCTGCATCAAAGCGCAAACACCGCCGCAAAGCACTGCCTGCTCACCAAAGAGGTCGGTCTCGGTTTCGG
>JAGAPN010000069.1 GCA_017623235.1 Clostridia bacterium | reverse complement strand
TTTATACCACAAACGGCGCTAAAATCGGAACAAACGGGGGAATGGTTAACTCCAACCTTGACCCCAACGCCAAGTACCGTCTGCGTGTCAGCGTCAAGAGCAACGGTGACGGCACCACTACTATTGTTGCTACACTCTACGCCTTAATGATAACGGCACCGTTATTCAGGTAGGCAGCGTTTCAGGTGTGGATAACGTTGCCGCTCGTCAGAGCGCAGGCACGGCAGGTCTCTCCTACGGAGTAAACGGTCTTGCTGACAACTCCGACTCTGCAATTAATATTTATAAATTTGACTATCGTGTTATAGAATAATGCCTCTGCCCTGCAGAATTTTTACGCAGGGCAGTTTCTTTAATTATGGGGAAATTATCTTTAAATATGAAACGATATATTGATTGAATTTAATTTTTTTATATGATATAATTTCACCAAGGAAACGAGAGGAGTGGTTTTATGCGCTTTTTCCAGAGCTGGCGAGCCGCGCAGTACGACCCCGAAAATAAAATAACCTACCCCGATTTTCCCGCCAAGGTGCCGGGAAATATTCAGCAGGACTATGCCGAGGCCTTCGACTTTGGTGATTATATCTTTGCCGACAGGGTAAAGCAGTTTGATGCTATTGAGGATAATTGGTGGGTTTATTCTGCCAATATCGACTTTGAGCGCAAGGAAGACGAGACCCTTTGGTTTGTGGCAGAGGGTGTTGATTACATATTTGATATTCTGCTTAACGGCAAAACAATCTATTCCTATGAGGGTATGTTTACCCCTGCCAAGGTTGATATAAGCGAGGCTAAAAAGGGGGACCTGCTGCAGGTCGTTATCCACCCCCACCCCAAGCGCGAGGGGGCTCCCGCCACCCGTGACCAGGCCGACCAGAGCTGTAAGCCCCCCTTCTCCTACGGCTGGGACTGGAATCCCCGTCTTATGGTTTCGGGACTTTGGAGAGATGCTTATCTTGAAACAAGGGGAGCCGCCTTTCTCCGTAGCTGTGAGCCCTTTTATACACTTAACGAGGCCCGCGATACTGCACAGGTGCGCTTTGTTGCCGACTGCGACGCCCCCGTTACCTACACCCTTACCGATATGGAGGGCAGGGTGGTATACAGCGGAAATTCCCCCGAAGTTACCCTTAACAATATAAATCTTTGGTGGTGTAACGGCCAGGGTGAGCAATACCTTTACAGCTGGACCGCCACCGCAGGAGAAAACACCCTGAGCGGCAAAATAGGATTTAAAACCCTTAGATTAGTGCTTAATGCCGGGGCCTATGATGAGCCCTTCGGCTTCCCCAAATCCCGCTATCCTGCCCCCATTACCATTGAGCTAAACGGCCGTAAAATTTTCGGCAAGGGCTCCAACTGGGTAAATGCCGATATGTTCCCCGGCACCGTCACCGAGGAGAGATACCGTGAGCTGCTGGAAATGGCAAAGGATGCCAATATGAACATCCTTCGTATCTGGGGCGGCTCGGGTATTAACAAGCCCGAATTTTACGATATCTGCGACGAGCTGGGTCTGCTGGTCTGGCAGGAGTTTATGCTGGCCTGCAACAACTACGTAGGCACCCCCCATTATCTTTCTGTTTTGGAGAGGGAGGCTGTGTCGGTTATCCGTCAGCTTCGTTCCCACGCCAGCCTCGCCTTCTGGTGCGGCGGTAACGAGCTGTTTAACGGCTGGTCGGGTATGACCGAGCAGTCCGAGGCCCTGCGCCTGCTTAACAAGCTCTGCTACGAAGAGGATTTCGGCCGTCCCTTCCTCTATACATCACCCCTGTGCGGTATGGCCCACGGCGGATATTTCTTTATGAATCCCGAGGACGGCAGGGACGTGTTTGAAATTTTTGCCGCCGCTTCTAATTCGGCCTATACCGAGTTCGGAGTGCCCTCTATGGCCCCTGTGGAGCAGCTTCGGAAGATAATTCCTGAGGGCGAGCTTTTCCCGCCCACCCCCACCGCCGCCTGGCTGGAGCATCACGGCTTTAATGCCTGGGGTCCTCATAGCTGGGTCTGGTACCCCACTATCAGAAAATATTTCGGTGAGCCCAAAAATCTTGAGGAAATGGTAGGCTATACCGATTGGATGCAGACGGTGGGCTACAAGGCCGCCTTTGAGGAGGCCAGACGCCAATGGCCCCATTGTTCGATGTCTATAAACTGGTGCTACTGCGAGCCCTGGATAACTGCCGCAAATAATGCGGTAATATCCTACCCCAATATTAAAAAGCCCGGCTATTACGGCATAAAGGAGGCCCTGCGCCCCGTAATGGCCAGCGCACGTATACCACATTTCAGCTGGAAATCGGGAGAGCTTTTCTCGGCCCAGCTTTGGCTCCTTAACGATTCTCCGGAGGCCGTCAGCGATATCCTTACCGCCTATATTGAGATAAATGGAGAGGTTATAAAGGATATTACCTGGGAAACGGGAGAGGTGGCCCCGAACACCAATAAAATGGGTCCCACGGTAAATATTACTTTGCCACGGCTTTCCGACTGTGATGA
Organism: Clostridia bacterium; assembly: GCA_017623235.1. Lineage (GTDB taxonomy): Bacteria > Bacillota > Clostridia > Oscillospirales > Acutalibacteraceae > SFWF01. The sequence continues at coordinate 1,150 of JAGAPN010000069.1, read as the reverse complement.
GTTTACCTTCAGAGTAAAAACCAAGAATGGCGCAGGGGATAGCAGCTACAGGCTGAAATTCATACCCGACCCCGCCGCCCCCAAGGTGAGAATTCTTAATATGTAGTAAAAAAACGGCTCGTCAGAGCCGTTTTTTGCATAAAATCCTTTATTTTCGTTAATAATTAAGAAAAAGAAAGGATGATTTTATGGAGCTTAGAGGAAGTCGTACCGAGGCAAATCTGCTTGCCGCCTTTGCAGGGGAATCCCAGGCGAGAAACAAGTATTATTTTTATGCCGAAAAGGCACAGCAGGAAGGCTACGAGCAGCTGGCGGCCATTTTCAGAGAAACCGCCGACAATGAGGAACAGCACGCCAAAATCTGGTTTAAGCTGATTAAGGATAGCGCCATTCCCGATACCACCGAAAACCTGAAGGATGCAATTGCGGGGGAGAACTATGAATGGACCGATATGTACGCCTCCTTTGCCGAAACCGCCAGGGAGGAGGGCTTTACCCGAATAGCTATGCTTTTTGAGCTGGTGGGCAAGGTGGAGAAGGAACACGAGGAGCGCTACCGTCTGTTGCTGGAGAGGGTGGACAGCGAAACGGTATTCTCCCGAGAGGAGGACGTGGTATGGATTTGCCGTAACTGCGGCCATATTCACATCGGAAAAACCGCCCCGGGAGCCTGCACCGTCTGCGGCAAGCTTCAAAGCTATTTCCAGGTAAAAAACACTAATTATTAAAAAACGCTCTGCAGTATTTCTGCAGAGCGTTTTGCTTTAATTGATTTCCTTAACCGATTCTACAAGACCTGCAAGACCCTGTATTTCGGAGGGGATAATTATCTTGGTGGCCTGGCCGTCGGCAGCGGTGGTAAAGGCATCCAGAGCCTTCATCTTAAGATATTCCTGTCCGGGGGCGGCGGAATTAATCATCTGAATACCGTCGGCGGTTGCCTGCTGAATCTTAAGGATAGCCTCGGCCTCACCCTCGGCCTCTCGGATTTTGGCCTCCTTTACGGCCTCGGCACGGAGAATGGCCGATTCCTTCTCGGCCTCGGCGCGAAGGATTGCAGACTGCTTTTCACCCTCGGCTACCAGAATAGCAGATTTCTTTTCACCTTCGGCCTGCAGAATCTTTTCTCTGCGCTCACGCTCGGCCTTCA
>JAGAPN010000068.1 GCA_017623235.1 Clostridia bacterium | reverse complement strand
TTAAAGGAGTATGGAAAGCTCTCTCATCAGCACCTTGACGACCTGGAGGCAGGCGCCCGTATCGACGTTACAGAAATTAAGGAAGACCCTATGGATTTCTGCCTTTGGAAGTCTGCAAAGCCCGGCGAGCCCTATTGGGAGTCACCTTGGGGCCGGGGCCGTCCCGGCTGGCATATTGAATGCTCGGCTATGGCAGGCCGTTTCCTCGGTAAAACCATAGATATTCATTGTGGCGGTCAGGACCTTATTTTCCCCCACCACGAGAACGAAATCGCCCAGAGTGAGTGCGCCAACGGCTGTGATTTTGCCCACTATTGGATGCATAACGGCTACATAAACGTAGATAACCGTAAAATGTCCAAGTCGCTTAATAACTTCTTTACCGTTCGTGAGGTGGCAAACGTCTACGGCTATGAGCCCATCCGTTATCTGATGATTTCATCTCATTACAGAAGCCCCATCAACTATTCCACCGATATTTTAGAGCAGGGTAAAAATGCTCTTGAGCGCCTTTACACCTGCCGTGATAACCTTGATTTTGCCCTTAAAAACGCCGCAGAGGGAGGAGAAGCCTCCGAATTCCTGGCAAAATACAGGCAGGATTTTATCGACGCTATGGATGATGATTTTAACACCGCCGATGCTATGGGCGTGCTTTTCTCTGCCGTTCGTGAGATAAACACTATGATTGCCGCAAACCCCGCAAAGGCCGCAGTAGAGGCCGCTATAGCCCTCTTTGACGAGCTGACAGGCGTTTTAGGCCTGGTTTATAACCGTAAAACCGATAATCTCGATGCCGAGGTGGAGGCCCTTATCCAGCAGCGCACCGATGCCCGTAAGGCAAGAGATTTTGCCACCGCCGACGCCATTCGTGATAAACTCAAGGAAATGGGTATCATATTAGAGGATACTCCCCAGGGTGTAAAATGGACCCGCGGATAATATCAAAAAAGGAGCCCTTGGGTAAGGGCTTCTTTGTTAATGTATCAAAAAATCATACCTTCGGTACAGATGCGGTGCTGCTGGCAGATTTTGCCGCCTCAAAAAAGGTGGGTAGTCACTGCGATTTAGGGGCAGGCTGCGGCATTATTTCAATGCTGCTGCTCCGTGACGAAAAGACGGCCCGCTCGGTAGGGGTGGAAATCAGCGAGGAAGCGGTAGACCTGGCCAGACTTACGGCAGAGGAATATTGTGCGGACAGGCTGGATATAGTTCACTCCGACCTTAACGACCTTCGTGGCAAGCTGCCCTTCGGCGAGTTTGAGCTGGTTACCTGTAATCCCCCATATAAGGCCAGCGGCGCAGGAATACTTAGCTCCGCTGACAGAGATGTTGTAGCCCGTCACGAAACTATGTGTACCCTTGAGGAGGTTATTGCTGTGGCCTCCCGTCTGCTTCGGTCCTCGGGCAGGCTTTGCATCTGTCAGAGGCCCGAAAGGCTTGCTGATATTATTGCTCTTATGAGACAGTATAGGGTAGAGCCTAAAAGGCTTCGCACCGTATCCAAACGGGTAGGGGAGGAGCCCTGGCTCGTGCTGGTTGAGGGTATGCGTGACGCAAAGCCCGGTATGAGGGTGATGCCCCCGCTTTTCGTTTACGAGGGGCAGGATTATTCAGAAGAAATGCTTAAAATATACGGAAGTTATAAGGAGGCGTACCTTTAATGAGTGGTAAGCTTTATGTTGTAGGTACCCCTATCGGTAACCTGTCGGATTTTTCTCCCCGCGCGGTGGAAACCCTGTCTAAGGTGGACTTTATTGCCGCCGAGGATACCCGTGTTACCGTAAAACTGCTTAATCATTTCGGCATCAGCAAGCCAATGCTGGCCTATTATGAGCATAATAAAATGTCCCGTGGGGGGGATGTAATTGCCCGTTTGCTGGCAGGGCAGGATTGCGCGCTGGTTTCAGATGCGGGTATGCCTGCTATTTCCGACCCCGGTGAGGACCTGGTTCGTATGTGCTATGAAAACGGTATCCCCGTGGAGTCGGTGCCGGGACCTTCCGCCCTTATAACTGCCCTGGCTATTTCGGGTATGAAAAGCGGCAGATTCTGCTTTGAGGGCTTTTTATCGGTTAATAAGCCCAGCCGCCGTGCCCACCTTGCAGAGGTTAGCCGAGAGCCTCGCACAATGATTTTTTACGAAGCCCCTCATAAGCTTCCTGCCACCCTTCGTGATATGCTGGAGGCCTTTGGCAACCGTAATATCGCATTGGTCAGAGAGCTTACCAAGCTCCACGAGGAGGTAATTCATACCACCCTTCTGGAGGCCGCCGAAATGTATAACGATGAAAACAAGCCCAGGGGAGAGTTTGTAATAATAGTAGATGGCTATACCCCCGATGAAAATGAGGAAGCCTTCACCCTGGAGCAGGCGGTAGAGCTTGCCCGTTCTTATATGGCGGAGGGACAGTCGGCCTCCTCCGCCGCAAAGCAGGCCTCGGCCGATACCGGCCATAAAAAGGGTGATATATACAAAATCCTCTGTAAATAATTACAGAATATTAACAAATCTTTAAAACTTAAAATTATCCTTTATTTGTGTATGGTTTTATTGTATAATAATACGTGACGAATTTTGTAGAAGGATGCTGAAAATGGATATTTATTCTAGTAAGAAAAAAGCACGGCACGGCCGTCCCTCCAAAAAGGCGCCAAAGGGCGGTAAAAATATCTTCACCCGCATTAAAGAATGGTTTTTAAGTATGTCTACAGGCAAAAGGACTGCGGTGGTGGTACTCACCTCTATTATCCTGGTGCTTGTAATCGCCCTTGGTATTATTATGGGCGTGGTTATGGATATGCTTAAGGACTATAATCATAATGATGACGTAGATAAGGATGAGGAAATCCAGCAGATTGTACCCATTTCCGAAGGCGTTGTTAATATTGCTCTTTTTGGTATAGATTCACGTTCGGTATCGGGTAAAGCCTCCTTTAAGGGCCTTTCCGACTCGATTATGATTCTTTCACTTAACACCGATACAGGTAAAATTAACATTATTTCGGTAATGCGTGACTCCCTGGTTGAGATTCCGGGCAAGGCGGTTAACAAGATAAATTCGGCCTATTCTATGGGCGGTGCTACCCTTGCAATTAAAACCCTCAACCATAACTTTGGCCTGGATATTAAGGAATACGCCACCGTAAACTTCTACGGTATGGCCGAAATAATTGACGCCGTAGGCGGTATTGAAATTGACGTTCAAAAGCAGGAAATTGACGGTTACCGCCGTCTTAACGACCTTATCACCGAGCTTGCGGGATATATGGGCGTAAAGGCAGAGCTGGTAAAAGGCCCCGGCCTTCAGACCTTAAACGGTATACAGGCGGTTTCCTGGGCCCGTATCCGTGCCGCATCCACCGCAACGGGCGAGGCTAACGATTACGGCCGTACCGACCGTCAGAGATACGTTATGGAGCAGCTGCTTAACAAGGCTCTGGCTACAAGCATTTCGGAATATCCCAAGCTTATAAAGGCTCTACTGCCTTATATGGAAACCTCCCTCTCTTATGATGAGATTTTCAAGCTGGCAGGTATTTTGGCCAAGGACGTTACCTTTGAGCAGACCCGTATTCCCCAGCACAGCTATACTCTGACTCCCCCCAGAATCAACCGTGTAGGCTCCAGCGTTTATTATAATCTTGATTTTGCCGAGGATATTATTCACGCCCTTATTTACGACGACGTTTCACAGGACGATTATATAAAGAGCAACGGCGTTGTTAAAAGCGGTTGGTATAAAGGTCCTACCGATTCGGCAAAGCCCAGTTCGAGCATCGGTTCTGACGATACGGATTCCGATATTACCGACGGCCCGGACGACTCTTCGGATGATGAAAGCTCATCGGGTACCTCGGGTGATGATGAAAGCTCGGATGATTCCACCACAACGTCCTCCTCGGGCTCTGATGATGAGGATGAATCTGACGACACAACGAGTGATGAGTCCCAGGAAAGCTCATCCCAGGTCAGTACCTCCCAGGGAAGCTCCTCGGATGCAGGAACATCAGTTCCCCCTCCTACAGGCTCCGACCCCGACGATCTGTTATAAAAAAACACCGAGAAAACCTCTTATGGTTTTCTCGGTTTTTTTATAAGGAAATCCCTCGTCAGTAAAACTGATTTATTTCCTTCATAGAGGGAATTGAAGATATGCCGCCTTGTTTTTGGGTAGAAAGACCCGCAGCCACGCAGGCAAAACGAGTTATAGAGTATAGTTCTTCATATTGGAGCTCTTCGGGCTTTTTGTTGTTTTCAAGCACTCCCCAAAGGGCGAAGCCTCCAAAAATATCTCCGGCGCCTGTGGTGTCTACCACCTTAAGGTTTTCAAGTGCGGAAACGTGCCCCTTGACCGTAGCCGTTTCAAAATAACAACCGTCAGCTCCACAGGTTACAAAGACCAGCTTAACGTCGTAATTTTCAATTATATACGATGCACCGTCTTCGGGTGAAAGACCGAACAGGCATTCAATTTCATTATCGCTGATTTTTACAATGTCTGCCTTGGTAAGACCCCACAAAATCTGCTTGCGGGCATCTTCAAGGCTTTTCCACAAAGGCGGGCGAAGATTTGGGTCGTAGGTGATTAATTTTCCTTGCTTTTGAGCATATTCTACCGCTTTTACCGTAGCAGTACGGGCAGGCTCATCGGTTAAAGACAGGGTACCGAAATGAAATACCTTTGCCTCATCAATAAGAGAGAAATCTATTTCATCAAAGGTTAGGGTTGTATCTGCACCGGGTTTTCTGGCAAAGGAAAACTCACGGTTACCAGTACCATCAACGGTTACGAAAGCAAGTGTAGTGAACACGTCTTCGGCCATAATAAGCCCCTTTGTTTCTATACCCGCTTTATTTAGGGTATTAGTTAAAGTTCTTCCGAAAGAATCGTTCCCCACTTTACCGATAAAGGCGGTTTTAGCACCACAGCTTGCAAGTGCTGAAAGAAAATTTGCGGGAGCGCCTCCGGGATGTGCCGACATAGTGGGATAGCCCTCGTCGCTTACGCTCTGACAGGTAAAATCTATAAGCAATTCGCCTAAAGCGACAACGTCAATCATAGTTTCCTCCTTATTGTGTCTGCAAAAAAAGAATTACACACAGCAGTAGGCGCCATCTACAATAACGTCGGTACCTGTGGTGTAACCGGCGGCGGGAGAGGCGAGATAAAGAATGGCAGGCATAAGCTCCTCGGGAGCAGCCATTCGGTGAAGGGGGAACAGAGGATTCCAGGCATCTAAAAGCTCCTGATGTACAAAGGGGGGCTGGGACATCGGTGTGCCTACGTATCCGGGACTTATAGAGTTTACTCGGATACCGTAATTTGCCCATTCTATTGCCAGGGATTTTGTCATGTGAATAACACCCGCTTTAGAGGCGTTGTAGGAGGCCTGACATTGGGGTATGTTTACTATAGAGCCCGACATAGAAGCCATATTGATTATACTGCCCTTTATGTTTTTTTCTATCATAGTCCTGGCAACCGCTACCGCCATAATATATTCACCGGTAAGGTTTACGTCCAGAATTGCACGCCATTCCTCCACCGTGGCTTCGCCATCGTTAAGGCCACCCAAATCCTCACCGTCAAGAACGATAGCCTTTTTATGGTAGCAGGCACCGGCATTATTAAACAGAATATCTATTTTACCAGATCTCTCAATGATTTCGTTAACCGCTGCATTTACGGATGATTCGTCGGTGACGTCACACCTTACAAAATATGCTGTTCCTCCTGCAGCCTCTACCAGCTTTATGGTTTCATCTGCACCACTGCGGCAGACTATAACGACCTGTGCGCCTGCCTTTGCTAATCCTACGGCTACCGTCTGTCCAATTCCCTGTCCGCCGCCTGTTATAACTGCTACCTTTCCTTTTAAGCCAAACATTTCTTCAAGATACATAGTTTTTTCTCCTTTACTTAGTCATCTGACGGGTCTACGTCAATAAGAATTTTCATAGTTTTTTCACGGTTTGCGTCAATATACTCATAGGCTTTTTTATAATCCTCAAAGGCAAAGTGTGCGGTCTGCAAAGGCTTTAGCTGCACACGGCCTTCGTTGACAAGCTTTAAGGCCTCAAGGTAATCCTCGTGGCGATACATCATTGAGGTGTTCAGATCCAGTTCTGAATCGTTAAGCTTTGCAAGGTCTACGTTTGCCATTTTATCAAATACCGCAACAAGTATTATGGTGCTGCCCTTTCGTGCGTTCTGTATGGCGTCATTCATCGTAATATCGTTGCCTGCACAGTCGAAAATAACGTCGGCCTTATCCGGGCCGAAGCATTCGGTCAGCGCATCAGAAAAATTAACCTTTGCAGTATTCACAGCATAGTCGGCACCAACCCTCCTTGCAAGCTCAAGGCGCATATCCGAAATATCCGTTATAAGCACCTTTTGGGCGCCCATGGCAGCCGCAGTCTGGGCAAGCAGTATGCCTATAGGTCCTGCGCCCAATATTGCCACCTTAGAGCCCTCTATCTCCTTAAATCTCCTCACGGCGTGTACCGTCACAGCAAGGGGTTCTATCATAGCGCCGTCATCATAGGATATTCCCTCCGGCAGAGCTGTTACCTTAGAGGCGTCAACCGCAAAATATTCACTGGCAGTACCTACTGTTTGGAAGCCCATAACCTTAAGGCTTTCACACAGGTTATATTTACCGTGAAGACAGGGGTAGCAGCGGCCACAAAAAACCTGGGGTTCTATGGTTACCTTCTGGCCCTCTTTAAATTCCGTTACGTATTCACCGAGACGCACAATCTTTCCCGATACCTCGTGTCCCTGCGTAACAGGATATTTTGTATAGGGATGCTTTCCGTGATAAACGTGTATATCACTGCCGCAAACACCTATCCGTTTTATTTTTACGAGTACCTGGTCGGGGCCGGGAACAGGTGTTTCTACGTTGCGAAAGATGATTTCACCCGGGGCGGTCATAAGCTGTTGCTTCATTTCCTTTTGCATTTTTTATTACCTCCATTACTTTTTAAACAATGTTTCAAAAGTAATTATAATCTAACACAAACAGTATACAATGTCAATATATTTAGGGCGCAGTATTGAAAAAATTTTTGTTTACTGGTATAATACATTGAAACGTTTTTTAAGTTACTTAAAAAAAGAAGGTGTAATATGTCCGAGTTAAAAACGAACAGACTGAGTAGTGCCGAAGTAAGACAGTATAATAAACGGCTTATTTTTCGTACCCTTCTGCAGACAGAGTCGGCTACAAAACAGGAAATTTCGGTGCGCACCCACCTGAGCATTCCGAAAATTACCCAGGTTCTTAATGAGCTTACCGCTCAAAACCTGGTTCAGACGTCAGGAATACAGGCCTCCAGCGGGGGAAGAAGACCGGAAGCATTTTGCGTGAAGCTTGACTCCTATATGGCCGCAGGTATTGATATTACCCGCCATCATCTGAACTTTTCGGTTATTGACCTGCGTGGGAAAATCGTAGTGAATCAGCGTATCAGCGAAGATATTGATTTGGACGAAAAATTCTATTTGCGAATATACAACAGGTTTATGCAGTTTTTAGGAGAACAGTCTGTAAATTACAATAAACTGATAGGTATAGGCATATCCCTGCCGGGAATAATCAGTCCCGACAATGATTTTCTGGCATATTCCCACGTTATGCAGATAAGCAGGCCTTTCGACCTTCGTCCTCTTCGCGATTCGTTCAACGTTCCCATTGCCTTTTTTAATGATGCAAATGCTGCCTGTATGGCAGAATGTTACACAGGACATACACCCTCAAGCTTTAATTTCCTGTCGCTGAGCAATTCGGTAGGCGGAGCGGTGGTTATTGACCGTAAGCTTGTTTCAGGAACCTCAGGCAGAGCCGGCGAACCGGGCCATATAATGATAGTTCCTGATGGCAGACAGTGCTATTGTGGAAAAAAAGGGCATTACGACGCTTATGGCTCGGCTCTTATACTGTCAGAAGCGGCAGATGGCTCATTGGCTGATTTTTTTGCCGGTTTGAGAAGCGGCAACCAAAGCTGTAAGCAGATTTTCAACGAATATATTTATTATCTTGCTTTATTAATTACAAATCTTCACTTGTGGTCAGATTTGCCCATAGTTCTCGGAGGATATGCCGCCAGCTTTCTTGCCCCCTACCTTGAGCAAATCAAGGCCGAGATTGAAAAAATGTCAATCTTTTCAGAAAACAATGAATATCTGTATATTAGTTCTTATCACTACGAAGCATCCTCAATAGGTTGCGCACGCTATTACGTTGAAGCCTTCATAGATTCCTTATAAAAAGAAGACGGTATCAAATGATACCGTCTTCTTTTTTATATTAAAAACTGTTCAATAAACTGTGTGGCGGTCCTGCCTGAATAGCCGCCGTGGGCGATGCCCCACTTTCTGGCTTCGGCGATAAGCTGGTCACGGTCGATGGAGATACCCTTGCGCTGGGCCAGATGCTCTACTATCTCAAAGTATTCCTGCTGGGCAGGCTTGGGATAGAAGATAGAAAGTCCAAAGCGGTCGGAAAGGGAGATTTTCTCCTGGATAGATTCGTTTCTGTGGATGTCATCGCCTCCCTCACGCTCGGTAAAGGTTTCCTTTATAAGGTGGCGACGGTTAGAGGTGGCGTAAATAAGTACGTTTTCGGGCTTCTCTTCAAGACCGCCCTCAATGGCCGCCTTAAGGTATTTATACTCAACCTCAAAATCCTCAAAGGAGAGGTCATCCATATAAAGCACGAAGCGGTAATTGCGGCGTTTAAGCATTTCGGTAAGGCCGCTCAGGTGCCTGAACTGGTGCTTTTGTATCTGTATCATACGCAGGCCCTTGTCATAAAACATATTAAGCACAGCCTTGATGCTGGTAGATTTTCCCGTTCCGCTGTCACCGTAAAGGAGAACGTTGTTTGCTCCACCGCCCGAGGTAAAGGAGGCGGAGTTGCTTATCAGCTTTTGCTTCTGGATATCGTAGCCGCAAATATCTTCAAAGGTAAAATCTTTAATATGGGAAACGGGGTTAAGACTGCCGTCATCCTGCATATAAAAGGCCTTGTTAATACCAAAATCACCCACGCCCCAGGTGGCGTAAAAATTTTTTACGCAGTCGAAAAACTCGACCTCTGTGGGGGTGGAATTCAGCTCTGCTACGAAATCTGTTATCATCTGACCAATGCGCTTTTCCTCACCGGAAATGCGATTGTTTATTGGGGTGTAGTTTTCAAGTATATCCTGGTTTGGGGATATAAAGAAATGCCTGCAAAGCTCGGCAATATCGGCCCTGGCGTACCACTCGGCGCTACCCTTTGCAGGGGAGCGCTCGCAGGAGAGGGAAAAGGGGTTTTCATCCTTCATAATCACCCAGGCTATGGCCGCTTTTTTAAGATTAACCGAAAGGCCGTACCTTTCGGCAAAATTCAGCAGCTCGTAGATGTTTTCTCCGCCTTCAGGGCATAGGGTTTTAAACAAATCGTTTTTGCCGTATAAATACATAGGGTTCTCCTTGGTTTTTATATATCAAGCTCTTTGCCGTCTTTAATGCAAATTCGGGGTACTCTCTTTGAAATGCCGCAAACTATTTCATAGTTAATGGTGCGAGCCTTTTCGGCCATTTCTTCAACAGGCAGCTCCTTGCCGAACAGGGTTACGGTATCACCCTCCTCAACCCCGTCAATGTGGGAAACGTCACAGCAGAACTGGTCCATACATATCCTGCCCACAATGGGCGCCCGTTTTCCCTTTATCAACACCTCTCCTGTTGAGGATAAGAGCCTGGGCAGACCGTCGGCATAGCCTGCCGATACGGTGGCTATTTTAACGGGAGCCTCGGCGGTGTAGGTGCGGCCGTAGCTTACGGTTTCGGATGCGTTTAGGGTTTTTACCAAAGATACTACCGATTTAAAGGTCATAACGTATTTAAGGTCAACAGGCAGGGTCAGCCCCGGGTCGGGGGTAAGACCGTAAAGTATAATTCCGGGGCGTATCGCATCCAGATGCATATCGGGTTGCAGCAGGGTTGCTGCAGAATTGCAACAATGCTTAATATTAAAGGTGAAACCCGATTCCTCCAGCATTTTTATCGCCGATGAAAATCTTTCAAACTGCTCACGGGTGTAGGCCACGTCTAAGGTTGCCTCACTGTCGGCAGAGGGGAAGTGGGTGAATATTCCCGTAAAATTCAGCCCCTCAAGAGAAAGGGCTGCTTTGGCATCATTAAAGCCTGCAAAGAAATTTCTGCAGTCAAAGCCGATGCGACCCATACCTGTATCAAGCTTTAGGTGAGCCTCTACGGTAACGCCGAGTTTCTTGGCGTTACGGCTGAGCTTTTCGGCGTAATCCAGGGAATATACCGTCTGAATAATATCGTTAGCCGCCAGCCTGTCTGCCAGAGTGGCAGGGGTGTAGCCAAGGATAAGAATAGGCACCGAAATACCCAGCTCCCTCAGCTCGCAGGCCTCGTTAATATTGGAAACGGCAAAATAATCGGTGCCTGCCGCTTCCAGAGCCTTGGCAACAAGAGGCACAGCGTGACCGTAGGCGTTGGCCTTTACCACGCTGAAAATTTTGGCTGAGGTCAGCCCTTTAATGGTGTTGAAATTATGTACCAGAGCGTCAATATCAATTTCCGCCCAGGCCCTGCGCAGATAGTTCATAATAACTTCCTTCCGCAATTTTTGAAGTTCCCGAAAGTCTGTTAAGCGCCGCCCCTGCAAAGGGTACAGCCACCAGGGATAGCCAGCCCCACAAAACCGAGTAGAGCAGACATACCTGCCCCAAAAGGTTAAAGGGAAGGTTACTGTAATCCCAAACGTGAAGCCCCAACCCGAGATTAAAAATCGAGCCAAAGCAAAGCTCAATGGCTGTTACGGTAAAACTTCCGAAAATACATTTATAAAGCAGGGGAATACCACACCTGCTTATAAGGGCAAAAACCGTAAAGCTTATGCCCCCTGCAATCATCATAGTCCAGTGGGAATACCCCCGCCATACCGTTTCAATAAGGCCGTAGCCGAAGGCACCAAGTAAAAATATAATACCAAAGCTTCGCAAAAAAATCACCCTGTGATAGTTTGCGCCAAAGGGTAGAAATTATTACCTTCTTCTTCCCCGAGAAAATATTGCTATCAGCCTTATAAGCTGTGCGATGGACATAACCACTGCTGCCACATAGGTCATAGCGGCGGCAGTAAGCACCTGCCTTGCACCTTTTACCTGGCTGTCGTCGGGTAACAGATATTGGTCCTTAATGGTCTGCATAGCCCGTTTTGATGCGTTAAGCTCAACGGGTAGGGTAACCAGCTGAAAAAGGGTAGCAAAGGAAAAAAGACCGATACCCACGTATACCAGAATATCAAAGCTCATCACCAGGCCCAGCATAAGGGCTATCCAGGAAAAGGAAGAGCCGAAATTAACAATAGGCACCAGCTTATTTCTTATAACGATAGGAGTATATTTTTGGGCATACTGAACTGCGTGGCCTGCCTCGTGGGCGGCAACACCCACCGCCGCAACGGTGGCGGCGTCGTAAACCGAGTCGGAAAGCCTTATAACGTTGGCCTTGGGGTCGTAATGGTCAGTAAGCTGACCGCTGACACGCTCAATTCTAACGTTATAGACCCCGTGGGAGGCCAGCACCTGCTCTGCAGCACGGGCTCCGGTCATACCGTTTGAGGTGTGCAGGGCAGAATACCTTGAAAAGGTAGATTTAACCTTAATTTGTGCAATAAGGGAAATAATAAAGGCGGGCAGTATAAGCAAAAGATAATAAATGTCAAATCCATAATAATAACCGTACATTTGAAACTCTCCTTTTGCTTATTTTATGTAAATGGTTAAGGGTTTAAACATTGAAGCGGAAAAGAACAATGTCACCGTCATTCATAACGTATTCCTTGCCTTCGCTTCGAACAAGACCCTTTTCCTTGGCGGTAACCATAGAGCCGCCGCAATCCATAAAGTCGGTAAAGGCGATAACCTCGGCCCTGATAAAGCCACGTTCAAAGTCGGTGTGGATTTTGCCTGCCGCCTGGGGCGCTTTGGTGCCACGGGTAATAGTCCAGGCACGAACCTCGGGCTTGCCTGCGGTAAGGTAGGAGATAAGTCCCAGCAGGGAATAGCACTTTTGTATCATACGGTCGAGGCCCGAACGCTCAAGCCCCAGCTCTTCAAGGAATAATACCTTTTCCTCATCGTCAAGGCCGGAAATTTCAGCCTCTAATGCGGCGCAGATAGGCAGAATTTCTGCCTTTTCCTTTTCGGCAATAGCCTTTACGGTGTTATAATGAGGGTTGCCCTCAATATCCGAAAAATCATCCTCGCTCATATTGCAGGCATAGATTACAGGCTTTGCAGAAAGAAGGGATGTGGTGGCCAGAATTTCACCCTCGGCCTCGTCAAGAATATCTATACTTCTTGCAGGCAGGCCCTCCTCCAGGTGGGCAATAAGCCTCTTCAGAAAGTCGACCTCAACCTGGAAGGCCTTGTCGCCCTTAAGGGCCTTGGTGGCCTTGTCCAGGCGGCGGGTGGCAATCTCAATGTCCGAGAATATAAGCTCAAGATTTATGGTTTCAATGTCACGGGCAGGGTCAACCGAGCCTTCAACGTGGATGATGTCGTCACTTTCAAAGCAGCGTACCACGTGAACGATAGCGTCAACCTCACGGATGTTAGCCAGGAACTTGTTTCCCAGACCCTCGCCCTTGGAGGCGCCCTTTACCAGACCTGCAATATCAACGAATTCGATTACCGCAGGGGTGAATTTATCGGGCTGATATATCTCTGCCAGCTTTTCCAGACGCTCGTCGGGAACGCTGACCATACCAACATTGGGCTCAATGGTGCAGAAGGGGTAGTTTGCACTTTGGGCGCCTGCGTTGGTTATAGCGTTAAAAAGTGTTGATTTTCCAACATTTGGAAGACCGACCATGCCAAGCTTCATAACAGATTACATCCTTTAAACATAAAATATCAAATTATATTATATATTCTATTGCGGTTTTAATCAAGTAATATTTGTATTAAAAAAACTCGGGTGACCCGAGTTTATATTAATTCTATTATCATTTCGGCCATAAGCAGCAGGCCAATACCGAGGCAAAGCAGTATTGAGGCCTTGCGGCACCACTTGTAAAGGGGAGAGGGTGTGGCATCTTCAACGTTATCCACCGTAAAGCTCAGGCGGAATTTTTCAATACCCCAGGTAAGGGCAGGGAAAAAGGCTTCTACCGCCGATAGAAGCAAAAATACCAAGGCGTATAATGGGAAGACGGGTTCCTTTGAGGTAAGCAGACCGAATATCCACACCGGGATGCCTGCCACAGCACCCGTAAGTGCGGCGGCTCCGCAGATTTTATCGAAAAGGGTTATATGAAGGGGGTCGTTATCGTTATAAAGCTTCTCCATATTAGCGTCTATCGACTGTTCGGCCCGCTGACGCTCTTTGTCGCTTACGGGGTCGCCCAGCTTGTCGCCGCAGTCAATGCAGAACTGTCTGTTGTCGGAATTATAAGCTCCGCATTTATCACAAATTTTCATAGCAGTACCTCCCTTTTAAAGCATTATACCACGGCCCCGTGCATTTTTGAAGGATTTTACGATAAAATTTCGTTCTATTTTGAAAAAATGTCTTTTCAATTTTAATAATATATTATATAATATAGTAAAATGCGTAGAAAGGCGGTTTTTTATGGCTGTAGAATTTACCGTTGAGCTTTCAAGGATAATAAAAGAGTTTTCACTTGAAACCCTTTATATGCCTGCCGACCCCGATACGATTCTTATTAAAAACAACGACGTTAATCGCCCCGGCCTTCAGTTTGGTGGATATTACGAGTATTTTGATAAGAGCCGTATACAAATAGTCGGCCGTGCTGAAGAAAGCTATATAAAAACCTTTGAGAAAGAAAAATATGACCAACTTGTAGATACCTTTTTTGAGGCTCAGCCTGCGGCAGTTATAATTTCCCGCAGTATTGAGCTTGAGGGCTTTGCCACCGCCGCCGAAAAATACGGCGTGCCCCTGCTTCGTACCGACGACAGCACCTCGGAATTTATGGCAAGCCTTATCGCCTTCCTTAATTTAAGCCTGGCCCCCCGCATCACCCGTCACGGTGTCCTGGTTGAGGTTTACGGTGAGGGTATATTGCTGCTTGGCGAAAGCGGCGTAGGTAAAAGTGAAACCGCAATTGAGCTGGTAAAGCGTGGTCACCGTCTTATTGCCGATGATGCTGTGGAGATTCGCAAGGTTTCCAACAAGTCCCTTGTAGGCACCGCACCCGGCAACATCCGCCATTTTATTGAGCTTCGTGGTATAGGCATTATCAACGTCAGCCGAATTTTCGGTGTGGGCGCCGTAAAGCTTACCGAGAAGATAGATTACATTATCAATATCGAGGCCTGGGATAACGACAAGATTTACGACCGTATGGGTCTTGAGGAGCATACTACCGAAATTCTCGGCCTTAACATCCCCTCGGTTACCATTCCCGTAAAGCCGGGCCGTAACCTTGCGGTAATTATTGAGGTAGCGGCTATGAACCACCGTCAGAAGAAGCTGGGCTACAACGCCGCCGCCGACCTGCTGGGTCGCCTGGGTATGACCGAGGAGCAAACAGAAACAAAATACTCTGACATAGAGGCATTTTAAAATAGCATTTTTTATCTGGAGGAAAAAATTATGTATCGTTTAGGAATTGATTTAGGTGGAACCAACATTGCAGCAGCAGTTGTTGATGAAAATTATAAAATAGTAGGCCGTGGCAAGGTTAAAACCGCTATGCCCCGCCCTGCAAAGGAAATATGCGACGCTATGGCCGAGGCTGCCCGCCTTGCCGCCAAGGATGCAGGTATTACTTTTGATGAGGTTGTCGCTATGGGTATCGGTACCCCCGGCGCCGTTGACCCCACAAGAGGGGTTGTAACCTACGCTAACAATCTTGGCTTTGCCAACACCCCCCTCGCCGCTATGATGAAGGAGCGCACAGGGGTTGACTTCTATCTTGAAAACGATGCCAATGCCGCCGCCTACGGTGAGTTTTTGGCAGGCGCAGGCAAGAACACAAAGGATTTTGTTGCCATTACCCTGGGTACAGGCGTTGGCGGTGGAATCATCATCGGCGGCAAGCTCTTCTCGGGCAGCAACTATGCAGGTGGTGAGCTGGGCCACACCGTTATTAACGTAAACGGTGAGCAGTGCAGCTGCGGCCGTAAGGGCTGCTGGGAGGCTTATGCTTCGGCTACCGCCCTTATCCGTCAGACCAAGACCGCTATGGAGGCTAATAAGGATTCTGTTATGTGGGAGATGGTTGACGGTGATATCAGCAAGGTAAACGGACGCACCTCCTTCGACGCCTGGAGAAAGGGTGACAAGGCCGCTACCCAGGTGGTTGAGCAGTATTTCCATTACGTTGCCGAGGGCTGCGTTAACATTATTAATATCTTCCAGCCCGAAATGCTTTGTATCGGCGGCGGTATCTCTAACGAAAGGGATAACCTCATAAAGCCCGTAAACAAGCTGGCTGCCGAGCGTATTTACACCCGTCACACCGATAAGAGCGAAAAGGTTTGTGTTGCACAGCTGGGTAACGATGCAGGCATTATCGGCGCCGCATTCCTT
>JAGAPN010000067.1 GCA_017623235.1 Clostridia bacterium | reverse complement strand
TGACTTTGCAAAAATTTGGTATATAATAATTTTGTTGCATTGGGGAATTGTGTAACGGTAGCACGACAGACTCTGACTCTGTTTGTTGGGGTTCGAATCCCTATTCCCCAGCCAAAGAAGAAGTTGTGACCCAAAGGGTTGCGACTTCTTCTTTTTGTTTTGTTAGAATCGGTAGGGATTCGAACAAGGAGGGAGAAAGCCTTGGGCTTTCGGAAGAAAACAGTTCGGGGAACTGTTTTCGCCGACGTGGGCAACGAGCGTTAGCGAGGCGATAGCACACGGTAGTGTGTGGAAAATCCCTATTCCCCAGCCAAAAAAAGACAGTCTTCGGACTGTCTTTTTTTCATGCCGAGGGTATTGCTCTTGTTTTGAAGGAGTGTTATAATTAAATAACGGCGGTGATTTTATGAAAGATAACGTTATACTTATCGGTATGCCCGGCAGCGGTAAATCCACAGTGGGGGTACTGCTGGCCAAGATGATGGGCTACGATTTTTTAGACAGCGACCTGCTTATTCAGTCCTATGCAGGGAAAAGGCTGTATGAAATTCTGCGGGATGAGGGCAACGACTATTTTGCCGACCTGGAAAACAGGGTAAATGCAGGCATCCACGCCAAAAAGACGGTAATTGCCACAGGCGGCAGTGTGGTTTACGGCGCCGAGGCTATGGAGCATCTGTCCTCTATCGGCAGGGTGGTATATCTTAAGGTGACCCCAAAAGAGCTGCGCCGCCGTATTAAAAATTTTGCCACCAGAGGAATTTTAATAGAAGAGGGTATGGACCTGGACGGTCTTTATGCCCTGCGTGCCCCGCTTTACGAAAAATACGCCGATATAACGGTGACCTGCGGAAGGGGTAGCCTGCAGAAAAACGCAGAAAAGATTATTAAGGCGCTGGCGGACGAATAAATGCAAAATGCAAAGTGCAAAATGCAAAATTTCGGTGTCTGCGACGCATATATAGCGGACGCACGCGCAAGCGTCCCTACAATGGTTGCCCTAAATGTTTATATATCCGTGCGGCATTGCCGCACACCTTTTTTATTCTTTATTATTTATTATTTTTTATTTCACGCGGACGCTTCGTGAAGCGTCCCTACGGTAAAGGGGGAAAGGGAATGAAAATTAAAAATCTTGGCGGCAAGCTGACGGTAACGGCGGCAATAATTGCGGCGGTTATCATATACGGTCTGCTGGATATTACCTGCCCCATAAAGGAGCTGACGGGCATTCCCTGTCCCGGCTGCGGTATGACCAGGGCCTACCTTTCCCTGCTGCAGGGGGATATATCGGCGGCCTTTGCGTTTCACCCTCTGTTCCCCACGATGCCCGTTGCCTACCTTATGCTCTGGACCGACGGCAGGCTGGTGGGTCATAAATGGGTGGACCGAGGCATATTAATAGCCATAGCAGTAGGTTTTGTTGCTATATGGATAGGACGTATTTTTATACACTTTTCATAAAATGTCGAATATTGTTGACAGAGAAAAAGGTATATGTTATACTAAAAACACGCAATAAAGCGAATTTATTATATAGAGGGGAACGATAATATGTTCTGTAAAAACTGTGGCGAACAGATGAATGACAATCAGGCTATTTGCCTTAAGTGTGGCGTTAAGACCGGCGTGGGCAACGCTTTCTGCGCAAACTGCGGTCAGCCCGTAGATGCTAACGCTTCGGTATGCCTTAGCTGTGGCGTAGAGGTTAAGAAGGCAGGCGCTGAAGGCGACCTCGCAGGCAAGGATAAGATCGTTATTATTCTTGTATGTCTTTTCCTCGGCGGACTTGGTATCCACAACTTTATGATGGGCGAAACCAAGAAGGGCGTTGCAAAGATTATTGCCAGCTTCATTTGCGGTCTTGGCGGCATCCTCGCACTTATCGATCTTATTAAGATCATTATGGATAAGTACGTTGTTGATCCCGAGAAGATATTCTAATTAAAGACAAAATGAAAACCACCCTGCTAACGCAGGGTGGTTTTTTTATAGCTCCATAAACATAAAGAGTAAGGGAATTGAGAAGGCCAGGACGTAGCAGAGAATAACCAGCACCACCGAGGCCACTATACCGATAATGGCGCCAATCAGGGCGGCGTGGGCCCTGTTGGGACGGTCGGTGTTCCACATTATTCCCAGAATAATACCTGCCAGGGGCACGAAAAAGCCCAGCACTCCGAAGCCGAAGGCCGAGGAGTCGGAATTTGTCATCGCCCTGCGCTGGGAACTAAGCTCGCTACCGCAGGAAACGCATATTACAGCCTGGTCGCTGACCTCTTTACCACATTTTTGACAGTACATAATCAATCCTCCTGAGGTTGCTTTAAGGCCTTGGTCTTAATCTGCTCTTCGCAGAGTGCCTTAAAGTCGGCCAGAGCCATAGAGCCCAGGTCACCCTTTTCGCCACGGCCGCGTACCGATACGGTGCCGCTTTCAACCTCGCTGTCTCCAACGGTGAGCATATAGGGCAGGCGCTGGAGTCTTGCCTCTCTTATTTTGTAGCCGATTTTTTCATTTCTGGTGTCTACCTCAACACGCATACCCAGCTCCTCAAGGGCGGCCTTAACCTCGTAGGCATAGTCGTGATGACGGTCGGCAATAGGCAGAATTCTAACCTGCTCGGGGGCCAGCCACAGGGGGAAGGCACCTGCATACTTTTCAATAAGCAGAGCCAGAGTTCTCTCGTAGCAGCCGATAGAGGTGCGGTGGATGATATAGGGGTTCTTCTTCTCGCCGTCACGGTCGGTGTACTCCATACCAAACTTTTCGGCCAGCAGCTGGTCAACCTGAATGGTGATAAGGGTATCCTCCTTACCGTGAACGTTCTTTATCTGAATATCCAGCTTGGGGCCGTAGAAGGCGGCCTCGCCGATACCTACCTTGTAGGGAATCTCAAGGTGGTCGAGGATTTTAGCCATTACGCCCTGGGCCTCATCCCACTGCTCGGGGGTGCCGATATATTTATCCCTGTTATCGGGGTCCCACTGGGAGAAGCGGTAGGAAACGTCCTCGTAAAGGCCGAGGGTCTTAAGCATAAAGACGCAAAGCTCCAGGCACTTTTTAAACTCGTCCTCAAGCTGCTCGGGGGTACACATCAGATGACCCTCGGAAATGGTGAACTGACGAACACGGATAAGGCCGTGCATCTCGCCGCTTTCTTCGTTTCTGAAGAGGGTAGAGGTTTCGTTGTAGCGCAGGGGCAGGTCCCTGTAGGAACGGGGCTTGTTAAGATAAGCCTGGTACTGGAAGGGGCAGGTCATGGGGCGCATTGCAAAGCATTCCTTGTCCTCATCCTTGGGGTCACCCATTACGAACATACCGTCCAGGTAGTGGTCCCAGTGGCCCGAAACCTTATAAAGGTCGGATTTTGCCATAAGGGGGGTCTTGGTGAGCAGCCAGCCACGCTTTTGCTCCTCATCCTCAACGAAACGCTGTAAAAGCTGAATAACCCTGGCGCCCTTGGGCAGCATTACGGGCAGACCCTGACCGATAAGCTCGCTGGTGGTGAAAAGCTCCAGCTCACGGCCCAGCTTGTTGTGGTCACGCTTTTTAGCCTCCTCGATGCGGGCCAGATGCTCCTCCAGCTCGGCAGCCTTGGGGAAGGCGGTGCCGTAAATTCTCTGCAGCATCTTTCTTGAAGAATCGCCGCGCCAATAGGCGCCTGTAGCGCTGGTAAGCTTGAAGGCCTTTACAAGTCCCGTGCTCATAAGGTGGGCGCCGGCGCAAAGGTCGGTGAACTCGCCCTGCTTATAAAAACTGATAACCGAGCCCTCGGGCAGGTCCTTAATAAGCTCAACCTTATAGGGTTCATCTAAATCCTCAAAAAATTTAACCGCCTGGTCAAAGGGAAGGGTAAAACGCTCAATAGCAAGGTTTTCCTTAACTATTTTCTTCATTTCCTCCTCGATTTTGGTTAAATGCTCGGGGGTGAACATAACGGGGGAGTCAATGTCATAATAAAATCCGTCGTCTACGGCAGGACCGATAGCAAGCTTAGCCTCGGGGTAGAGGCGCTTTACGGCCTGGGCCAGAATGTGGGAAGCGGTGTGACGGTAGGTCCAGCGGCCGTACTAGTCCTCAAAGGTTAAAAGCTCAACCTCGTCGCCGTCGGAAAGCTCGGCCCGCAGGTCGGTATTCTGACCGTTAACCCTTGCGGCGCAGACGTTTTTGAAAAAACCGCCGCCGAAGGACTTGGCAAGGTCATAAGAATTGGATACGTTTTCAACCTGTCTTTCTTCGCCTCGTAAAATAAGCTTCATAATATCTTCCTCCAAACTAAAATAAATGCAGAATGCAGAATGCAAAGTGCAGAATTATTGAGTGACTTCGTCACATATATTTACGATACGCAAGCAATTAGCCCTGCGTAGTTTTGCATATTGATGTTAAAAGAGCGATAAGCTCATCGTTGTCTGCAATTATGCTTTCAAACTGACTATTGCTTAAAAATTCTGTTTTATATAACAAACGCAACCAATATTTTGTTTCGTTTGCTTCTTTTAAGGCTACGCTCATTTTAGCATAGAAATCGGCCTTTGATTGAGCTCTTTCACCCTCTGCGACATTGGCGCCTATACTCGTTCCACATCGGAGCAGCTGTTTTGATAATATAAATTCGTTTCTTTCGGTTGTAATATATTTATAAAGGTTTACAATTCTTATGGAAAAATTAAAACTTTTGTTTTCTATAACGTTATCATTCATAAAAAACCTCTTGATAAATATTACTGTTTTCGTATCGTAGCTACAACGTCCGAAGGACACCGAAATTTTGCATTTTGCATTTTGCGCTTTGCATTAAAAAAGACTTCGTCCCTGTTACAGGACGAAGTCTAAAAAAACAAACTCCGCGGTTCCACCCGCATTGCACAAAATGTGCCGCTTTACAGCCCTTAACGCAGGCTTTACGTTCCGCTCGTCACGGACACTCCGAGGTGGTGTTCACACAGCGGTTCTTTATCGGGCTTTCAGCCGACGACCCGATTCTCTTTAAAAGTGCAGGCTATGCTACTGTCCTCTTCAACGCTTTCTACCCTTTTATATTATGCCTAAAAGGGTGATTTGTCAAGCATTTTTATCTTACGCATCCCAGGCAGAAGAGGGCCAGGGTACCGGGACCGGAATGGCAGGCGATAACGGGGTCAACGTAGTTGATTACTATATTTTTTACCTTGTAGAGGCGTTTTATTTCGTTGGCGGCATACTCGGCATCCTCAATACAGTCACCGTGAACGATAAATATTTCCTGGTTTTCCAGGTCCCGGCCAACCTCACCCATACGGGCAATAAGCTGGTCAATGGAATTTTTACGGCCACGGGTCTTGCCGGTAGAAACCAGCTTACCCTCGTCGCTTACGTGAAGCAGGGGCTTAATATTAAGAATGGTGCCCACCACGGCGGTAGCGCCCGAAAGACGGCCGCCCCTTTTCAGGAAGAAAAGGTCATCCACCGTAAAGAGATGAACAAGGCGCAGCTTGTTCTCCTCCAGCCAGGCGGCGGTATCCTCCAAGGTGGCGCCGCTGTTTTTCATATCAACGGCGTATTTTACGAAAAGACCCTGGCCAAGGCTGGCGCAAAGGGAGTCTACAATAATCATTTTTCTGTTGGGGTAGCACTCCCGCAGGTCGTCCATACAGTTTTTGGCTATCTGGTATGAGCCCGAAAGGGCAGAGGAAAAGGCGATATAAAGAATATCGTTGCCTGCCTCCAGCTCGGTCTTCAACAGAGCCTCGACCCTGTCGTAGCTGACAAGGGAGGTGGTGATATGCTCCTTACTGCGAAGACGGTTGTAAAAAGCCTTATAATCAGGCTCCTGTCCCTCCACGTAGCTGGGGAACTCCTCACCGTTTGCAACATAGCTCATAGTAACAACTTTAACGCCGTAATCCACAATCTGTTTTGTGGTAAGATTGGCGGCAGAATCGGTCATAATGGTAAAAGACAAAACAATGCATCCTTTCATCTCGTTTTCAAAACCATTATAAATGGTAAACCTCATTATGTCAAGCAATTTTATCATCTTTATAAAATGTTAATAAAAACTTGAAAAGCGGCGGCAAATATGATATTATATCCTAAAAGGAAGTGACTTTAATGGATAAAAAGGAGCTTTGCAACGGTATTCAGGAGGCCGTGAACGGCTTTCACCTCCCCCGCCAGAATGAGCTGCCCGAGCTGGACTTTTATATGGACCAGATTATTTCTATTATGGAGAAGCGGCTGGAGCTGTTATCTTCAGATAAGGACAGCAAGCTTATTACCCCCGCTATGATAAATAACTACGTAAAGCTGGGCATTATTCCGCCTCCGAAAAAGAAGCGGTACACAAGGGAGCATATCTGTTACCTGTTTATTATATGCACCTTAAAGTCGGTAATGCCTATACCGTCGATTATGGAGATAATAAAGGCCCACACCGCTACCAGGTCGGTTTATGAGCTTTATGATATGTTCTGCGATATTTATGAAAAAATGCTGCTGGGTGCCGCCGAGTCGGCAAAGGAAATACTGGGAGATGCCACCGACGTTAAAAACGGTCTGGCAGAGCTTGCCCTCTTTATGGCAATAAATGCCTCTACCGCCCAGTTTATAGCCTCCGGCGCCGCAAAACCCCTCTCCCCACCGGCAGAGGAAGAGAAGAAATAGAAAAAAACCCGTAGTTTTTTGGAACTACGGGTTTTTGGTATAAAATAATAAAGAATAAAGAAAAAATAATAAAAAATGAGTGCCTGCGGCACGATATATCGGTGACCGCTTGCGGTGGATGAGGAGAATTATATAGCTGATATAATATGTATAAACCTTGCAGACCCTCTCGGGTTCGATCCCTTGTATTAACAAAAACAAGAAAACATCCCACCCTTTCGGATGAGATGTTTTCTCGTTTGGTGGACCCGAAGGGG
>JAGAPN010000066.1 GCA_017623235.1 Clostridia bacterium | reverse complement strand
TGATAAGGGCAAAGAATTCACCCAGACCTCAGTATTTACTGTTGACAATTACTATGCCACTAAAATTGCCTTTGCGGGCGGCGGAGACATAGAAATATCTTCTGTAGTGGTATACAGTCTTGATTCGCAGTATATAGACGATTACGCAGCAGTTCAGTGTGTAAACGGCAACAATTCCGTATCGGAATTTATAAAGAATGGCAGCACTTTAACTGCTGAACTCGACGATACAATAGGCCACAACTTTGGTGGTTGGTATAGCGGCGAGGATAAGGTTACTACCGTTACGGGCGACGTTACGGCAGAGGCAAAATGGTTCGACAAAATGGACGTAAATATGGATGGTTCAATTGATATTTGCGACCTTGTTATAACCAGCCTTGGCGATCAGGCAGACGGCCTGAACCGTGACGTAAACCGCGATAATGCCGTATCCGATGACGACCTTTTAGCTATAAGAATGAAGCTGCTCCGGATTGCATACGTAACTGTTAACGGTGCTGAAATTTCTGATTATAAATTAGAAACCAAGGCCGATGCCTCCTTTATGACGACAAACGCAACTGCACTGTTTGCCGATTATGTTGAGGAAGCCCTCGGCGTAAACCTTTCGGACAACGCCGCCGCAGCTAATTCGATTGTAGTTGGCATCGCCAACAATGAAGGCTCTGAAACTACCGCTCTGGGCAACCTTACAGGTGTCAAGGGGGATGTTTACGGCTTAGATGACTACAAGATTTTCATCCATGAAAACAACCTGTATATTGAGGGCGGCAGTGATTACGCTACAGCCTTTGCAATAAATACGTTTAAGGATTTCATTGCTGAATATAACATTTTCCCCGCAGGTTACGAGCTGTACGGCAAGTATAATGGAGAAAAGAATCTGCTGGATGGTTATTCATACGTTTGGGGCGATGAGTTTAACGGCGAAACCCTTGATACTGCGAAATGGTATCTTTCAACAGGTGAAAAACCCGGACCCTATTATGCAAAAGACAACAGTTATTTTGCGAGTTCAAGGTTAGACGGCACCTACGGCGGCCCATGGTCTGACCCCGATGGCAATCCCAGTATGCAAGAGGGTACGGTTACCTTACTTGATGACGAAGGAAACAACTATTACCTGCAGGATGGCCTGCTTATTATGAACACCAAGAAAACCGATGCAGGCTATACCGCTACTCAGATCAATGCAAAGCAAAGCTTTAAGTACGGAATTATGACCGCAAGAGTGAAGATAGCAACTAAAAACGGCGCTTGCTCCACCCTTTGGTCAAGAACGGTAGATGATAACGGCGCCAGCGTAAATGAAATGGATTTCATTGAAAACTTCGGCTCCGACCAAATCGTTCCCAACCTCCATACCTGGGTAAACTATACCGACCATACAAACCATAAGGCAAATAATGATATTGATATGTATGAGCCGGTTCTTCCCGGTGAGGGTGAAAGCCTGTCCGACGCCTTCCACGAAATCGCACTTTATTGGGATGAGGAAAAAATAGTTTTCTATTTTGACGGTAGGGCTTATCTTGAGCAGGATATTGCATCCGATGCTGAAAAGTGGGAAGCTTTCCACAAGTCAACCTATATGATTATGGGTATTTCAGCACCTTCGGGTTATTATTCAACAGCTTCAGGCGGACAGAACCCCGGAGATTATATGGGAAGCCTTATAAATTCCTTCTCTGAAAATTATGCAATTGACTATGTAAGAGTTTTCCAGAAATAAATTTTAATTAGGTTAGTGAGGCACCTCGGTGTCTCACTAACTGCTGTTAAAAATTATATTCAAATTAATTTGTTAAGGTTACTTTGAATATGATTTTTAATTCGGTGGTGGATTATATGAAAGATAAAAACATCGGTATTGTATCAAACGGAGTTTATCTTATTGATAAAGCCGAATTTGCCCACAACGTTCCTGCTTTTCCGGGTGGCGAAAGCCAAGGCGTTTTTGCAGGCGGAGATAACAGTTTTATCGTTTGTATAGAAAATACCTCGAGCTGCGACCTGGCTGATTATAAAAAAAGGTTAGAGGAACAGGGATATTCAAAGGTATTTGAAAACATAATAGGGGATAACAGTTTTTATTCCTATTCCAACGATGAAAGTCTTATTTACGTTTATTATATTGACGCCTTAAAATCGGTTAAGCTTATTGCAGAGCCTTTTTATGCCTTTTCCTATAACGAGCCTGTTGAGGATATTGCTAAACCTGCCGTTATCACAAGCGCAGCCTGCGATAGAAACTATTACGTCCGTTTACCCAATAATAAACTGGTTGTAATAGACGGCGGCTGGAGGATTGAAGACCGCTCGAGATATGAGCCTCGGGAACTGCTTTACGAGATGTATAAAGAGATGGCCGAAATATGCCAAAGCGAAGAGATAAAGGTACCGCTTTGGATAATAACCCATGCTCATAACGACCACGCCAAGGTTTTAGAGCAGCTTTATGAAATGCCCTTTGCAAGCAAATTCACCATCGACCGAATTCTTTATAATTTCCCCGATGACAAGCATTTAAAGGAAAAGCTTCAGGTGCCTGATGAAAAAATTAAGGAGTCTGAAGATAATATTAAAAAATGGCATAATGGGGCAGGTGTGGACTACCCTTATGAAGATATTTTTTATAATTGTCCTTTCCC
>JAGAPN010000065.1 GCA_017623235.1 Clostridia bacterium | reverse complement strand
TGCTGCTGACCACATTGTTGATATCGGCCCCGGTGCAGGTATTCACGGCGGTGAGATTATCTTCAGCGGTACCTTGGAGGAAATCGAAAAATGCGAGAATTCCATTACGGCCGATTACCTGACGGGGCGTAAGAAAATCGAAATTCCTTCCTGCCGAAGAAAAGGAAACGGCAAGTGGCTTTCGGTTAAAGGTGCGGCCGAAAACAATCTTAAAAATATAAACGTAGATATTCCCTTGGGCTGTTTTGTCTGCGTAACAGGTGTTTCGGGCTCGGGTAAATCCTCATTGGTGAACGATATTATTTATAAGCACCTTGCCGCAAAGCTTAACCGTGCCAAAACCTTCCCCGGCAAATTCAAGTCCATAAGCGGCCTGGAATATCTTGATAAGGTGATTGATATCAGCCAGTCACCAATAGGCAGAACTCCACGTTCAAACCCCGCCACCTATATCGGCGTATTTAATGATATTCGTGACCTTTTTGCCTCTACTAAAGATGCAAAAGCCAAGGGTTATAATGCAGGAAGATTCTCCTTTAACGTAAAGGGCGGTCGATGCGAGACCTGCGAGGGCGACGGTATTATTAAAATTGCCATGCACTTCCTACCGGATATTTATGTACCCTGTGAGGTTTGCGGAGGTAGTCGCTACAACAGAGAAACCTTAAGCGTGAAATACAAGGGTAAAAGCATTTACGACGTTCTGGAGATGACTATAGAAGAGGGTATGAACTTCTTCGAGCCTATTCCAAAGATACACCGCAAGCTTAAAACTCTCTTCGACGTAGGTCTTGGCTACGTTAAAATCGGACAACCCGCAACCACCCTCTCGGGCGGCGAAGCCCAGCGTGTAAAGCTGGCTAACGAGCTTTCAAAGCGTGGTACGGGCAATACGATATATATTCTTGATGAGCCTACTACAGGTTTGCACACGGCCGACGTCCACAAGCTGCTTGATGTGCTTAACCGTCTGGTAGAGCAGGGTAATACCGTGCTTGTAATCGAGCATAATCTGGATGTTATAAAAACCTCCGATTATATTATTGACCTGGGTCCCGAAGGCGGCGACAGGGGAGGCACCGTTGTTTGTTGCGGTACCCCCGAGGAAGTTGCCGATTGCGAGGCATCCCATACGGGAAAGTTTATAAAAAAATTGCTTTAAGTTTACAAACGGTTAACCATCGTATAAATATTTAGTATAAAATTTTAAGGGGGTGCAGTATGTTTGGATACATCAGGGCCTGTAAGCCTGAGCTTCGCATAAAGGAATTTGAAATGTATAAAGCGGTATATTGCTCCCTTTGTAAGGAGCTGGGTAAAAGCTACGGCATATTGGCCAGGCTGACCCTCAGCTATGATTTTACCTTTCTTGCAATGCTTTATATGGCGTTGAACGACAAGGACTGTAAGCTTGTCCGTAAGTGCTGCACCTGTAACCCGTTAAAAAAATGCTCCTATCTTGAGGACAGAACGGAGCTGGCTTTGCCGGCAGCGGCCGCAATGATATTGCTGTATTATAAAATACTTGATAATATCAGCGATGAAAAGGGCCTTAAAAGGCTCGGTTACATGCTGGCCAGGCCATTATTTGGCAGTGCGTATAAAAAGGCGGCTAAAGCCTATCCCGCGCTTGATAAGATTGCAAAGGACTATGTGGAGGCGCAGCAAAAGCTGGAAACCGATGGCTGTGATGACCTTGATTTTGCAGCTGAGCCTACGGCACAATGTATGTCACAAATCTTTATGCTGCTTACCGAGGATGAATTTGACAAGCGCTGCCTTGAGAGAATGGGCTACCTTATAGGCAGGTATATCTATATTCTCGATGCAGCGGCTGACCTTTCGGACGATATTAAGCAGGGTAAATATAATCCTTTAAAATTTATAAACGGACGGGAAAGCCTTAATAAAGAACTAATAGCTCCACTGCTTAACCTCTGTATTGCAGAAACGGCAAAAGCCTACGAGCTTATTAATATAAAAAAATTCAAAAATATCCTGGATAACCTTGTTTATCTTGGTTTGCAGGATACCTTTAAAAAGGAGTTAAAGATATGAGAGACCCTTATGAGGTGTTGGGCGTTTCTAAAAATGCTACCGATGAAGAAATTAAAACTGCATATAGGAATTTGGCTCGCAAATACCACCCCGACAATTACGTAGACAACCCTCTTTCTGATCTGGCAAGTGAGAAAATGAAGGAAATAAATGATGCCTATGATTCAATAGTTTCTATGAGAAAAGGCAGTCAGGGTGCCGGTGGAAGCTATAAGGGCTCATCAAACCCTGCTTATGCCAATATCAGAACCCTTATTGCCAATAATCGTCTGGATGAAGCACAAAAGGAGCTGGATGCCTTCGGTACAAACTCCCGTGATGCCGAATGGTATTTCTTAAGCGGCTCGGTGCAATATAAGCGTGGATGGCACGGACAGGCGTATTCCAGCTTTTCAACTGCAGTTAATATGGACCCTAATAATCCGGAGTATAGGGCGGCACTTAACAACCTTCAGCGTCAGGGTGCAGGTGGCTTTAACAGCCCCTACAGAACGGGCGGAAATATGGGCGGTTCCTGTAATACCTGCGATTGTTGTTCCTCTCTTATATGCGCAGATTGCTGCTGTGAATGTATGGGTGGCGACCTGGTGCCTTGCTGCTAATTGAGGTGAAGGCGTGAAAAAAACAGGTAAGCTTGCGTTTTGCGCTATGATGACGGCATTGGCGACCGTATTTATGCTGACGTCATATTTTCCGTATCTGACCTATGCTATCCCTGCAATAGCAGGCCTTTTCATAATGCTGGTTGTTATTGAGGCGGATAAAAGGTATGCCTTTATAGCTTATTGTGCTTCTGCGGTGTTGGTATTTATTATGGCCGAGCCCGAAGCAAAAATGCTGTACATTATGTTTTTTGGATACTATCCTATAATTAAATCGACATTTGAAGGCCTCAAAAGTCGTATTTTGGAGTATGTCCTTAAATTTATTGTGTTTAACACAGCTGTAGTTGCGGCGTATCTGCTTATGACCGCAGTATTCCAAATTCCAATAGGAGATATGGGAGAATTCGGTAAATATACTTCTATTATTCTGTTGGTGGCCGCAAACCTGGTATTCCCCATATATGATATTGCGGTGTCACGTATGGCGCAATTTTATATTGTGAGAGTACACCCGTCGGTCAGCAGGATATTTAAAGGTAAATAATTCGGAGGATTTGATGAGGACAAAAGTTGCAATAGTCGGCGGCGGTGCGGCAGGCCTTATGGCGGCCTATGCGGCGGCTGACAGAGGATTGGACGTTACGGTTTTCGAGCGCAATTCTCGCCCGGCCAGAAAGGTTATGATTACGGGCAAAGGCAGATGTAACGTTACCAACAACTGTGATTTGGATACCTTTATGGCCAATACGCCCCACGGCGGCAGATTTATGTATTCGGCCTTTTCGGCCTTTACCTGCAGCGATACCATAAGTTTTTTTGAAAAACAGGGCGTTCCGCTTAAAACCGAAAGAGGCAACAGGGTCTTTCCTGTATCGGATAAGGCGGTGGACATTGTTGATGCCTTGGTGTCGGCTGCAAGCGATAGAGGAGTAATGTTTATAAATGCCCGTGTTGCCGATATAATAGAGGAAAACAGATGTGTAACCTCTGTTATTACAGATGCAGGTAAGGAGTTCTTTTTTGATAAGGTCATTCTTGCAACGGGGGGTTGCTCATATCCCGTAACCGGCTCTACAGGCGACGGTTATGAATTTGCAAGAAGATTGGGCCATACCGTAACAGAGCTTCGGCCCTCTCTTGTGCCCATAATGACCAAGGAAAGCTTTTGCTCAAAGCTTTGCGGTCTTTCGCTTAAAAACGTACAACTTTCTCTCTACGAAGAGGGTAAAAAGAAGCCGGTATATTCAGAATTAGGCGAAATGATGTTTACCGATTTCGGAATAACCGGACCTCTGGTGCTTTCGGCGTCTGCCTATGTGGACAAAGAGGCTGATAAATATACCATAATTATTGATTTAAAGCCGGCCTTAGACAGGGAGGCGCTGGATAAAAGAATTTTGCGAGATTTTGCTGAGGAGCCCAACAAGGATTTCATCAATGCCCTTGACAAGCTGTTACCCAAAAGAATGATTCCCATAATAGTACATAATTCGGGAATCGACCCCAGGACCAAGGTGAATTCCGTTACCAGGGAAGAACGTCAACGTTTGATTTCGGCACTCAAGGAGCTTAAAATGCATATCTTGAGGCTCCGTCCCATTGAGGAGGCTGTGGTAACCTCGGGCGGAATAAAATTAAAAGAAATTGACCCGGCAACAATGCAGTCAAAGCTGATAGGCGGTCTGTATTTTGCAGGTGAGATTATTGACGTTGACTGCTTTACGGGCGGCTTCAACCTTCAAACAGCCTTTTCTACCGGCTATCTTGCCGGAATATCTGTATAAATGAGGAGAATTTTATGATTAACATTGCGATTGACGGTCCCGCAGGAGCAGGAAAAAGCACTCTTTCTCGCTTGCTTGCAAAGGATTTGGGCTATATTTACGTGGACACAGGTGCGCTGTACCGTGCCGTAGGTCTCAAATTTTCAATGAAGGGCTTTGATACCGAGCTTAAGGGGGATATTGCGGAGGTGCTGGGTGAAACAGCGGTGGATATCCGTTTTATAGACGGCGCTCAAAGGGTTTTCCTTGACGGTAAAGACGTATCCGACGATATAAGGACACCTACCGCCTCTATGATGGCCTCGGCCGTATCGGCCAAGCCGGAGGTGCGAGCCTTCCTTCTTGATATGCAAAGAGGCCTTGCTCAGCGTAATAACGTTGTTATGGACGGCCGAGATATCGGCACCGTAGTTTTGCCTAATGCTAAGGTGAAGATTTTTCTCACGGCAGACGTTGAGGTTAGGGCAGAGCGCCGCTATAAAGAGTTATGCGAAAAGGGTCAGCAGGTTGATTTTGCCGATGTGCTTGAGGAGATGAAGGTAAGAGATTATAATGATTCTCACAGACCTATAGCCCCCTTAAAACAGGCTGATGATGCCGTATTGGCCGATACTACAAGCCTCACCTTTGATGAGTCTTTGGAATTGCTTAAGAAGATAGTTGAGGAAGGGGTATAGCAATGACCGCCTTTTATAAGATAGCCAGAGGGATTATCTATCCTTTTTTTCGTTGGCTGCACCCTGTAAAGATTATAGGTGAAGAAAACATTCCAAAGGGTAAGGCCTATATCCTATGCTCAAACCACACCTCTAATACCGACCCGTTTTTTCTGGCGGCTACCTTTGGAGAGCAGATTTTCTTTATGAGTAAAATTGAGCTTTTCAGAATACCTGTTATAAAGCAGGTGCTGACCGCTGCCGGAGCTTTTGCGGTTGACAGAGGAAAAGGGGATATGGGCGCGATCAATCACGCCATAGAGCTTATAAAACAGGGAAAAATACTTGGCATTTTTCCCGAAGGTACACGCTATAAAACGGGGGCTCCCCGCAAGGCGAAATCCGGGGTTGCGTATATCGCAATGAACACCGGCGCTGATATTTTGCCTATGTGTATTTACCGAGAGGGAAGATATACGCCCTTTAAAAAGACCACTATCAGAATAGGTAAACTTATACAGCACGACAAGCTGGTTGACAGTAATCTGTCTGACAGAGCCAATATGAAAAATATAGTTGATAGAGTTACAGGCTCTATTACGGAACTTTGGGAGTTAAGACATTGAAAATTACGTTAGCTGATACAGCAGGCTTTTGCTTTGGCGTAAAAAGGGCGGTAGATACCGTTTATGAGCTGGTAGAGCAGGGGAAAAAGGTATGCACGTTAGGCCCTATTATCCATAATCCTCAGCTGGTGGCCGACCTGGAAGAAAAAGGCGTTAGAGTTATAGAGGATGTGACCGAAGCCGAAGACGATGAGATACTTGTTATTCGGTCCCACGGTGTTCCCGAATCGGTCCTTGAACGCACCGTGAAGTGTAATGTTGAAACGGTAGATGCCACCTGTCCCTTTGTTTCCAAGATACACAAGATAGTGAAAAATGCCTCGCTTGCAGGTGAAACAGTTCTCATTGCGGGCGATGCCAGCCATAAAGAGGTTATCGGAATCGTAGGTCACACAAAGGGCAAGGTTTACGTGTTTGAGGACGAAATTTCACTGGAAAATCTTATAAAATCACATCCTGAACTTGAAACCGACCCTGTTTGTGTGGTATCTCAAACAACCTTTAATGAAAAAATATGGCAAAAAACTGAAATTTTATTAAAAAAATACTGTACAAATCGAAAGATTTTTGATACAATATGTAACGCTACCTCTATGCGACAGGCCGAGGCAGCCAGGTTGTCAAAAGAAAATGATACTATGGTTGTTATTGGAGGAAGGCACAGCTCAAATACAAAAAAGCTATATGACGTTTGCCTAATGAACTGTAAAAATACCGTTCTTATCGAAACGGCAGATGAATTGAAGCCCGAAATTTTTGAGCATGCTGACGCAATAGGTGTAGTTGCGGGGGCGTCAACCCCTGCGGCAATTATTAAGGAGGCTATTAAAACCATGACAGAAATTTTAAATCCGGTAGAAGAACAGGCCGAGGTAACAGAAGTTGTTCAAAAGTCTTTTGAGGAGATGACCGATGAAGAGGCATTTGAGGCATCTTTAGACAGTCTTAATTCCGACAAAAAGGTTAAGGGTGTAGTTGTACAGGTTACTCCTTCCGAAATCTTAGTTGATTACAACAGAGGTCTTACAGGCTATGTAAGCGCCGATGAATATTCGTTTGATCGTAATATTGACCTCACAAAAGAGGTTAAGGTAGGCGATGAGCTTGATCTCATCATTATGCGTACCGATGATATGGAAGGCACCGCTATGCTTTCCAAGCGTCGTTATGATGCAATTGCCGGCTGGGATAAGATTGTAGCCGCCAAGGAGAACAACGAGGTTCTTACCGGTGTTGTTACCGAGGTTATTAAGGGTGGCGTTGTTGCCGTTACCGGTGGTATGCGTGTATTTATTCCTGCTTCTCAGGCAACCCTTTATAAGAGCGATTCACTTGAAGAGCTTAAGGGTCAGGAGGTTTCCTTCCGTATTATTGAAATCGGCCGCAGAAGAAGAGCTGTTGGTTCTATTCGCTCCATTCTTCGTGAGCAGAGAAAAGAAGAAATGGCCAAGTTCTGGGAGGAAATCAACGTTGGTGACAAGTTCACAGGTACCGTTAAGTCTCTTACCGGCTACGGCGCGTTCGTAGACCTGGGCGGTGTTGACGGTATGATTCACGTGTCCGAGCTTTCTTGGCAGCGCATCAAGAATCCTTCCGAGGTTGTTCTTGTTGGTGATACCGTTGAGGTATACGTAAAGGCTGTTGATAAGGAAAAGAAGAAGATTTCTCTTGGCTACAAGAAGGACGAGGAAAATCCCTGGACCATTTTCCAGAACAACTATAATGTAGATGACGTTGTAAAGGTAACCATCGTTAGCATGACTACCTATGGCGCATTTGCTCGCATCATCCCCGGCATTGACGGTCTTATCCACATTTCACAGATTGCCAACAAGCACGTTGCCAAGCCTCAGGATGAGCTTACTGTTGGTCAGGAGGTTGAGGCCAAGATTACTGCCGTTGACCTTGAGAAGAAGAGAGTAAGCCTTTCTATCCGTGCTCTGCTTGAGCCCGAGGTAGTAGAAGAGGCTCCCGTAGCCGATGCTGAAGATGCTGTTGTAGCTACTGCTTCTGAGGAAGAGGTTGTTATTGCAGAATCCGCCACCGAAGAAGCTGCCGAATAATATTATAAAATCCCCGAAAACTTTATTTTCGGGGATTTTGTTTTTTAAAAAATTTTGCTTGACATATTGACGTTTTGGTGATAAAATATTCAAGCCGCATATTGGGGGCTTTTAAAGTTGCGCCTTGCGCACGCCTTCTGTAGCGAGACTTATATTAAGGCAGGTGCCAAAGAAATGTACGCTATTATTGAGACCGGCGGAAAGCAGTATCGTGTAGAAGAGGGCGACTTCATCTATGTTGAGAAGCTCGATGCTGAAGAAAACACTGAAGTTGTTTTTGACAAGGTTGTTGCTGTTAAGAAGACTGCAGCCCTCAAGTTAGGCAAGCCCTACGTTAAGGATGCCGCTGTTAAGGGTACTGTTGTTAAGAACGGCAAGGGCAAGAAGATTACCGTCTTCACCTACAAGCCCAAGAAGGGTTGCGCCCGCAAGATGGGTCACAGACAGCCCTACACCAAGGTACAGATCACTGAGATCGTGTAATCCGGTATGACAGTTGTCAGGTTGTTCAAAAACGGTTTTTCCGTAAAAGGACATTGTACAGTTGATGCATCCGATGAGGCAGGGCGCCTGGTTTGCGCTGCGGTATCTTCGGCAGTCTATATGGCTGTTAACACTATTACCGACGTTGTCGGTGATAACGCCGACGTTACCGAGAAAGATGGCAGGATGGATGTGTTTCTTCCTTC
Organism: Clostridia bacterium; assembly: GCA_017623235.1. GTDB lineage: Bacteria > Bacillota > Clostridia > Oscillospirales > Acutalibacteraceae > SFWF01. The sequence goes on along the minus strand of JAGAPN010000065.1, from coordinate 5,153 downwards.
CGCATCAAAGGAAACGGGCCTTGTTTTAAAGGGTTTATCCCTTCATCTGCAGCAACTAAGTGAGCAGTATCCAGACTGCATTAAAGTAAATTCGGAGGTGTAATCATGTTAAAGATTAACATTCAGTTATTCGCTCATAAAAAGGGTATGGGTTCTACCAAGAACGGTCGTGACAGCGAGGCTAAGCGTCTTGGCGTTAAGCGTGCTGACGGTCAGTTTGTTCTTGCTGGTAACATTCTTGTTCGCCAGAGAGGAACCAAAATTCATCCGGGCAATAATGTCGGCATCGGTTCCGACGACACCTTATTCGCTCTTATCGACGGTAAGGTTAAGTTCGAGCGTGTAGGCCGTGACCGCAAGCAGGTCAGCATCTACGCTGTAGAACAGTAAATCGATATCTTAAAGCTCGGCACACTGCCGGGCTTTATTTCTTGTATAGCAGTTTAAAAGAGGTGATATTGTGTTTGTAGATATAGCTAAGATACATCTTAAAGCAGGTGATGGTGGTAATGGTGCTGTTTCTTTTCGCCGTGAAAAGTACGTGGCTGCCGGCGGTCCCGACGGTGGTGACGGTGGTCGTGGCGGAGATATAGTTTTTGTTGCAGACGATAACCTTTCCACCCTTGCCGATTTCAGATACAAGCGCAAGTACGTGGCAGAAAACGGCCAAAACGGCGCAGCCTCCCGTTGTACGGGTAAAAGCGCAAAAAATCTAGTTATTTCGGTGCCGAGAGGCACTCTTGTTAAGGATGCCGAGTCAGGAAGAATCATTGCCGATATTTCATCGGGCGAGCCTGTTGTTATCGCCAAGGGCGGTAACGGTGGTTGGGGAAATATGCATTTTTCAAGTGCAACCCGTCAGGTGCCCCGATTTTCTAAACCCGGAAACCCCGGAGAGGAATTAGACGTAACCCTGGAGCTGAAGCTTTTAGCAGACGTGGGTCTTATAGGCTTTCCAAACGTGGGTAAATCCACCTTGGTTTCTGTTGTAAGCGAGGCTAAACCGAAAATCGCAAACTATCATTTTACCACCTTAACTCCCGTTGTAGGCGTTGTAAGAATGGGCGAAGGCTCGTCCTTTGTTATGGCCGATATACCCGGACTTATTGAGGGTGCAGGAGAAGGCGTCGGCCTTGGCCACGAGTTTTTGCGTCATGTTGAGCGTTGTCGTATGCTGCTCCACGTCATAGACGTTTCGGGCAGTGAGGGTCGTGACCCCATTGATGATTTTAATACTATAAATAACGAGCTTAAGGTGTTCAGTGAGGAGCTTTCCGAACGCCCGCAGATTGTTGTAGGCAATAAATGTGACCTTACCGATGATGATAGGGTAGAAGAACTAAAAGAATATTTTGAGGAAAACGGATATAAGTTTTTCCCCATTATGGCTCCCATTTCGGAGGGCACTGATGAGCTTATAAATTTTGTGGCTGCCGAGCTTGCAAAGCTTCCCGACATCAAGATATATGAGCCCGACCCCGTGCCTGTTGAGGACTTTACGGTTGAGAATAATAAGAGAACATTTACCGTTAATGTGGTCGAGGGAGTATACGTTATAGATAAGGCTCCCTGGCTGCTTAAGATACTTGAAACGGTTGACCCCGATGATTATGAGTCGTTGCAGTATTTTCAGCGTGTGCTTCAGCAAAGCGGTATAATTAAGGCGCTTATCAATGCCGGTGTGCAGGATGGAGATCTGGTCAGCGTTTACGATATTGAATTCGAATACGTTTCATAAGAGGTGGAATATGGACGTTAAAGTTTTAAGCTCCTCAACCCTTGCTTTTGTTGGAGATGCGTATTACAGTCTTATTGTCAGAGAAATGCTGGCAAAGGTAAATCGTCCTTTGGGTGAGCTGCACAAGGCTTCTGTTACCCTGGTAAAGGCGCCGGCTCAGGCCGCGGCCTTTAAGGTGATTAAGGATAAGCTTACTGAGGAAGAGATGGATATCTATAAGCGTGGCAGAAACACCCACGTTAACACCGTGCCGAAAAATTCCAGCGTTGGCGAATACCACAGCGCAACCGGTCTGGAGGCTTTGTTTGGATATTTGTACCTTGCAGGGCAAGAAGCCAGAGCCAGAGAACTTTTTGAATATATCAGAGAATCTTATGAAAAAGAGGGCTAATGCCCTCTTTTTTTATGACATAAATTTCACAAACAACGGATTTTGTTAGAGAAATAAAACCTGTAATTATGCAAATTTTACTAATATCGTTTTTTAGCTATAAAATCCTTGCTTTTTTTGGATATATTGTTATAATAATAGATACTCGGATAAAAAATACCCCATATATAGTGTTGTGTTATTTTTGAGAAAAGGAGGAAGACTATAGTGAAGGTTATTAAAAGAGATGGCTCAATAGTAGATTTTGACCGCAGTAAAATAGTTGTTGCCATTAATAAGGCGAATGATGCGGTAGAGCCTGAGGAACGGGCAACGGCCGAACAGATAGAAAAAATTGTTTCTTCTATAGAAAATAAAAATCGTCAGCGCTTCCTGGTAGAGGATATACAGGATATTGTAGAGCAGGGTCTAATGTCTATAGGCAAATTTACTCTGGCTAAAACCTATATCATTTACCGTTACAGCAGGGCGCTGGTAAGAAAAGCTAATACGACGGATGAGTCTATACTGACCCTTATTCAAAACAGTAATAAGGACGTTATGGAGGAGAACTCAAACAAAAATGCCGTAGTTGCCTCTACACAGCGTGACCTTATTGCAGGCGAGGTTTCCAAGGACCTTACCCGTCGTGTGCTGCTTCCTGAAAAGATAAGCAAGGCTCACGATGAGGGAGCAATTCATTTTCACGATGCCGATTATTTTATTCAGCCTATTTTTAACTGCTGTCTTATTAACATAGGTGATATGCTGGATAAGGGTACCGTTATGAACGGCAAACTGATTGAGAGCCCCAAAAGCTTTCAGGTAGCCTGTACTATTGTCACACAGATAATCGCAGCCGTTGCCAGCAGCCAGTATGGCGGCCAGTCGGTGGATATAAAGCATCTTGGTAAATATTTGCGATATAGCCGTGAAAAGTTCAAAAAACAGCTAAAGGCTGCCGCTAACAACGATATTTCTCCCGAGGCCTTGAAGGGTCTTGTGGATTACCGTCTGCGTGAAGAGCTTAAAAGCGGCGTACAGACCATTCAGTATCAGATTAATACCCTTATGACCACCAACGGTCAATCTCCCTTTGTTACCCTTTTCTTAAATCTTGAGGAGGGCGACGAGTATATTGAAGAAAACGCAATGATTATTGAAGAGATTCTTCGTCAGCGCTATGAGGGTATTAAGAATGAGGTTGGGGTTTACGTAACTCCTGCTTTCCCCAAGCTTGTATACGTTTTGGACGAGCATAACTGCCTTAAGGGCGGTAAGTATGATTACATTACCAAGCTAGCGGTAAAATGCTCTGCAAAGCGCCTTTATCCCGATTATATTTCGGCTAAAAAGATGCGCGAGCATTACGAAGGTAACGTCTTCAGTCCTATGGGCTGTCGCTCCTTCCTTTCTCCCTGGAAGGATGAGGAAGGCAACTACAAATTTGAAGGTCGCTTCAATCAGGGTGTCGTCAGCCTTAACCTGCCCCAGATAGGTATTCTTGCCAAGGGCGATGAGGAAAAATTCTGGCAGATTTTTGAGGAAAGACTTGAGCTCTGCTTTGAGGCTCTTATGTGCCGCCACGAGGCAGTTTCCAAAATCACCTCGGATGCCAGCCCGGTGCATTGGCAGTACGGTGCTATTGCACGTCTGCCTAAGGGCGAAAGTATTAAACCCCTGCTTTATGGTGGATACTCATCCATTTCTCTCGGATATATTGGACTTTATGAGGTTACCAAGCTTATGAAGGGGGTTAGTCATACTGACCCTGTAGGAGAGGAATTTGCCCTTAAGGTTATGAATAAGCTTCGTGCCGCCACAGATAAGTGGAAGAAGGATACTAACATAGGTTTTGCCCTTTACGGCACCCCTGCAGAATCCCTTTGTTACCGTTTTGCCCGTATTGATAAAAAGCGTTTTGGCAGTATTGAGGATATAACCGATAAGGGGTATTATACAAACTCCTACCACGTAGACGTCCGTGAGGATATTGATGCATTCTCTAAATTTGAGTTTGAAAGCCAGTTCCAAAAAATATCCTCGGGCGGCGCTATATCATACGTTGAAATACCCAATATGAGGCATAATCTTACCGCATTAGAGGATATAGTTCGCTTTATTTATGACAACATTCAGTATGCCGAATTTAATACAAAGTCTGACTATTGCCACGTTTGTGGATACGACGGAGAAATTCTTATCAACGATGACGTGGAGTGGGAGTGCCCCTCCTGTGGCAATAAGGACCACGGCAAGATGAACGTTACACGCCGCACCTGCGGTTATCTGGGCGAAAATTTCTGGAACGTTGGCAAAACCAAGGAAATTAAATCCAGAGTACTGCATCTGTAAGAGGTAACAGACGTGAATTACGCAACCATTAAAACCAATGACGTAGCCAATGGCGAAGGTGTAAGGGTATCTCTTTTTGTCAGCGGCTGCACCCATCGCTGTAAAGGCTGCTTTAATGCCGAAGCCTGGGATTTTGAGTATGGCAGACCTTTTGGCGATGATACTATAGAATATATTTTGTCAGCAATAGACCGCCCCCATATCAGGGGGCTGTCGCTGCTTGGCGGTGAGCCTTTTGAACCGCAAAATCAGCCCGAGGTTTTAAAGCTTGTAACGGCTTTTAAAAAGAAATTTCCCGAAAAGACGGTCTGGTGCTATACCGGCTATGATTATGAAAAGAATATTCTGGCCCAAAATATCGGAGACCCCCAAATTACCCGACAGCTTATAGAAAACATTGATATTTTGGTGGATGGCAGATTTATGGAGGAGCTTAAAAACCTTAATTTGAGATTCAAGGGCTCCGAGAATCAGCGGATAATTAACGTTAAAGAATCTTTAAAGAAAGGCGAGGTTGTCCTCTGGGAAGGGGATATTACCCTCGATAAGTTATCAAAATGGTAGAACTTAAAATTAAAAAATTAAATGATAAGGCTGTAACGCCTTCCTACGGCTCCGCCTGTGTGGCGGGCGCCGATCTTTATTCCTGTGAGGATGCGATTAGCTTTGCACCGGGCGAAACAAAATTGG
>JAGAPN010000064.1 GCA_017623235.1 Clostridia bacterium | reverse complement strand
TCACTTTTGCCAAAGGCAAAAATATCACTATGCCGCAAGGCATAATATCACTCTGTGCGAAGCACAGAATATCACTATTGCCCTAAAAACGGCATAAAAAAAACACCGCCCATGCGGTGATACCCTAAATTTTGGAATAAAGCCTATACAGGCCCTGCCCTGAAGCAGGGCCTGTGCTTATTGACTTTAATTAAGCCTTAGCTTTATTCATGCTGGAAACCAGAGCAGACTTCTTTCTGCCGGCAGTGTTCTTGTGAAGAATACCCTTGGCAGTAGCCTGGTCAATCTTCTTAACAGCAACCTTAACAGCAACGTCCATATCAGCGGCGCCACTCTCGATAGCTACGTTAGCCTTCTTGATAGCGGTGCGCAGACCCGAACGGTAAGCCTTGTTACGCTCGTAATTAGCGGCGTTTACCAGTACACGCTTCTTTGCGGATTTAATGTTAGGCACAGTTACACCTCCCCTAAAACTTTGTGTCGCATAAAGACACTTATACTTAAAGCACGATATATGTTAACACAAGTAGCCGAAAAATGCAAGTTTTTTTTTAAAAGTTATATAATAAAAGGGTAAAACATATATTTTAAGGTAGTATTTTACCTTGGAGGTGGCTGGATGAAAGGACTTTCGGGCCGAATCCCCCTTATACTCTCAACCCTTATCTGCCTGGTGTCGGTGCTGTCGGGAATAGCGGCCCTGGCGGTGGGAGATATAGAAATTTCCGCCTCCCCGAGCGGTGAGGCGGGGCTTTCTCCCTTAAAGGATATTTTGCCGCCCATACTTTCCTCCTCCGCCGCACCCGAGCAGGGAGATTTGGCAGGCAGCAGCCTACCTGCCGAATCGGTGGCGGTAAGTGCCGACCCTGCCGATGCGGTGGGGAAGATACATTCCCAGTTTCTCTCCCCCTATTCGGCAAAGCTTCAGTACGGTGGGGTTTATATAAAAAACTCTACAGGCCTTGATATTGACCTTAAGGCCGAGCTGGCGGCAAAGCTTTCTTTAGGAATAAAAAAGGGGAGCGACCCCCAGGTGCTTATAGTCCACACCCACGCCACCGAGAGCTATATGACCGAGGACCGCCCCTTCTACACCGCCGCCGACAAGTCCCGCACCACCGATAATGCCAAAAACGTTACCGCCGTGGGGGATACCCTGGCCGCCGTAATCGAGGCCGGGGGTTATAAGGTCCTTCACGACCGCACCCACCACGACCATCCTGCCTATAACGGCAGCTATGACAGGGCATATACCACAATAAATGAATATTTAAAGAAATATCCGGGGATAAAGATAGTAATAGACCTGCACAGGGACTCCATCGCTATGTCGGGCAACGATAAGGCCAAGCCGGTGGTGGAGATAGACGGCAAAAAGGCGGCCCAGGTAATGCTGGTAGTGGGCAGTCAGACCGGCTCGGTTACCGGCTTTCCTAACTGGAAAAGCAATTTCCGTCTGGCCGCCAGGTTCCAGCAAAAAATGGAAAAGCTTTACCCGGGGCTTCCCAGGCAGATGCTTTTTTGCTCAAGGCGATACAATATGCATCTGACAACGGGGTCTATGCTGCTGGAGATAGGCACCGATTCCAACACCTTAGAGGAGGCGAAATATTCCGCAGAGCTGGCAGGCAAGGCCCTGGTGGCTCTGCTGGGAGAAATAAACTGATGATAAAAAAACAGGACGTGATTATCTTTTTCCGCTCGGCGGCGGTGACCGCCGTTACCCTCCTATGCCTGACGGGGTTTTATCTTGGCTGCTGCAGAAGCTACGAGGGGGTGCGGCAGGTCTGCTTTGACGACCGCCGCCCCGCCGTTATGCTGGCGGAAGGGTATATAAAGTTTTTTGATTTGGAAATAGTTTTCTGATACCACCCCCACGATTGACTTTATTCGACAGGGGTGGTATACTCTTTTCGGAGAGTGAAACTATGAAAAGGTTTGATTTCAAGATTTCTGCGGCGGTATTTTTTGTAGCCGCCATATTTTATATGGAGCTTATTTTAAGGGCCTTTACCTGCAAGCTGTTCTTTACGGTAGGGCTTATTCCCGTTGCCCTTTTTTCGGCCCTGGCGGGGCTTGGTCTGTGGGGAATCTGCTCCTTTTTTGGGGAAAAGGCGGCCAGAGGTATTACCATAGGCGTTTTTTCCTTTTTGTTTGTCCTTTTTTCCACCCAGACCGTTTACCAGAACTTTTTCGGTAAATATCTTATTATTTTCTCCCTGACGGCAGGGGGAGCCGACCAGATTGTTGGCGAGGGCATTGTTAAAAACACCCTGCTGGCCATACTGCAGGGCCTGCCTGCTATCGCCCTTTTCAGCCTGCCTATGGCCCTGGCAATAGCCTTTTTCGGCAAAAAAATCATAATTAAAAGGAAAAAGCCTCTTGTTTCCTCGGCTATAGTGGCCGCCGCCCTGGGGGTCAACCTGGCCCTTATCGGGGTAATTTCCCTTTTCCCCTCAATGTCGGCCATACAGTCGGGTATGTTTGACCCCAACCTTGCGGTAGGTAATTTCGGCCTGCTGCGCACCGAAACTCTGGATATAAAGTATAACCTGCTGGGCATCGAGCAGGATACCAGCCTGGAAACTGAGGCCGACCCCGAGGATATTGACCCCACCCCCGAGGAAGAGGAGCAGGCCCCCGTCTACACCCCCAACATTTCGGACGTTACCTTCCCCCAGGGGGAAACCGACCAAGCTTTGGCTATGCTTAACGAGTATTTCAGCCAAAAGGAGCCTACCTATAAAAACGAATACACAGGCCGCTACGAGGGCTATAACCTTATATATATGGTGGCCGAGGGCTTTTCTCCCTATGCCATTCACCCAACCCTTACCCCGACCCTCTATAAAATGCAGCAGGAGGGCTTTAAATTCAACAATTTTTACACTCCTATATGGGGCGTTTCCACCTCCGACGGCGAGTACACCGCCTGCACGGGTCTTATACCCAAATCGGGGGTATGGAGCTTTTACACCTCGGGCAAAAACTATATGCCCTATACCCTGGGCAATATGTTTAGGGGCATTGGTGTAGACAGGGTATTTGCCTACCATAACCACACCCACAGCTATTACCACCGTGATATTTCCCACCCCAATATGGGCTACAACTATAAGGGTATGGGAAGCGGCGTTGAAAAGTACGTTAAAAAGGTTTGGCCCGAGTCCGACCTGGAGATGATTACAGGCTCCCTGCCCGAATATCTCTCCTCTACCGAGCCCTTCCACGCCTACTATATGACGGTAAGCGGACACCTTAATTATACCCGTATCGGCAACTCTATGGTGGCTAAAAACTGGAATTTGGTTAAGGACCTGGACTGTTCAGAGCAGGTTAAGGGCTATTTTGCCTGCAATATTGAGCTGGACCGTGCGGTGGAAAAGCTGCTGGCCGAACTTAATGCCGCAGGGGTGGCCGATAAGACGGTTATTGCCATTACCCCCGACCACTATCCCTACGGTCTGGAGGCCGACGGCGGCGACACCTACGCCGTCTGGCGTGAGCTGCTGGGTCACGAGGTAGAAACCACCTTTGAGCTGTATAAGAGCTGCTTCCTGCTTTACTGCCAGGGAGATGAAAGCGCCCCCGTGGTGGATAAATACTGCTATGCGGCAGATATTCTGCCCACCCTGCTTAATCTCTTCGGCTTCGAGTATGATTCCCGTCTGCTGACGGGCTCCGATATACTGTCTACCTCTGAAGGTCTGGTAATCTTCTCCGACCGTTCCTTTATCACCGACTATGGTAAATACGATGCAGGGATAGGGGAGTTTACCCCCCACGACCCCACCTGTTTCCCGTCGGAGGAGAAGGAGCTGGAGTACGTCGCCTCAATGAAGGCGGCGGTAAACAACAGGTTTAAAACCTCGGCCAAGATTTTAGAGAAGGATTATTACGGATACCTTTTTAGGGACTAGGGACTAGTTACTAGTGCCTAGTGCCTAGTGATTAGTGCCTAGTGCCTAGGGACTAGTGGAGAGGAAAGTTATGAAAAAAGAAAGCCCTTCAGCCTGCGAGCTGTGTGTAAACTACGTTTGGGATGATGAGGACGAGTGCTACTCCTGTCTTGTAAATCTGGATGAGGATGAGTACATATCCTTTGTGTCTAACCCCAACTACCGTTGCCCCTATTTCCGCCTGGATGACGAATATTCTATAGTTAGGAAGCAAAACTGATGCTGGAAAAGGACCTTAAAAAAGTAATCGAGGGGGTATACCCCTTCCATATGCCCGGCCACAAGCGGAATCCCCGCTGGACCGAGGGTCTGCACGCCCTTGATATTACCGAAATATCGGGGGCTGATGACCTTCACGCTCCGAAGGGTATTATTGCCGCCGCCCAGGGCCGTGCCACCGCCCTTTACGGTACGGTAAGCACAATATTTTTGACAGGGGGCTCCACCTGCGGTATTCTTTCGGCAATATGGGCCACCTGCAGGCAGGGGGATAAAATAATTATCGGCCGCAACTGCCACCGCTCGGTCTATAACGCCTGTATGCTTCGGGGCCTTAACCCCTGTTATCTGTACCCCGAGGTAGAGCCCAGGCTGGGCTGCTTCGGTAAAATTCAGCCTGCCGCCCTGGCGGCCGCATTAGAGGAAAGCGGCGCCAAGGTGGTGGTAGTGACCTCCCCCACCTACGAGGGTATACATTCCGATATAAAGGCCCTGGCCCGTCTGGTACACGGCAAAGGCGGTATACTTATAGTAGACGCCGCCCACGGCGCCCACCTGGGCTTCAAGGATTATTTCGGTCCCTCCCCCAGGGACCTGGGGGCTGATTTGGTGATTGAGAGCGCCCACAAGACCCTGCCCTGCCTTACGGGGGCCGCCCTGCTTCATATCTGCAGTCACAGGGTAAGCTACCGAGGTCTGCAGGAGGCGCTGGGTATATTTGAAACCAGCAGTCCGCCATTTCCTATAGTGGCCTCAATCGACAGGGCGATTACCGCCCTTGGGGGAGAGGATATTTTCACCCCTTATGTGGGTCTGCTTGAGGATTTTTATACTGCGGCCGAAGGGTTTAAAAGGCTGTCCCTTTTTTCATCGGGCTCCTTTGACCGAGGAAAGCTGGTTATATCCACCTGCGGCAGCAGCATCAGCGGCTTTGAGCTGAAGAAGAGGCTGCTTGAAGACTATAAAATAGAAACCGAGATGGCGATGCCCAATTATACCCTGGCTATGACAAGCCCTGCCGATTCCGCCGAGGGCTTTAACCGCCTGCTGGCCGCCCTTTCGGAGATAGACGCCACCCTCACGGCTGCCCCCGTCATCCCGTCCTCTGCGCCCCCGAGGCTGAGGGCCGCCCTGCCCCTCGGTTTTGCAGGGGATACGGAGGATATACCCGTCGCTCGGGCGTCAGGCAGGGTAGCCGCCGAGTTTGTATACGCCTACCCACCGGGCAGTCCCATAATTGCCCCGGGGGAGGTCTTCTCGGCAGAGGCGGCCGAATATATCGCCGCCCTGGAAGAGGCAGGTGCAAAAATCTACTCTTCCTCCTCCGCCTTCCCAAAATACCTTTCGGTATTCAGTGAGCGGTGATTACCCCCGAGGTGTCTGTAGTTCTGCATTTAAAAACCCGCCTTCCTCAGATGAGGAAGACGGGCTTTTTTAGTTTTTCACCGCTCGGTCCAGAGCCTTTGATAATGGGGTATAAAGCAGTAACGCCAGCAAAAAATTTCCGCCGCCGTGAACTGCGTCAAAGGGAAGGCCGCTGATAATCCAGGAAAGGGCAAATTCAGCACCGAAGGAGAAAAAGTAGGGTATAGAGCAAAGGGCCCCGAAAAGCAGACCGAAGGCCCCTGACAGCAGGGCGAAGGGCCAGCCCTTTTCCACCCGCCGCAGAGGCAGGCACAAAAGAACTAAAATTGCCCATACGTAAAGGTACATCACGTTCCAGATGTTTATGCCGTAAACGGCAATTTCCAGCCCTACGAAGATGTATACGGGGATAAGGGTCCAAACTCCGAATTTTCGGGTGTAGACCATAAGCAGCAGGGATACCAGCTCAATGTTCGGCAGGTGCTGAAGCACGAACTTCGAGGCAAAAAGCAGTACCCCCAGCAGGGTCAGTATAAGCAGTCGGGCCAGCCGCTGAACTCTGGTCATCAGCCTATGGTGTAGGTGATTTCGTACTTATCACCGTCGGCCAGCACCAACTCATTTAAGCCCTTGGTGGTCATTTCGCCGTCCTTGGTAACGCACCACCAGCTCTGGTCTACGCTGTAGTCGGCGGTAACCCCTGCAACGGTGGTGTAGAAGCCGTCCTCGGCCTTCTTCTCAATAACACCCTCCTCTATAAGGGCGTCGGCCAGGTAGGCCGCATCGGTTTCGATGTCGTAGGCCTTAAAGCCGCCGTCGGCAAATACGACGGTTACCGATATGGATTTCATATCGTCATTGGTCTTCGGCTCGCCGCAGGCGGCAAGGCAGGTGATTGCTACTGCAATAACGGCTAAAAGAGAGATAGCGCGCAGCAGCGAGGCTTTGATGTTTCGTGTCATAAAAAAACACTCCTTATAATGGTATTACCAAATAACCAAAAAAGGGGTGAAGCCGCAGAAAACACATCACCGCCTATACCCGAAACGGTGAGGGCAACGTACAGCCGCCAATTACTCGTGGCACCCTGTTTTGATACTGTAGGGCAAGTCTTCCGACTTGGGACTCAGGCGCCTGCTGCCGTCTTCCCGATTTCTCAGTGACCTGTTGGCAGAAGGCTCGTCCGTTACGGCGACGAGTTCGCCGGGGAATTTCACCCCGATTCCTTTTTAATTCCCCGAAAAAAGGGGAAACCCTATAGCCTTTACTTGGCAGTTTTGATTTTACCACTCCGTCCCCTTTACTGTCAATATATTACTTAATTTTTATATTATATTTTATAGGAGATTAATTGCCTTGACCCAAGGTTTTTTTCGTGTTATATTTTAAAAAAAGGAGCTGATTTTATGTTTTACGCTGACGGAATACACGACGATACCGCCGCCCTGCAGGAGCTGCTGGATAAAAGGGGTATTGTAACCATTGAAAAAAACGGCACCTACCTTGTCAGCCGCACCCTTATTATCCATTCGGATACCAGGCTTATTTTAGCCCCAGGGGTAAGGCTTAAGGCGGCAGACAATTCCCGTTGCGCCCTTATTGAAAACGAGCATTTTCGTTTGGGGCTGGGCCGTGACCGCAATATTGAAATTTTCGGCGGTGCCTTCGACGGCAACTCAAACGGCCAGGGACTTGACGGGGTATATGAGGCCGAGCATCGAGAGGACCTGCCCTACAGCACCGAGCTTTTTAAGGGCAAGCTTATCCGTTTTGCGCATATTGATAACATCTCTCTTGAAAAAATGACGGTTTGCGACCCCGTAAGCTACGGGGTACAGATAGCCGACGTCAGGGGCTTTGTGGTAAGGGATATTCATTTTGATTATAACTGCTGCTTCGGCACCACCGACGGCATTCACATAAACGGCCCCGCAAGGGACGGCATTATAGAAAATCTTTACGGTATTACCAACGACGATATGGTTTCTCTCACCACCATTGACGAAACCCACGCCGAGGTAACCGTAGGGGAGATTTCCAACGTATACATTCATAATATCAGCGCCGAAAACGGCTTTTCGGGTATCCGCCTGCTGTCGGCAGGGGGCTTTGAAATGAGAAACATCCACATAAACGGTGTTTACGGCACCTACCGCCACAACGCCGTGCTGGTTTCCCACCACTATACCCGTCCCGGCACCCCCACCTGGTTTGACGATATTATTATCGAGCAGGTCCACGCCCACAAGAGCCCCTACAGCCTTCGTGAGGACCAATTTACCTATTGGGACGGCTATAACAGATATCTTCCCCTTGTATGGTTTGGCGAGGGGGCAAACTGCGGCAGGGTGACCCTGCGGGACATCAGCCGATATGAAACCACCGACACCGACGGGGCTCTGGTACAGCTGGATGAGGATATATCAATAGAAAGGCTTTATGCCGAAAACATTACCCAGACCCTGGCCGAGGGGATAACTGCCCCAATGTGGGTTAACAATGGCAAAATAGGTCAGCTTATTATGAAGGATGTAAAATAATTATGGAAAAGAAGCTTTCTGTGTTGTTTGACCGTGAGGGTGTCAGCGGTAAAATTGAGCTTTTTAACGCGGGCAAGGCCGATATAGAGGCCTTTTCCCTTGATGGCTACCGCCTGGATATAAGTGTCACCGACCCCGCCCTGGAGGCAGGGGCCTATGCTACTGCCCTTACCGTCAGGTGCGATACACCATTCACCTTTTTCCTGCGTGACGTAAACGCCGAATGGCCCATATATATCCCCGAGTACGGTGTGGCCGTAACCGAGGCCACCGACCGCCGTGATTACGCCGAAATCCAACGGGCTATAAGGTCCAAGGGTTTTAAAAGACGGCTGGACAGCTTTGAGGAAAGGCAGGAAAGCTTTGCCTCGGCGGCTGAAAAGAACAGGTCTATGCGGGCCCCTATGTGGATGGGCATTTCCCGTGATGTTCGGATGTTTGAGGTACAGCCCCACGGGGTGGTAAACGATTCGGCCCTGTGGGATACCATTATTCCTAAAATGCACCACAAAAGGGTGCGTTTTCCCGAAATGGGGGAAACCGACGTCCGCTTTGACTACTTTGCAGGCAGAGGAATCGGCACCAGGTACGACGTGACAAGACACCTGGAAAACAGGGTGCTGCCTATACTTAACGTTATAAACGAGGACGGGGATATAAGCTACCGTCAGAAGCTATTCGTTACAAACGAGGTTTCCCCCTTGACGGCAGAAAACCTAAAGGGCACCAACTATCTTATTGCCGACCTTTACTGTGAACTGCCCACCCCCCGTACCCCTGCCCAGCAGGAGATTACCGACCGCATCCATAAAAGCGAGGTAAACCGTGACGAAGAAACGGTAATGTACCTTAAAATTGAAGCGGTCAATACCGCAAAAGCCCCTCGTTACGCCTTTGTCCGCACCCCACAGCTTAACGTGGCCGCCATTACCGAAAGCCGCCGCTGGCCTGTGGAATTTAAGGAGGGTCTTAACTATTTTACCGAAACGGGCAGGGTATTTATGACCTCTACCCTGGGCGGCAAGCCCTATTCCCAGGTGGACGGCAGCCTGCTGCTGATGCCGGGAGAAAAGGCAGAGTTTGTATTTAAAATTCCCCATACCCCCATATCAAAGGAGAGGGCTCGGGCCCTTATGGCCACCGATTTTGAGGAAAAGCTGGCCGAGTGTACCGCTTTCTGGCAGAAAAAGCTGGAGGGTATCGCCCAAATCTCTCTGCCCGAAAAGCGGATAGAGGAGATGATGAAGGCAGGCTTTTTGCACCTGGATTTGGTCTGCTTCGGTAACGAGCCCGAGGATGCGGTAGCCCCCGTGGTGGGCATCTACACCCCCATCGGCACCGAAAGTCTGCCTATGATACAGTATATCGAATCTATGGGAGCCACCTCCCTTGCAGGCCGAGCCGCAATGTATTTTGCCAAAAAGCAGCGGGAAGACGGCTTTATGCAGAACTTCCAGAGTTATATGTCGGAAACGGGCTGTGGCCTCTGGACCCTGGCCCAGCATTTTAAATACACCCGTGATATAAAGTGGCTGGAGGGTATTAAGGATAACCTTATCCGTGGCTGTAACTATCTTATGAAATGGGCGGACGAGAGCAGGGATGAGTCCCTGCGTGGCCGTGGCTACGGTATGATTTACGGCAAAATTGCCGACTGCGAGGACCATTTTCACAACTATATGCTTAACGCCACCACCTACGGCGGAGTTAAGGCCTGCGCCGAGGTGCTGGCCTATGTGGATGAAAAGGAGGCCGCAAGAATCGGCGCCTTTGCCGAGGAGCTTAAGGGTAATATAATTGAGTCTTTAAAGGAAAGCTTTGCGGTAGGCCCTGCGGTGCCCCTCTCCGACGGCAGCTGGTGCCCCACCGTCAGCATCTGGCCCGAGCTTAACGTGCTGGGTCTTCACACCCTCTTTACCTTTGGCCGAAACTGCTACACCCACGGCGCCTTTACGATGAAGGACCACAATATGGGTGGCGGCGGCTATATGGTGATGAATGGTGTGCTGGAGGCCGACAGCCTTTATATGAAATTTATCACCAACGCTATGGCCGATATGCTCTTCTGCGACAACGTTTCCTACTCCCAGCCCTATTATGCCACCCACCCCTACGTAAATCTGAAGCAGGGCAGGGTTGGGGCCTTCCTTTCGGAATTTTATAACAATATGTCGGCCCTGGCCGACAGGGAAACCTACACCTTCTGGGAGCATCTTTACCAGGTCAGTCCTCACAAGACCCACGAAGAGGGCTGGTTTCTGATGCGTTGCCGCTGGATGCTTTATATGGATGAATTCGGCAGTCTGGATATTCTGCCCGGCGTGCCCTCGGCCTGGCTGGAGGAGGGCAGCGAGATAGCCTTCAGTGGTATGGCCAGCCGATACGGCAGGCTTTCACTAAAGGTAAAGGCCCAAAGGGATAAAATAATGGCCGAAATCGGCCTGGAGCCTAACGGAGAAAGGCTACCCGACAGCATTACCATCCGCCTGCCCCACCCCGAAGGCAAACGAGCCACCTCCTGCGCAGGGGGCCGTTATAACCCCGAAACCGAGCAGGTAATAATCGACGGCTTTACCCAAACGGCCGAAATTGTTCTGGAGTATTAAAAAAACGACCTCGAAGAGGTCGTTTTTTTATTCCTTTTCGCTTATTTCCTGCCACAGCTTCATATATGCGGTGGGGAAGGTGGTGCGGGGCAGCACCTTTATGCCGTACTGGGCAAAAACGCTGGTGCTGTCGTAGTCGGCCTCCAGCCCTGCGGACAGGGTGTAGAGGGCAACTCCCTGCTCCTTGGCCTTTTGGCAAAAGGCCTTAAGGGCGGGGCTTGCGGTGTTAAGGGTGCCCGAATGATAGGGGCGGAGGATTACGGCCTTTACCCCCTCAAGGGCGTAGGCGTAGCCATCGGCAGGGGTGGCGGTAATTACCGTAATGCCGGGGTTTTCTACCAGGGTAACCTCTTTGTTTTGGCCTGCAGGGGCAGGGGCTTCATCATAGAGGGTTATAACCCCCTTTTCGTATTTGCCGTAGGGGTCAAGACCCAGGCTGTAAAGGGCATCGTCATTCTCTAAATGGCTGTAAATTCTATCTCCCAGGTGGTAGGTAACAAAGCTGTCCCTTGAGTTTTTATAAGCGGCAACCACACAGGGAGCCTTGCCCTGCTTTATATATTCCACGGCGGCCTCAAAGTTAATATGGCCGTTGGTGGCCTCATAGCTTAAGGGATAGTTGGAGGAAACCAGTACTATCGGCACCTTTAAATCAGGCAGGGCGGCGGAAAGAGCGGCGGCCGAATACTGCAGGGTATCGGTACCGTGGGTTACTATAATACCGTCAAAATCCTCACCCAGAGCCTCCAGCACCGAGTGGGTAAGCAGATTAAACTGGGCGGCGGTAATATTTTCGCTGAGGATAGAGTAGGGTGAACGGGTAACCAGCTCAATATTTTCGCTGTGGTTATCCAGATAGCCCTCTATCAGGGCAAAATTGGTGCCCCCGTCCAAAGAGGTCCATTTGCCCTTGGTGGTGCTGCCAATAGTTCCTCCTGTAAAAATTACAAGAATCTTCATTAGTCAAATTTCTCCTTAATATCAAAAACGCAGGTATATTTAAATTTGCTCTGCAGGGGACATTCACGGCAGGTAAGGTCGATGTGAACGTTATCCAGCAGGGTTTCCAGTACGCCGTCGCAGTAGCCACGGATAAAGCTGCAGACCTTGCGCTTTTTGGCCTTATCTACCACGAAGGGCTCGCTGACCGTCAGGGTGCCGGTAAGACCCTGTTCATCGCTGTAATCCACGTTTACCGAGAAATGGCCCCAGCCAACGGCCGAGTCGAACTCGCACCATTTGGCCAGCTTGCGCTGAATTTCGGGGAAGGTGGAGCCTGTGCCCCATTGGTTGTTTATGCGCTCGGCAAAGTTTTTACCGCTGACGTAGCCGCTGCGGAAGAAGATTTCAGCCGCCTGCTCCTCGTCGGTCAGCTCGGCCACCTTTTCGAAGATACCACCCATCATATTGATGAAGGTATCGGTGCGGAAGCTGACGTTACGCTGATGGTCCTCAGGGTTTATCATAATACCGCGGTCGGGTATGTAGTCGAAAACGGTTTTGGTCTTCTGGGCAACCTCTTCGGTGTGGGCAGGAGCCACAGGAACGGGGGCAGGGGCCACCTTACGGGGCACCTTGCTTTCAACGGCGTTAAGCACCCCTGCATAGTAAACCTCTATGGCTTCGGGGTAGGCGGTAATGTTGTGGAAGCTGTTAAGGTAATAAAGATATTCGGGAGCCAGCTCAAAATCCTCAATAATAACGGGAATCATAGGCTTTCTCTCGTTAAATATTATGTTAACCTCGCTAAGCACGTGAGAGGACTCGTTTGTGGCGGAGGAAACCACCAGCAGAACGGCCTTACACTCCTTTATAGCCCGCACCAGCTCGGCGGCGTAGGGCTTGCCCGGGTCAACGTCCCTGGGTGCGATAAAGCAGTCGTAACCGTTTCCCTCAAGGAAATCCAACAGCTTCATAGCAACGGCGGCGTCACGGGTTGTATAGCTTATAAATACCTCTTTCATTTTTCCCACCCTGTCAATATTTTATTCAAAAAAGTAACATTTAATTTATTATAAACCACAATTATACAAATTTCAAGGGAAATAACGCAGAAAACCGGCAAGCGCCCCTACTGACCGCTGACCGCTGTTTCGGTCTTTACGGCAATTGACTTTTTATGTAGTATTTGGTAAAATAAGGTCGTGGGGCAACCCGAAAATTTTTGTAGGAGTTTGATATTATGACCTTTGCGATTGTTATTGGCATTATTGCCTCGGTGGTACTGACCGTTATGCTTTGCCTTAAGGTTCTGCCCGAAAGGTTTGACGGCACCTTTGAGAAGAAGCCTCTGCAGTTTGTACACGATTATTTTAATTTTAAAAAGCTTTATTTAGAGTCTGTGCTTAAGATTCTTTTCACCCTGGCCTCGGTGCTTTGCATAGTTTGCGGTCTGCTTATGGCTACCGTTGGAAACATCTTTGAGGTAATTGATTACATAGGTACCTCCATAAGATACGAGTATTTCTCCATAGAGGGCCTTTTCAGAACCCTGGCTTTAAACCTTTTCGGCGGTCTGGGAATAGCCGTTCTGGCTCCCATCGCCCTGCGTCTGGTTTATGAAGGAATTCTTATGTTCATCCTGCTGGTTAAGAACGTTATCGACATAAACGGCAAGCTGGATAAAAAGTCTGATACCCCTGAAATCAAGGAATAAGACCGAATTACCGATACAGAAAAAAGCTCTCTGCTTTAACTAAAGCAGAGAGCTTTTTTATTTTCGGGTAGGCTTTACGTTTGATGAGGGAGATATTTCGCCGTCAATGGCGCCGTTTGCCTCTTCAAACGCTTTAAT
>JAGAPN010000063.1 GCA_017623235.1 Clostridia bacterium | reverse complement strand
TTTAATTTTCAAGGTTCGTTGCACTTTTTGCGAGTGCCCGATTATAATACCACAGTGACTTTCAAATGTCAACACTTTTTTTGAAATTTTTTCAAATTTTTTTCGGTTTGTAAAATTTGTCAAAAAATGCTCAATATGTGGTGTTTCTATAGCATTTTATACACAATTGTCAAGCCATAAAAATTCGCAGTTTTTCCAAAGCCTTTTTCTCCTTGCGAGAAACCTGCACCTGTGATATCCCTAATAGTTTTGCCGATTCGGTTTGAGTTTTTTCATCAAAGTATCGAAGTTTTATAATATTTTGTTCTTCGGGTGGAAGTTTGCTTATGGCATCGTCTATAAGCATACGGGCGCAGACCTCATTTTCGTGACTGTCCAGAGGCAGTTGCAGCTCGTTTACCCCACCGTCGTCCTCATAGGTAAGGGACAGCACCTGTCTGGCTGAAGCCAAGGCTTCAGCAATTTCATCCTCGGTGACCCCCAGCCTTGAGGCAAGGATTGAGAGAGTGGCAGTTTCCCCTGCTTTCTCCAGCAGTTCCTTTTCCCTTTGTATTTTCATAGACAGTTCTTTAAGGGCTCTTGACACCTTGATGGCTCCGAAATCTCTGAAATAACGTTTTATTTCGCCCAATATGGTTGGCACGGCATAGGTAGAAAAGCAAAGACCCCGAGATTCGTCAAAGCCGTCGGCGGCCTTGATAAGGCCTACACAGCCCACCTGAAATATATCTTCGTATTCCACGCCACGCCCCACAAACCGTTTGCAGCAGGAATGCACCAGCCGCACATTGTTTTCGATAAGCTTATTTCTATCCGACATTATCTTTCACTTATTTTCTTTTTCATAATAACGGTGGTTCCCCGACCTAAACGGGAGCTAA
This sequence comes from Clostridia bacterium, assembly GCA_017623235.1. Taxonomy (GTDB): domain Bacteria; phylum Bacillota; class Clostridia; order Oscillospirales; family Acutalibacteraceae; genus SFWF01. The sequence goes on along the minus strand of JAGAPN010000063.1, from coordinate 4,472 downwards.
CCTTTACGCTATCCATAAAAGACTGCATAACGGCAAATCCCAGACCCGCACGCTCCTCTCCGCCCGTGGTGAAAAGGGGCTCCATAGCCTGCTCAACGTTCTCAATACCACGACCACGGTCACGAATCTTGATTTTAACCACCCTGCCCTCTAAAATTTCACCGGTTATGTAAATATTGCCTATCGTGTTTGGGTAGGCGTGAACAATGCAGTTTGTTACCGCTTCGGAAACCGCGGTTTTAATATCCGATATTTCCTCAACGGTAGGGTCAAGGGCTACAGCGAAAGCCGCCAGCACCATTCTCGCAAAGGCTTCATTAGCCGACCTTGAGGGGATAGTCATAGTAAATTTATTAAGTTCTTTCATTAAAATTCTCCTTTTTCGAGGCAGGCCAGACGGTCTATACCTGCCAGCTTCATTACTTTATATATATTCGCGGGAAGATTTGACAGATTAAGCGCCGCGCCGCTTTTTTGCAGGTTTTTGAAACGGCCCATAACCAAACCTATTCCCGAGCTGTCCATAAAGGTCACCTCGGCAAAATCCAAAATTAACAGCGACGGCATATTAAACTCAATAGCGGTGTCTATTTCCTCACGCATTTTGCGGGCAGAGTGGTGGTCTATCTCACCCTGAAGATATACGGTAAGCACCTCACCTGTATGGTTTATTTTCATAATTTCACCTCCAAAATAAAAAGACAAGCCTTTACTACTATAATAAAGGCTTGTCTTCAATTTAAGTGTCATAATCTGACGTCGATTTTAAGAATTTAATGCCGAAATAAGCTTTGGCCTGATAGCACCAGCAAGATACAGGGAGCCTATAACAAAAACAGGGAGTCCCCTTTTCCTTTCTGCAAGGGCGGCAGCAATAGCCGCATCATAATCGGCGGCGACGGCGCAATCGTTGCAAAAGGGAGTTGCCAGGTCCTTAAGTTCCTCAGCCGATATGGCTCGTGGATTTTCCTTCACGGTAACCGTAATTACCTTTCTGCAAAATTTAAGCACACTCTTTAAAAATCCTTCGCAATTCTTATCGGCCATCATACCTATAACCGCAACAATATCCCCCTTGTAGTTCTCCATAAACTGTGCAAGGGCCTCGGCCCCGTTGGGATTATGGGCGCCGTCAAGGAAAATTACAGGGTCATTTGCCAGGAGTTCAAGCCTGGCGGGAATTGTAGCAGAGGCAATACCAAATGTTAAGGCCTGTTCCGTTACGGGAATGCCTGCGGCGGTCACCGCTTCAATAACCGTTAAGGCATTATACACCTGATGCTCACCTACAAGGCGTGTATGATACTCCCTACCCTTATATATAAATGTGTTGCCCTCCAGGGAAGATGATACTATCTCCAGGTTGTCGATGTCGGGAATTGCAGGCTTTTTGCTGTGCTTCTCTATAACCCTTAAGGCCTCTTCAGCCTGAAGGGGATAAACAGCGACCGGAGCATTATCCTTAATAATTCCGCACTTCTCCCCTGCTATTTCGGCCAGGGTTTCGCCAAGCACAGCGGTATGGTCGAGGTCTATTCTTGTAATAACCGAGCAAAGAGGAGCTTTTATTATATTTGTGGCATCAAATCTTCCGCCCAGTCCTACCTCTAAAATGACAATATCGCAATTCTGCTCATAAAACCACAGCAGACCGAGGGCGGTAATAAACTCAAACTCGGTTACGGTGATACCCGTATTCTTCACGGTTTCGCAAAGGCGGGCCAGATCATCCTCGGGGATGTATTCGCCGTTTATTTGCATACGCTCACGGAAATCCACCACGTATGGAGAGGTGTAAAGGCCTGTTTTTAGGCCCTGTTTTTTATAGACCTCAGCCAGCATTGTACAGGTGGAACCTTTACCGTTGGTGCCTGCAACGTGGATGAATTTGAGCTTATCCTGGGGATTGCCCAGGCTATCAAGCAGCTGTGATATTCTCTCAAGCCCGGGTACCGAGCCAAAAACCAGCAGAGAATGTATATATTCTAAGGCTTCGTTATAATTCATAACACCATTCTTCCAAAAATAAAGAACGGGAGGAGCAAGCCCCTCCCCTACTTTAACATAATTTTAAATTTGGGATTTAATTTTTGAAATACTTTCTTCAAGCAGAGCAATTCTATCCAGGGTTTTGGCCAGAAGCTCACGCTGCTGATTAACAACAGCCTCGGGCGCCTTGGCAACGAAGCCGGGATTGTTAAGTTTCACCTCATAGAATGCCTTGTCCTTATTAGCAGCCTCCATCTCCTTTTCAAGGCGAGCCAGCTCAGCGATAAAGTCAACCAACTCGTTTAAGGGGATGTAAACCTTGGCGCTGTCGGTTACGACCAGAACAGCATCGGGCATATCGAAGCTATCGGCAACCTCCACCTCGGAGCCTGAAGCCAGACGGGCAATAAATGCGGAGCCGGCAGTGAAAATATCCTTTGTGGGGGATGCGATGCATATCTTGGCCTTTTTAGAGGGGGGCACGTTCATCTCACTGCGGCGGTTACGAACGGCACGGATAACCGAGATAACCTTCTCAAACTCTTCCTCCTCTGCGGAGAAAGCCAGTTCTTCGGAAAACTCGGGCCAGGCGGCAACCATAATAGACTCACCGCTATGAGGCAGGGACTGCCAGATTTCCTCTGTAATGAAGGGCATAAAGGGATGCAGAAGCTTTAACACGCCTGTGAATACGTAAATAAGCACGGCACGGGCGGCATCTGCGGCAGCCTTATCATCACCGTTAAGGCGGGATTTACAAAGCTCGATATACCAATCGCAGAACACGTCCCAAATAAAGTCGTACAGCTTGGCAACAGCCAGACCCAGCTCGTACTTATCCAGGTTATCGGTAACGTCCTTTACCAGGGTATTGTACTTGGAAAGCACCCACTTATCCTCCAGAGCAAGCTCTGCAGGCAGGGGCATTTCATCGCCGTTTTCAAGATTCATAAGGAGGAAACGGGCCGCATTCCAGATTTTATTGGCGAAGTTGCGGCTGGCCTCTACCCTTTCCGGGCTGTAGCGCATATCGTTACCGGGGGTATTACCTGTAGCCAGGGTGAAACGCAGGGCGTCGGCGCCGTATTTTTCAATTTCAACCAGGGGGTCGATGCCGTTGCCCAGAGATTTGGACATCTTAAGACCATTAGCGTCACGGACAATGCCGTGGAAAAGAACGGTCTTAAAGGGAACGGTATCGGTATACTCCAGGCCCGAGAAAATCATACGGGCAACCCAGAAGAAGATGATGTCGTAGCCTGTAACAAGGGTATTGGTGGGATAGAAATACTTGAGGTCAATATTCTCTTCGGGCCAGCCCAGAGTGGAGAAGGGCCAAAGAGCGGAGGAGAACCAGGTATCCAGAGTATCCTCATCCTGTGTGATATGCTCGCAACCGCACTTGGGGCATTTGTCGGGGTCATGACGGGATACAATTACCTCGCCGCAATCGGGACAGTACCATGCAGGAATACGGTGGCCCCACCAAAGCTGACGGGAAATGCACCAATCCTTAATATTTTCCATCCAGTTAAAGTATATCTTCTCAAGGCGGGAAGGAATGAACTTAATATCTCCCTCTCTTACAGCCTCGATAGCAGGCTTAGCCAAAGGCTCCATACGGACGAACCACTGCTTGGAAATTCTGGGCTCAACCACAGAATTACAACGATAGCAGGCGCCTACGTTGTGCTTTAAGGGCTCAACCTTAACGAGGGCGCCCTCTGCCTCAAGGTCGGCAACTATGGCCTTACGGGCCTCGTAACGGTCCATACCCTGATATTTGCCGCCAAGCTCGTTGATTTTAGCGTCGTCGGTCATAACGTTAATAACGGGAAGGTTGTGACGTAGACCAACCTCAAAGTCGTTGGGGTCGTGGGCAGGGGTAATCTTAACCACACCGGTACCGAAATCCATTTCAACGTAGGTATCGGCAACAATGGGAATTTCACGGCCAACAAGGGGAAGTATTACGGTTTTACCGATAAGGTGCTTATACCTTTCATCGTCGGGATGAACGGCAACGGCGGTATCACCCAGCAGGGTTTCGGGACGGGTGGTGGCAAGCTGCAAATACTCGTCGCTATCCTTAACAGGATAACGGAGATGCCAGAAATTACCGTCCGACTCGCTGTAAACAACCTCGGCATCGGAGATAGAGGTCAAGCAGTGGGGGCACCAGTTTATGATGCGCTCGCCACGGTAGATAAGATCCTTCTGATAAAGGCGCACGAAAACCTCACGAACAGCAGTAGAGCAGCCCTCGTCCAAGGTGAAGCGCTCTCTCTCCCAATCGCAGGAAGCACCCAATTTTTTAAGCTGGCTGATAATACGGCCGCCGTACTGCTCCTTCCACTCCCAGGCACGCTCTAAAAACTTTTCACGGCCAAGGTCTTCCTTGGTAAGGCCTTCCTTCTTCATAGCCTCAACTATTTTAGCCTCGGTAGCTATGGAAGCGTGGTCGGTACCGGGAAGCCATAGGG
>JAGAPN010000062.1 GCA_017623235.1 Clostridia bacterium | reverse complement strand
TCATACCCTGGTGGGTGCAGGCTCTGCAGAGGGAGCAACCGATGCGGCAAATATTTTAAAACCCGCCCTGGCCAGAGGCGACCTTCAGCTTATCGGCGCTACTACTTTATCTGAGTATAGAAAAAATATTGAAAAGGATGCCGCCCTTGAAAGACGCTTCCAGCCTGTTAGCGTTGAAGAGCCTTCGGTAGGGGATGCTATACTGATTCTTAAAGGTATCAGAGATAAATATGAGGCGCATCATAACGTCAAGATAACTGATGAGGCAATAGAGGCTGCCGTAAACCTTTCGGCCAGATATATTGCAGACCGCTTCCTGCCCGATAAGGCAATAGACCTTATTGACGAGGCAGGCTCCAGGCTCAGGATTCGTGCATCCAAGGCCAGCCCGGAGGTTAAGGCGGCAGAGGATGAGCTTGGTCGTATATCCGCCGAAAAGGAAGCCGCAATAAATAATCAGGATTTCGAAAAAGCCGCAGACCTTAGAGATAAAGAAAAAGAACTATCAGAAAAGCTTAAGAATCTCAAACTTGACGGCGCAAAAAGTAATGACAATACTCTGGGAGAGGTTACTCCCGAAGAGATTGCAGAAATCGTTTCGGGCTGGACAGGGGTGCCTGTTTCCCAGCTGACCCGAGAGGAGAGCGAGCGTCTTTTAAATATGGAGGATATTCTGCACAGCAGAATTATCGGTCAGGATGAAGCTGTAACCGCCGTTTCCAAGGCCATAAGAAGGGGTAGGGTAGGACTAAAGGACCCCAAGCGCCCCATAGGCTCCTTTATATTCCTTGGCCCTACGGGCGTTGGTAAAACCGAGCTTTGTAAGGCTTTGGCCGAGGCAATGTTTGGCAGTGAGTCTGCGATGATTCGACTGGATATGTCAGAATATATGGAAAAGCATACCGTTTCAAAGCTTATCGGCTCGCCCCCCGGCTACGTTGGATTTGAAGAGGGCGGACAGCTAACCGAAAAGGTCCGTAGGAATCCGTATTCAGTAATTCTTCTTGATGAAATAGAAAAGGCGCACCCCGACGTGTTTAACGTGTTGCTACAGGTGATTGATGATGGTGTTCTTACCGACTCTCAGGGCAGAAAGGTCAACTTTAAAAACACCGTTATTATTATGACCTCAAATATCGGCGCACGGCTTATAACCGAGAAAAAGACCTCCCTGGGCTTTACCTCAGCCGAAGGAATGGAGGAGGGTATGAATGATATCAAGCAGAAAATTACTGCCGAGCTGAAAAAGGAGTTCAGACCGGAGTTTCTTAACCGACTTGACGATATTATCGTTTTCCACAAGTTGTCGGAGGCTGACATTCTTAAGATAGCTGTAAATATGCTAAACAACCTTTCTGTCAGAGCAAAGGATATGGGTGTAGAGGTTACCTTTGATGAAAGCGTTGCCGCACAGGTTGCAAAGGTCGGCTTCGACCCGATTTACGGCGCCCGCCCCTTAAGAAGGGCAATTCAAAGCAACGTCGAAGATGCGTTAAGCGAAAAACTCCTTGAGGGCGAAATTGCAAAAGGAGATACGGTTAGATTTGTTTATAAAGACGGCTGTTATCTCGTTGAAAAATAAAAAAGGCAGAGAACCTTGTGTTCTCTGCCTTTTAATTTGAAATGTATATTAACCTTCGGTATAAAGGGCAAAAATATTGTTGACATTAAATATATAATATGTTAATATTTTGGTAACAAAATATGATAGAGGTTGCGAAATTTATTAGTATCTGTACCTGTAGGGCGGTAACCCGGGGCAGTGAAAGGAAGTTTTGCCGAAGCGTTAAATATTTACCGATATTTAATTGCTGGGGTATTGCAGAATATGCAATAAACTGTCACTTACGTGTTGCGCTATCCGTTTTTCAGTTATTTTTGCCACGGACTGCGTTTGTCCGTGGTTATTTTTTTGGAGGTAAAATTATGTCAACAAAAAAAGTCGTTACAAATGTGCTCATTCTGGCTTTCGTAGTTGGCTTTGGTGTGCTTTGTGCCTTTACAGGCTCTATCACCAGCCCTGTCGGAACCTTATGGTCACTCTTCCCGCCTGTAGTCGCTATAGGCTTGGCCCTTATCACAAAGGAAGCCTATTCCTCGCTTTTCGTCGGCATCTTAACCGGATGACTGCTTTATACCGGATTTAATCCTATACATACAATTGATTCGGTTGTCGATAGCGGTATAATCAGCGCCGTATCCGGTACTGCAGGTATCTTTGCTTTCCTCGTTCTTTTGGGTGTTGTTGTTGCTTTAATTAATAAGGCCGGCGGCTCAAAGGCATTCGGAAAGTGGGCTGCAAAGCACGTTAAGACCAAGGTAGGCGCTGCTATTGCAACATTCTGCTTTGGTATTCTTATCTTTATCGACGATTATTTTAACTGCCTTACCGTTGGCGCAGTAATGCGCCCCGTAACCGACCAGGCAAAAATTTCTCGTGCCAAGCTTGCATATCTGATAGATGCTACTGCTGCACCTATTTGTATGATAGCTCCTATTTCTTCCTGGGCCGCTGCAGTAAGTGAATTTGCTCCCGAAGGAGTAAACGGCATCGTTCTTTTCTGCCAGGCTATTCCCTATAACTTCTACTCTCTTCTGACCTTTGTTTTTGTAATCGCTCTTACCGTTATGAAATTTGATTACGGTCCCATGAAGCTTCATGAGCTGAATGCTGACAAGGGTGATCTTTTCACATCAGGTGATACAGAGGCTAACGATGAGGAAGAGGTGCCCTCTACCGAAAAAGCAAGGGTTATTGACCTTGTTCTTCCTATTGTTGTTCTCATTGGCATCTGCGTTTTCGCCCTCTTCTACGTAGGTAGATGTATGGGTGAAGAGTGGGTATTTGGATCTGCAAATTATGATCCTTCTCTTGGCTTTATTGATGCGTTCTCCAATACCGATGCTACTGTAGCATTACCTTGGGGCGGTCTTATCGCACTTGTATTTATCATTATCTATTTTGTTGCCCGTCGTCTTGTTACCTTTAAGGAGGCTATGGCTTGTATACCCAAGGGCTTTATAGCTATGGTTCCCGCTATCATCATTCTTACCATGGCAACCTCTCTTAAGAATATGACCGGTCTTTTAGAGTCCGATACCTTCGTACAGAACGCTCTGGCCAATGCCAGCGCTCTTCAGAGCTTCCTGCCTGCTATCATCGTCCTTGTTGCTTGTGGAATAGCCTTTGCAACAGGCACATCCTGGGGTACCTTTGGTATTCTCATTCCCATCGTTCTCAGCGTATTCCCCGCAGGTACCGAGCTGGGCATTATCGGTATGTCTGCCTGTCTGGCAGGTGCGGTTTGCGGTGACCATTGCTCTCCCATTTCCGATACCACCATT
>JAGAPN010000061.1 GCA_017623235.1 Clostridia bacterium | reverse complement strand
TAAAAATTATTGTTATTTTCTATATGTAGACACTTGCATTTTTGTTTATTGTGGAGTAATATATATAATATGATGTAAATCATACAGTAAGGAGTTTTTTGTATGGCCAAGTTTACCCCCGCTTATCTTAAAGAACAAATTGAGAAAAAGCTTTCTCACAATTTCGGCGTTTCGGCCGACAATGCATCGGACGACCTTTTCTACAAGGCTACCGTTCTGGTGCTGCTGGACATTATGCGTGAGCGTCGCTCTGCCTTCAGAAAAAAGGCTTCCGACGAGCAGGCTAAAACCATTTACTATTTAAGTATGGAGTTTCTTATGGGTCGTTCTCTTAAGAACAACCTTTATAATATGGACCTTACCGAGGATATGAAAAAGGCACTTAAGGGCCTTGGCGTTGACCTTGACAAGCTCTACAAGCTGGAGCCTGATGCAGGTCTGGGCAACGGCGGTCTGGGTCGTCTTGCCGCCTGCTTCCTCGACGGTCTTTCTACCGGCGGCTACCCTGCCATGGGCTACTGCTTGAAATATGATTTCGGTATTTTCCGCCAGAAGCTTGTTGAGGGTTGGCAGACCGAGCTGCCCGACAATTGGCTGCCCGGCGGTGAGGTCTGGCTGGAGCACCGTCCCTCCGGTGAATGTGAGGTTCACTTTGACGGATATATCGACGAGAGCTGGGACGGAAAGTTCCACCACGTTGAACATAAAAACTATAACGTTGTAAAGGCTGTCCCCTACGACCTTATGATAGCCGGTAAAGACGGCAAAACGGTAAACGCTCTGCGTCTGTGGAGCGCAAAGGCCCCCGAATTCAATATGTCCGCCTTTAACCGCGGCGACTACGTAGGCGCTATGGAGCAGCAGGCTATGAGTGAGGCTATCAGCAAGGTGCTTTACCCCGAGGATAACCATTTTGAGGGTAAATCTCTTCGTCTGCGCCAACAGTATTTCCTGGTTTCGGCTTCTATTCAGGATATTCTCCGCCGTCATCTTAATAAATACAACACCCTGGAAAACCTGGGTGATAAGGTGGCTATCCACATCAACGATACCCACCCTGCCCTTTCGGTACCCGAGCTTATGCGCTTCCTTCTGGACGAGTGCGGCTACGAGTGGGAAAAGGCCTGGAGCATTGTTAACAAAACCATAGCATATACTAATCATACCGTTATGCAGGAGGCTCTGGAGTGCTGGAGTGAGGACCTGTTCCGCTCCCGCCTGCCCCGTATTTATCAGATTGTAAAGGAAATAGATAACCGCTTCCGCCACGATATGTATGAGCTTACGGGAGATGCAGGTATCGTTGAGCGTACCGCTGTAATTTCCGGCGGTGTGGTTAAAATGGCCAACCTCAGCGTTATTGCCAGCCACCACGTAAACGGCGTTTCCAGATTGCACAGTAACATTCTTAAGGACAGCCTGTTTAACGATTACTACAAAATCACACCCGAAAAGTTTACCAACGTCACCAACGGTATTGCCCACAGAAGATGGCTCTGCCAGTCTAACCCTGCCCTTTCCGATTTCGTTACCGAGCTTATCGGTGACGGCTTTATAAAGGACGCCTCTCAGCTTGCAAAGCTCAAGGATTTTGAAGCCGATAAGGCCGTTCTTAAAAAGCTTGAGGATATTAAGCTGGCTAACAAGGAGCGTTTTGCCAAGTACGTTAAAGAACAGACAGGTGTTATTCTTAATCCCAACTCTATCTTCGATATGCAGGTTAAGCGCCTGCACGAATACAAGCGTCAGCATCTTAATGCCCTGCATATTATAAAGGATTACTTGTTTATAAAGGAAAACCCCAACGCTCCCTTTACTCCTAAAACCTATATTTTCGGCGCAAAGGCAGCACCCGGTTACCTGCTGGCAAAACAGATCATTCAGATGATAACATCCCTGGCCAACGTTATTGATAACGACCCTGCCTGCAAGGATAAGCTGAAGGTTTTCTTCCTTGAGGATTACAGGGTAACTATGGCCGAGCTGATGATTCCTGCCGCAGAGGTAAGCGAGCAGATTTCTCTCGCCTCCACCGAGGCCAGCGGCACAGGTAATATGAAATTTATGATGAACGGCGCTATCACCCTCGGCACCGAGGACGGCGCCAACGTAGAGATACACGAGGCTGTGGGTGATGATAACATTGTTATCTTCGGTATGCACACACCCGAGGTTATGGCGCTGAGAAAGCGCGGCTACAGCCCTGCAGGCTATATCGCCAACAATGCCGAGCTTAAGGCCTGCCTCGACTTTATAGCCGCGGGCATTGACGGACGCTCCTTTGATAATATTCACCGCACACTGACAGGTGTTGACTATTATATGGCTTTGGCAGACTTTGCCGACTACTGCAGCGCCCACGATAAGGTAGATGCCCTCTACGCAGACCGTGACAAGTGGAACGCTATGTCACTTAACAATATTGCCGCATCGGGTATTTTTGCGGCCGACCGCTCTATTGCAGATTACGCCCGAGATATTTGGGGGCTTACCTCACTTAAGTAATTGGAGAGAATTCAAGTGCATTATCCCTTTGATTCACGAAATACTCTTTATAAATCAAAATTCGGAGCCGTAGCTTCAGGGGAAACCCTGAAGCTTCGACTGCTTCTGCATACCGACGCACAGGTTAACGAAGCCTTTATTAACCTGCGCCGTGACGGTGAAAACACCCTGTGCATAAAGCTTACCCCTGCCGACTGGTACAACGGATATCGTGCCTACGAGTATGAGGGCAGCTTTGAAACAGGGCTTTATTTCTACTGTTTCAGCTACACCAGCAATTACGGCGACTTTTACGTAACGGCGGACGAGCGCAATATAGGCCACGTTTCCAATGAAGGTCACTGGTGGCAGCTCACCTGCTACGATAAGGATTATACTACCCCCGACTGGCTGAAGGGCGGCCTTATTTATCAGATATTCCCCGACCGTTTCTATGCATCAGGACAGAAAAAGAACAAGGTCCCGAAGGACAGATACCTTACCGCTAATTGGTCAAAACAGCCCGAATGGCGGCAGAATAACGGTCTTTGCTCCCTGTGTAACGACTATTACGGCGGCGACCTTCAAGGCATCTGTGAAAAGCTGCCCTACATCGCCTCCCTCGGGGTAAGCTGTATTTATCTTAACCCAATATTCGAGGCCCATTCCAATCACCGCTACAACACCGCCGACTATAGGAAGATTGACCCCCTGCTCGGAAGCGAAAAGGATTTGAAAAAGCTCTGTAAGGAGGCAGAAAAGCTTGGTATCAGCATTATTTTAGACGGTGTTTTCTCCCACACAGGTGACGACAGCATTTACTTCAACAAGCAGGGTCGTTACGGAAACGGCGGTGCCTACAGGGACGAAAAATCCCCCTATAGGTCCTGGTTTAAGTTTAAAAGCTGGCCCGACAACTATCATTCCTGGTGGGGCATTTCCACCCTGCCCGAAACGGTAGAGGAGGTCCCCGATTTTGACGAATTTATCACGGGCGAAAACGGTGTTATACGCTACTGGATGAAACAGGGTGTAAGGGGTTGGAGACTGGACGTGGCAGACGAGCTGCCCGACAGCATTCTCGACAATATCCGCAAAGCAATAAAGGCTGAAAATCAGGATGGCTTTTTGCTGGGCGAGGTCTGGGAGGATGCCTCCAACAAGATAAGCTACGGTCTTCGCAGACGTTACCTGCTGGGCGATCAGCTGGATTCGGTAATGAATTATCCCTTTGCCGATGCTATCGTCAGTTACGTTAACGGCGGTGACGGCAAGGATTTTATAGATAAAATACTAAACGTGCTGGAAAATTACCCCAGGCAAACCGTAAACGTACTTATGAATCACCTGGGAACCCACGACACCGCCCGTATTCTTACCAAGCTTTCCACCGACGTTTACCCCACAAACAGGATGGCTCAATCGGCCAGAAGGCTTACCGACAAGGAACGGGAGCTGGGCATAAAAAGGCTTAAAATGGCTGCCGTTATCCAGTACACTCTGCCGGGTATTCCCTCACTCTTCTACGGTGACGAGGCCGGTGTAGAGGGTTACGGTGACCCCTTCTGCAGAGCTACCTATCCCTGGGGACGTGAAAACGCTCAATTGGTTGAGTTTTACAAAGCCCTGGGCCAAATAAGACGGGATAACGAGGTTTTCAAAGAGGGTGAGTTTATACCCCTTATAAGAGGTCTGGGCTCTCTGGCCTATATGAGAGAGGACGACAATTTCCAGCTTCTGGTGGCTATAAACCGCTGGAATGAAACCGACTGGGTAACGGTGCCCTTCCAATTTGACGAGGGTGAAGTATTATTCGGTCACAGGCCAAAGGGTGGCTATTTAGAGGTTGACCCCTACGGCTTCGCAATAATAAAGGTAAAAAAATAGGATGTGCTCGGCACATCCTATTTTTTTATTAGAAATTAAGCTCTGAAACGGGGGTAAAATCATTTATATTAAAGGTTAATATCTCATTTTCACCTACTGTATAGAAGTACTCCCCTATCCATAAAAATCTCATATTATCAATTATTTTGTTATCTATAACAATTTCCCGACGGAGGGTAAAGCCCTCGGTTTCGGAATAACCGTAAACCAGCACCCTGCTTTTATAGCTTATATAATCGTTAGCGGCAAAGGCGATAATATTTTTGTCCTTATCTACCATTATTGCTTTGTGGTTATAAGAGGCCTCGGAATAATCGGCATCCAGGGGCAGGTTGTGGCTTTCGGTAACGTTTGTGGGGTCGGCCACGTTGAACATTGACAGCTTCAGTCCCGTGGTAGAGCCTGTAGCTGTAGCCGCTTTACCGAAGCCGAATAACAGGCCCTCGCCAAAGGGGTGAAGATACTCGGAAAATCCGGGAATTTTAAGCTCGCTGAGTATTTTGGGGGCGGTGGGGTCGGAAAGGTCTACGGTAAAGAGGGGGTCGGTTTCACGGAAGGTTACAAAGTAACCTATATCCCCTGTAAAGCGTACCGAGTAAACACGTTCGTCACGGGCCAGGTCGTCAATTTTACCTATAACCTCCATTTTTTCGTCCAGCACGTAGAGGCCGTTAGAGGTTTCGCTGGTCCAGACATACTGATTACGCTGACTTTTTTTATGGGTGGTGGTGACTATACGTAAATTACCCTTATACTCATCCATAGAGAACTGGTTCAAGGGGGTGCCGGGCACGGTGCCGTCAGCTATAACCTTTATCTCCTCCTTAGAAAGACCCAGCTTTACTATGTCGGTGGTTTCGGTAGCATCATTACCGTATTTGGTAGAGGTAAAATAGAGATTGTCGGTATCGCAGTAAACGTTTTCTGCACCGCCCAATATAGCACGGGTACAGGTTATATCGGCCGCGGATACGTCTATTGCGGACACAACGAGGTATGAGGGTGTTTTAACTTCTCCTATGCAGGAAATATCGTCGGTAGCCAACAGACCGTCCTGGGTACAGGGTACGTACTGCTCGGGCTTATCCTTAGAGATGTTGCCGGCGTGTACGTAGTAATCGGACAGCAGGTAAAGGGTATCTCCTACCAGGCGGGAATTATTATAGCCGCCGCTTTGGCTTAATACGGTGACCTCTTTAGGGTTGGCCTTGTCTGCGGTATTGTAAATTTTCACCTTTGTAACGCTGCCCTCATAGGAACCGTTTAGCAGGGCCACCAGCTTATCCTCATAGATAAAAATATTATGGAGGTGCTCATAGCTTTCGGCCGCCAAAATGGTGGAAACAAGTTGGGGGTTACCCTCATTTGCAAGGGTGATGCGGATACGGCCGTTGGCGGCGGAATATATATATTTACCGTCATTTTTAACTATATCGGCCTCGTCCACGCCCTGTACCTGGTTATTGGTTTCACTATGGGAATTATCCCCTGCTCCGCCGTCGGTAACGGTGCCTGTTGCGGAATCGTCGGTGGGTTCGGTGGGCGACATATTAAGGTCAACGTCAACGCTCGATTCGGGCGCTGCGGCATCACCCTTTACGCCTCCACCCCTTAAATCGGAGAACAGGCTATAAGTATAATCCCACAGGGTGGGCTGATTTTCCTTATAAAGCTTATATATGGAATTATAAAGGTCATCGTAGGACTGTACCGCAGTTACCACCCCGGAGGCCAGCTGGGGCTTATTCGCCGTGCCGCCCGATACCAGTACTACAGACAGTACCACACAAAGGCTTAAGGCTACGGCAACCACCGCCGAAAAGCGGTTGTGCCGAACCTCCTTACGGGTAGACTCATTCATTTTGGATTTAATATATCTTTTCAGGGATTCATCGGGTACTATTTTTTCATTATCACTTATGTATTTATCTTTAAACACCGAATATTTCTCCTTTCAGCTCTTTCTCCAGCTTTTCGCGGGCTCGCCTAAGCTGTGTTTTAACGGTTGCCTCCTTTGAGGAAAGAAGACGGGCGATTTGTGCGGCGGTATACCCTTCATAATAATGCAGATGCACTACCGTGCGATATTTTGTGGGCAGCTTCATAACGGCATAATAAACCTCGCTCTTCTCCTGCATTTCGGTGGAAAGGTTATCGTCCATACCGTCGGTAAGGCGCATCCAGGCCGAGGTCAGCAGGTTTTTAGAGGTGTTTACCGTTACCCTTATAAGCCAGGCCTTTATATGCTCTTCATCACGGAACTGCGTATCGGTTCCGCAAAGCTTTACAAACACCGTTTGTAAAATATCATCTGCATCGTATGTATTTTTTGTGCGTGCAAAGGCCAGGCGGTATACCGTATTGCAATACTTATCGAAAATCGAGTCTACCGTGAGGCCGTCGGGTAATTTTACCTTCACATCTCTCACCCTCCTTCACTAATAAAACAATTTAAAGGGCCAAAAGGTTTCAAAAATTTCTAAAATTCTTCCTCTTCGGGAATTTTTTGGGCTAATGCATAGTTGCGGTAACGCTTATCCTCGGTAACCTCTTTTATTACCTTTATATAATCGGGCAGGGTGAATTTATCATCCTCCCCCTCCAGTTCTATTTCCAGATAGGCTTGTCCCTTCCAGAAGGGAAAAAGGTCAATCTCCAGCAGGTTGCCGCCGAAAGGAATAATATAGCGGGTCTTGCTGACGGGGGAAAGCCTTGGGTCAGCCGTTTTAAGCAGGGTCTCATACTCTGCTTTTTCTATTTCGTTTTCTATCTCGATTCGGGTCATATCGGTAATATGCTTCTTAATGGTTTTTATGTATGTCACACGACCCGCCTCCGCCCAACGGCGCAGACGGATATGGTCGGTGGTATAAACCTGAGTTATTTCTACCCTGCGACAGCCTTCAACGCCCGATAAAAAACTTTCATCGGGCATTTCTATCAAAAATTTTCTTTCTATTTCAAGGTTTGGTGTTTTCATAAACGGCTCCTCTTTTATATAGGATACCTTTATTATATCATTCCGACGGTTTCATTTCAAGCAGGGTGATAGCGTCGGCAATATCGGCGAAGACCTTACCACAGCCCGAAGAGGAATTCTCGGACAATACCGTTACGGCATATTTCGGGTCCTCCAGAGGAAAAAAACCGCAAAACCAGGAGTTGGTCACCTTTTTCCCGTCCTTTACAATACCTGTCTGGGCAGTTCCCGTTTTGCCTGCGGCGGTGGTAAGTGTAGGGCGTCCGCTATGGCCTGTACCCTCATCCTCCAGAACGGTAGAAAGCATTGTTTTAAGCATATCTGCGGTATATTTGCTCATTACATCCACCCGTGCGGCGGCAGGCTCGGCTTCGGCCAGTTTTCCGCCCTTTACCCTGCCCTCAATAAGGGTTGGAGTGCGATAACTGCCGTCCCCTGCGATAGCCATATAAAGATTTGTAAGGGCAACGGGAGATAACAGCATAGAGCCCTGGCCTATACTTAAATTGGCAAGGGCACGCTTGGATGACAGCAGGGTTTGCTCATCACCAAGGTTTCCCTTGCCGCAGACGATACCCTCGGCCAGGGAGATTGCCCCTTCAAAGCCTGCCTTTCTGGCCATATCGAGGACCCTGCCACCTCCCACCGCCTGAACGTAGGTGTAAAAATACGAGTTGCAGGAAAATTTAAGGGCATCAGACAGGCCTAAAAGTCCGTGGCCCGAGGTTTTGTGGCAGGCAAAGCTAAGTCCGTCTACGTTGGTATAGCCAAGACAGTCGGTTTGCTGCGCAACTCCTGCCTCTATGCCTGCCGCCGCCACGCAGGGCTTAAAGACCGAGCCTACGTTATAGGTGGAAAGGGCTCGGTTAAAAAGGGGTAAATCGGGGTCGCCAAGAGCCTCCCCCAGGTTGGAAAGTAAAAAATCGGGTCGACTGACCATAGCCCGTATCTTACCGCTTTTAACCTCGGTTATAACTATGGCTCCCCTACTTATACCCAGGGCCTTTTGTTCGGCTATTCGCTGAACATCCTTATCCAGGGTCAGCATAATTCCACTATTTTCTACCGAATAGCCTGAATCGGTCTTGGGGGCCTCTCCTTCAAGAAGCTGACCTCTTCCGTCTACCGTAAAGGTAACCGAGGAGGTTTTATCGCTGTAAAGAATATCGTTATAGGCCAGCTGCAGACCGCAGACCCCCTTATTCTCATCGTCGGTATAGCCTATCAGATGCTTTGCCAGGGTGTGGTCATCCAGATTTACCGTAACCTCAAAGCAATAAATACCCTCTGTACCCACTGAACGTGACAGCTCCCGCAGGGCAAAACCGTTCTTCCTTATTTCCTCGGTAATAAGTGGGATTTCGTCGACAGGAAAATAATTATACAAGGCGGCTACAGCTTGTGGGGTGTTAAAAATCACCGCCATAGTTTTAGTGCGGTCATTTGTAAGTCTTTCCATATTGCAATCAAAGATGGTGCCTCTGCGGTATCCGAAGGTGATTTTGCGACTACGCTCGCTTTCGGCGGCCTGGGAGTACTTTGGCGTAGTGGCCACAACCGCCACCCTTGCAACACATACAAAAAGCAGCACCACCACCAAAAGATAGCAGACTGCCACACGTTTATAAAAGCTTGACATAAAAAACACCTCCCGCATTATTGTTAACACGGAAGGTATTATTTAATCACATTTCATACGAAGCATTGCCCCTGTTTTTATGGGACGGTGATATGGTATTTTGACGGTCATCATAGGATGCGGAGCAGAGTCTATCGGATTACCCTCGCCGTCAAAAAGTTCAGCAGCGGTAACCTCAAAGGGAGGCTGCTGAGGCTCAAGACAATCCAAGGTCTGGCCCTTATAGAACTTGTTTTTAAGGGTGGCTATAATACAGCCATCCTCGTAACCGTCCACCGTTGCGGCAACGGCATAATCTCTGACATAGCCTGCGTGAGAATAGGTCTGGCAGTTGTGGGGAGGACCGAAATAAAAGCCTGTAGAATAGTTTCTGTGGCTGATTTTATTAAGCTCCTCGGTGACCCAATCGGGTAACTGCCAATTATCGTAGGACTCTTTAAGGCTGTCTAAAGCACCACGGTAGGCGTTGGCGGTAACCGCCACGTAATACTGGGATTTTGCCCTGCCCTCGATTTTCAGACTGCCTATACCCGCCTCATACATCTCCTTTAAATGCTGAGCCATACACAAATCGTTAGCGTTAAGGATATAGGTGCCCTTATCGGTTTCGGTAATATCAAAATGCTGGCCCTCACGGTTGGTTTCCACCAGGGAATAGGACCAGCGGCAGGGCTGGGCGCAATCTCCCCTGTTGGCATCCCTACCCGTCATATAAGAGGACAGCAGACAGCGGGCCGAAAAGGAAACACACATAGCGCCGTGGGTAAAGCACTCAAGGGTAAGCTCCTTGGGGGTTTTGGCCTTGATTTCGGCAATTTCAGCCAGAGAAAGCTCGCGGGCGGTAACAACACGGGCGGCGCCCATATTATAAAATGCGTTGGCCGTTTCGTAATTTACTATACCCGACTGCACCGATACGTGAAGTTCACATTTAGGGGCATATTTTTTCACCATACCAATGGTGCCGAGGTCGGCGGCTATTACCGCATCTGCCCCTGCATCCTGGCAAAGCTCCAAAAATGCAGGTATTCTTGCTACCTCGTCATTATGAGGCAGAACGTTACAGGCAATATGCACCTTAACGCCCCTGTTATGGGCATATTTTATGCCCTCCCGCATATCGGCCTCACCAAAGTTGGAGGCGGCAGTACGCATACCAAACTCCTCCCCTGCAATGTAGACCGCATCGGCACCGTAATCTACCGCCGTTTTAAGGCGGGTAAGGTCACCTGCGGGACAAAGCAGCTCGGGCAGAATTATTTTATCAATAGTATTCATATATCCATTTACCTGCGTTTTGTAGTTGCTTAATAGTGGCCTGATGGCCGGCTTCATTTTTATTATAATAGAACTTGCCGTCCTTATCGGTTACAAAGTATGTATAACCGAAATTTTCCGTTGGCAGGAAAGCCGCCTCGATAGCGGAGGCACCCGAGGAACAGATAGGTCCCGGGGGAAGGCCTATAGCCTTGTTCTGGGTATCGTAACGACCGTCGCCCTTCATACTCTTATCGTAGTAAATGGTGGGTGACGAGCCTAAATGTCCAAAATGGGCAGGGTCGTTAAGGCGGTTATGGAATACGGCGGAAACGTTTGGCATTTCCTTTGTATCAATACCCGACTCCATCTGAATAATAGAGGCCAGGGCAAGCATTTCGTTAATGGAATAGCCCATTTTTTTGGCGTTGGCTATCATTTCATCGGTAATAACCTCTTCGGTACGCTGTATCATACGGGCAACGGCCTTATTGGCGCAATCCTTAGAAACACATTCCTTATCCTTGCCCTTGTCCCCTGCGCAGGCCTTACAGCCGCAGAAATAAAACTGATAGGTATCGGCAAAGAGATAGCCCTCCAGAGGATAATAAGTGTTTTCGGTGTCGATGCTGCGGAGCAGCTCTGTATCAAGCTCAACCTCATCCAAGGCGGCATAAAAATCCTCTGCCTGACAAACACCTGCAGAAGAAAGCAGAGTACCAATACCCATTATGGTAACGTCCTTATTATTAACGTTTTTGGTGTAATCCTTTATGGTGGTACCCTCGGGGATGGTGACACTGACGGTTTCCGCCTTGGCGCCCTGGGTTATAAGCCGCTGGGCAATAGCCTCAAATCCGATATTATCCTTGAACTCGTAAACACCGTATTTATACTGGGTTTCGGTTTTTGAAAGCTTGGCGTAAACCCTGAAGAGCAGGGCAGAATCTACTGCTCCCGCCTCCTCAAGGCGCTGTGCAATAACCGATACCGGCGAGCCCTGGTCTATTATAACCCGAACGGTTTCTCCCTTACGGGAGGCGCCCGTAAAATCGGCGTATGCCATACCTGCTACCACACCAATGGCGGCGGTAACGGCCAAAATTACCGACAAAACTATTATAAGAATCTTCTTTTTCTTGCTCATTTGAAACTCCTATGCTCTGCAGGTTTTAATTTTCTTATCTGTAACGACAATATCCACAGGACGGTCATACCTGCCGTGATACATAAAGGGCTTAAGCTCGGCAGAGTAGCATATTCCTGCAGCACGACCGGTAAATCTTACCATATAGCGGTCGTAATATCCCTTTCCGTAGCCGATACGGTAGCCGTTCATATCAAACTGCATACCCGGCACTATCATAAGGCAGCCCGAAAAATCGGTAACTATCGGGGAATCGGCAGGGGGCTCGGGCACCGAGAAGGTACCGGGGGAAAGACAGTCGAAGGAGTCGATATAATGAAACTCCATATCCCTGGAATCGGGTATACAGCGTGGCACCGCTACCCTTTTGCCGTCGGCCCAGGCGTTTTCTATTATTCTTTTTGTATCTACCTCAATGGGGGTGGATACGTAGATAAGAATGGTTTTTGCAGGGCGGTATTCCTTAAGACGGCGGACATTTTCTGCCACCGCCGAATCAAGAACGGCTTTTTGCTCCTTATCCATACCCTCACGGGTGGCGCGGCACCTGAGGCGAAGCTCCTGCTTATACTTTCTGATATCTATCGGCCGCATTGCATAGACTCCCTAAGCTCTTTAGAAACCTTATCGGACCCCGTAAGAAAATCTACAATGGCAAAACCAAACTCAAAAACAGCGCCTGCGCCCTTTGCGGTAATAACGTTACCGTCAACCACAGCAGGGGCCTTTATAACCTTGGCGCCCAGTAGCTCATCCTCAAAGCCGGGATAACAGGTTGCCCTTTTACCCTTCAAAATTCCCAGATGACCCAGCACCGAGGGGGCGGCGCAAATAGCGGCAGTAAGCTTACCTGCCGCAAAGGCGGATTTGGCGGCGCCGCATACGGTTTTGTTGGCCATAAGATTGGTGGTGCCCGGCATACCGCCCGGCAGAATAACACCCTCTAAATCAATAGGGGCATATTCACCTGTTTTTATATCGGCCATTATTTTAATTCCGTGGGAACCTACAACCTCTCTTTTGTTTACGCCCACCAGGGTGACCTTTATGCCTGCTCTTCGCAGGATGTCCACCGTAACGAGGGCCTCGGCTTCTTCAAAGCCGTCTGCAAGAAATACGTATACCATAATTTCTCCTAAATATTATAAAATTTCGGTTACTGCCTTTAAAACGTCCTCTGCTATATCGGAAATGCTGCGGGGCTCGCCATCCTTGGCGCAGGAAATTTTAGTCCAGCCCGAATAATCCGCAGTAAAGTAAGCGGCATCTCTGCACTTTTTAAGATAAGCCACGTCCTTTTCGTGAATATCCTTACTGCCACCGCCCTCACTGTAGCGACCGTCCAGCAGCTTTTGAGAAACCTCTACCGGCATATCCAGGAAAATCACCTTATCGGGCTTGGGAATACCAAGCTTTACGTATTCAAAATCGTAAAGCCAGGAAAGAAAGCTTTCCCACTCCTCTTCGGGCAACTTTGAGCATTGATGCACCGCATTTGAGGTGGTGTATCTGCCCGAAACGATTACTCCACCCTCGCCGTAATACTCGCCCCAATCCTTTTTAAAGGAGGCGTAACGGTCGCAGGCGTAAAAACAGGAGGCCGCAAAGGCATTTACATCGTCGGGCTTTGAACCGAATTGTCCTGCCAGGTACATACGCACCAGCGCCGAGGAGTCATCACCGTAATTGGGGAAGGAAACGGTGCGACAATTAATGCCAAGCTTTTCAAGGCCCTGCGGCAAAAGCTCAAGCTGAGTGGATTTTCCGCTTCCGTCCAGGCCTTCTATAACTATAAGTTTTCCCATAATCATTTCATTTCCTTATAAAATTCTCTTACCTGTTTTATCTTGCCGCAGGTCATTTTACCTTCGGGACAGCCGCCCGCTATACAGGAGGGACCCGCATTCTTAAAGAGGTTGGGAGCAACTTCCTTAACAAGGGCCAACATCTGGTCGGCTACCTCCTTTATCTCCCACTGGGCACGATTACAGCAGCGGTGGCGGAAAAAGTTCATAAGACTTCTGGCGTTCATGGTGACCACAATCTTGGTTTCGCAGGCGTTGGGCAGGAGGAAACGAGCATCCTCAATAGCCTTTTTCTTTGCCTTCGAAAGTGCGGTTTTTTCATCAAGGCCTTCTGCCATAAAGGCCTCGGTATGCTTTTGAGTAAGAAGGTCGGCCAGCTGTTTATAACCCTTATCAATAGCCTCCATCTGGCGTATAAACTCCTCCTTTGCCTCGGGTATTGCCTCTACCTCGGGAGGAATGATATATTCAAAGCTATCCTCATTAACGTAGCGCTGGCTTTTCTGAGAATAGGAAGCTATTCTATGGCGGACCAACTGATGTGAGCAAGCGCGGGAAATACCCTCTACGCCGAAGGTAAAGGACACGTGCTCAATAGGACTTTCGTGACCGATTTCAGAAAGCATTTCAACAAAGGAGGCCGTTTTTTCGGGGGTAAGGCCCTCCTGTATGCTTTCAATAGTGGCGGGAGAATAACAAAGCTTGGCGGCGGCAGCCACTGTAGCCTCGGGATTTGGGGTATGTGCGAGCAGAGTTACTTTAGCCATTTTAAGACTCCTTTAGACATAATTTACTTTATTATAACAAACTTCATTAGATAATACAACAAAAAATCACCGCATATATCCCTAAAAGATACAGCGGTGAGATTTTTTATCGAATTCCCAGCTTTTCAGCCAAAACAGAATTTTTTGAACCGGCAAGCATAAGAATACTACCGCCCAGAGCGCAACAAAAGCCCTGAAAGCCGTTGCCTGCCAAGGATGCAAAGGCACCTGCTCCGTATAAGACCAGCTCAAACAGAAAATATCCCCCCATCATAATCAGCTCGGCTATAACAGCAGACAGTACAATTCGGAAGGAATGACCCGAGGATTTGCGACGGCCCGATACGTAATATACCGCCAATGCCATAATTCCCTTAATAATAAAGGTCGCAGGAGCATAGGCCGCAAAGCCTGCAAAGACATCGGCCAGGGCAGAGCCCACGCCTGCCGCCGCAAAACCGTAAACAGGCCCTAAAATTATGCCTGCCAGCAATACGAAGCAATCCCCAAGATTCACGTAGCCGTGGGCAATGGGAACAGGCATAGGAAAATATGTAATAACCGTAATTACTGCAGCCAAAAGTCCTGACAAGGCTATCTTTTTAATGTTGTTATTTTTCATAAAATCACACTCCACAAGCATTATACATCCACCTCTTTTCCTTGTAAATAAAAAAATATATTTTACTTGCCGTAACGGCCCACTTGTAGTATAATATATCTGTTAAAATTTTACCTTGAGGTATCAGATATGGAAATGGAAGCAAAAAAGAAGGTTTTAAGCTGTATTCAGCCCAGCGGAATGCTGACCTTGGGCAACTATTTGGGCGCCCTTAAAAATTGGCTGAATATGCAGGAAGAATTTGACTGCACCTTTGCGGTGGCAGATCTTCACGCTATAACCGTTCGTCAGGAGCCCGCAAAGCTCCGTCAGCAAATATATTCGACCTATGCTCTTATGCTGGCCTTAGGGCTGGACCCCGAAAAGTCCACCCTGTTTATACAGTCACACGTAGCCGCTCACAGTCAGCTTGCCTGGCTGCTTTCCTGCTACACCCAGTTTGGCGAAATGTCCCGTATGACACAGTTTAAGGACAAATCTGCCAAGCACGCCGACAACGTAAACGTAGGTCTTTTTTCCTACCCCGTGCTTATGGCGGCAGATATTTTGCTTTATAAGCCCGATTTTGTGCCTGTCGGCGCAGACCAGAAGCAGCATCTGGAGATTGCCCGTGATATTGCCGAGCGCTTTAACGGCATTTACGGTGATGTATTCACCATACCCGACCCCTATATTCCTAAAATCGGCGCCAGGGTTATGTCCCTGCAGGATCCCACCAAAAAGATGTCAAAGTCGGATGAAAATCTTAATTCCTGGGTGGCTATTCTCGATAATCCCGATGACATTATGAGAAAGTTCAAGCGTGCCGTTACCGATAGTGAGGCCAGGGTCTGCATCGGTGAAGAAAAGCACGGTATAAACAACCTTATCGGCATATATTCTGCCGTAACGGGCAAGACCGCCGAACAGATAACCGCCGAATTTGAAGGCAAGGGCTACGGCGACTTTAAGCTTGCCGTAGGAGAGGCTGTAGTTGAAGAGCTTCGCCCCATCAGAGAGCGTTATGAGGCCATTATCAAGGATAAGGCTGCTCTGGAGGAGCTATACAGAAACGGCGCTCAAAAGGCCGAATACGTAGCCCGCAAGACCCTTTCGAAGGCTATGAAAAAAGTTGGTTTTGTGCTATGATATTTCCCCTTAAAGGAAACGCCCGTGTAAAAGAGGCGGTGGAACAGTTTATTTCTGCCCACCGTATGCCCCACGCCATAATAATAGAGGGTGACCCCGGAACGGGACGGCACACTCTGGCCAAATATATCGCAAAGGCTGCTGTATGCGAGGGTGAAAACAGACCCTGCGGCAGTTGTCGCAGCTGTCACCTGGCAGATATAGGCACCCACCCCGATATAGAATGGGTGGCCCCTGCCGAAAAAAAGAAGAACATTTCTGTTGACCAGATCAGAGAGCTTCGCACTACGGCATATCACTCACCCCACACCTCGGAGACAAGGGCCTTTATTATTGAGCAGGCCGAAACTATGAATGCTCACGCCCAGAACTCCATTTTAAAGGTTTTGGAGGAGCCTCCGGGAAAGGTGATTTTTATTCTGCTGACGGTGGCCGCAGAAAGACTGCTGGATACGGTGGTTTCCCGCTGTACGGTGCTTTCTCTCTTTCCCCCTGCCACAGGCGAGGCGGTAAAGGAGCTTTGCGACAGAGGCTATAGCCGTGACGAAGCCCTGGCTGCACTGGGCAGCGAGTCGGGTAACGTCGGCAAGGCGCTGGAGCTGCTGGGCGGTAAAAATTCCGGCACAGGGGCAGAGCTTGCCCGCGACTATTTTGCCGCTATTACCAAGGGAGAATTGCTTAATGCTATGCTGCTGACGGCCGCCCTGGAATCTAATCGCCCCGAGGTTGACAAATTTACTGTTGCCCTTAAGGAGCTGTTGCACGGTAAAATAAAGGACAGTATGGCCTACCCGCAAACCGCAAGAGAATACATCGCTATGCTTGACGCGGTAAACGGGTTTGAGGCTCTGCTGGCCACAAATATAAATCTTGGACTATATTTTACGGCTCTAACCTCAAAGCTTACGGCCGTAAGAAACAAAAAATAGGAGGAGCTATGACAGAAGTTTTATCTGTTAAATTTAAGGCCGACGGAAGAGCCTACTACTTTGACCCGTCGGGAATAAAGGCCGACGTCGGTGACCTTGTGGTAGTAGAAACCGCCAGAGGCATTGAATGCGCTACCGTCTGCGAGGCTGTAAAGGCTGTGGACGATATGAAGATTGTAAAGCCCCTTAAAAAGGTGCTTCGTCTGGCCGACGATATAGACAAAAGAAAAATGGAAGAAAACCGCAAGAAGGCCCAGGAGGCCTTTAGCCTTTGCGAAAGCAAGGTGCTTGAGCACAAGCTGGATATGAAGCTTGTAGATGTGGAATATGCCTTTGACGGCAGTAAAATCCTTTTCTATTTCACCAGCGAGGGTCGTGTGGATTTCCGTGACCTGGTAAAGGACCTTGCCTCCAGCTTTCACACCCGCATTGAGCTTCGTCAGATAGGTGTTCGTGATGAGGCCAAGATGCTGGGAGGACTTGGAATCTGCGGTCAGCCCTTCTGCTGCGCCCGTTTTCTCGATGATTTTCAGCCCGTTTCCATTAAGATGGCTAAGGAACAGGGTTTATCACTCAATCCCACCAAAATTTCAGGCAGCTGCGGCAGACTTATGTGCTGTCTTAAATACGAGCAGGATGCATACGAGTATCTTAACTCCATTACCCCGCCTGTGGGTTCCTATGTTAAGACACCTTCGGGCAACGGTACCGTTGTTGATGAAAATCCGCTGACCGGCACCCTTTACGTTAGAATCGGTGAGGACGCCGCCCCCATAAAAATTCACCGCAGCGAGGTTGAGATGCTCAGCAAGGGCAAAAACAAGAAGCCCAAGGCCAAGCCCGCAAACGAGAACGAGGGATAATATCTCCCCAACATAAAAACATCTTGCATTTTTATAAAAATGTGTTAAAATAGATGCAGACACAAGGAGGTGTATTTAAATGGCATACAAAATTTCCGACGCATGCATCAGCTGTGGCGCTTGTGCAGCAGGCTGCCCCGTTGAGGCTATCTCTGAAGGCGCTACTCAGTACGAGATCGACGCTGATAAGTGCATTGATTGCGGCGCTTGTGCAGCAGGCTGCCCTGTTGAAGCTATCTCTGAGGCTTAATTAAGATTTAAACGGACGGTTTTACCGTCCGTTTTTCTTTTTTGGTACTTGAAAATCGGATTAATATTGTGTACAATTAAAAGGTAATATTTTTAACCTTAAAAGGAGTTATAAAAATGGCAAACGAAGTATTAGTTGAAATTTCCGCCCGTCACGTTCACGTTTCTGAAGAGCATCTTGAAATTCTCTTCGGCAAGGGCTACAAGCTTACCCCTAAAAAGAATCTCTCTCAGCCCGGTCAGTACGCCTGTGAAGAGCGTGTTACCGTTGTAGGCCCCAAGAAGGAGCTTGCAGGTGTTTCTATTTTGGGTCCCTGCCGCAAGGCTACCCAGATTGAGGTTTCTCTTACCGATGCCCGTTCTATCGGTGTTAAGGCTCCTATCCGCGAATCGGGAGATATTGCAGGCAGCGGTGCCTGCAAGCTTATCGGCCCCGCAGGCGAGGTTGAGCTTACCGAGGGCGTTATTGCTGCTAAGCGTCACATCCATATGACCACCGCCGATGCCGAAAAGTATGGTATTACCGACAGCCAGATTGTTTCCGTTAAGATTCCCACCGAGGGCAGAGCCCTTATTTTCGGTGACGTAGTTGCTCGTGTATCCGACAGCTACGCTCTGGCTATGCATCTTGATACCGACGAGGCTAATGCCGCAGGCATTCCCGGCAGCTGCATAGGAGAAATTCTTGACTAATAGTCTTGGAATTTACATACATATCCCCTTTTGTGTAAAAAAATGCAACTACTGCAGTTTTTATTCAGTATTACCCTCGGGAGATATTAAAGGACGTTATGTAAAAAGAATTACCGAAGAGCTGAAAAGATGGGGCGGGCAGACAGCCCGCCCCATTAATACTCTTTATATAGGCGGTGGCACCCCTTCCCTGCTGACAGCAAAAGAGCTTGAGCTTATACTTTCAGCCGTAAGGGATAATTTTAACCTTTTGCCTAATGCCGAAATTACCCTGGAAATAAATCCCGGTGACGACACCCTGCCCCTTCTTAAGGCGGCGGCAAGTCTTGGGATAAATCGCATATCCATAGGAGTACAGTCGGCAAAGGATGAGGAGCTGAAGCTTCTCGGCCGTAGGCACAGCTTTAAGTATGCCGTAAAAACCGTAGAGGTTGCCAGGTTCTGTGGAATAAATAATATTTCGGCTGATATTATGATTGGCCTGCCCCACAGCAACCGAGATAGCCTTCAGGTCAGCATTGACGGCATACTTTCCCTGGGCACACAGCATATTTCGGCCTATATTCTCAAGGTTGAAGAGGGCACACCTTTTTATCGGGATAATATATCTCTCCCCGACGACGATGCTGTGGCCGACCAATATCTTCAGATGTGTACCGCCTTTAAGGATGCGGGATACGGCCACTATGAAATATCAAATTTTGCAAAACCTGGCTTTGAAAGCCGCCACAACAACCGCTACTGGCTACTGGAGGATTATATTGGCATAGGCCCTGCCGCCCACTCGTTTTTTGAGGGAAAACGGTTCTATTACCCTGCTGACCTTTCTAACTTTATTAAGGGTAGCACCCCCGTCAGCGACGGAGAAGGCGGCGATGAGCAGGAATTCATTATGCTGGCCCTAAGACTGTCCAGGGGGCTGGTTTTCGAAGAGTACAAGGCCCGCTTCGGCTGCGCGCCCGATAGCTCCCTCATAAATAAAGCCAAATTTTTTGAACAGCAGGGACTTTGCATTTGCGACGATAGACATATTTCCCTTACCGACGAGGGTATGCTGGTATCAAACTCTGTTATTGGAGAACTAATATGAAAACATTCAAAATTCACCTTATACGCCACGGCCTGACCGACGGCAATTTAAAGCAACAGTATATAGGCGTTACCGACCTGCCTCTTACGGGGGCAGGCGTTGCCCAACTCAAACAACTGAAAAGCGAGATGGATTACCCCAAGGTAGATAAGGTTTACTCCAGCCCTATGCTTCGTTGCAGGCAGACGGCTAACATACTCTACCCCGCAAAGGATATTCAACTTGTGGATAAACTGCGAGAGATAGATTTCGGCGAGTTTGAAGGAAAAACCGCAAACGAGCTGGAGGCTAATCCCGCTTATGCCGACTGGGCCGCAGGCAGAATATCTGCTGCTCCCGGCGGTGAGGACAACACCGAATTTGCAAAAAGACTTTGCGTAGGTCTTAACGAAATCGTTCGTGATATGATGGCCTCAGGTGCTGAGCACGCCGCAGTAATTATGCACGGCGGCGCCATTATGATGTTACTGGCATCCTGCGCGGTACCCAGAAAAAGCATGGTAGAGTGGACCTGTCCTGCCGGCAGTGGCTTTTCCCTTCTGGTCACCCCCTCCCTTTACCATTCCAGCGGTGTGGTTGAGGTTGTAGGCTACGTATAAACCTCTGTTGTAATTTTTCATAAATCTGTTATTGTCACAGATGATTTTTTATGAATATAAGAGAAATTTAATATACCGCAAAAAAAATACTGTTCATAGAACAAGGTTTGTAGTATAATACTTTCGTAATTTTATAGTTCTGAAGGAGTGCTGTATATGAAAAAAATCTATGAAGGCAAAACCAAAGACGTTTACTCTCTCGACAACGGCAACGTAATGCTTAAATTTAAGGACGACTGCACCGGTAAAGACGGCGTTTTCGACCCGGGCGAAAACTCTGTAGGTCTTACCATTGAAGGTATAGGCAAGGCCAACCTTATCTCCTCCGTTCATTATTTTGAGCTTCTCAAGAAAGCAGGTATCAAAACCCATTACGTTTCTGCAAACGTAGACGAGGCTACCATGGAGGTTCTGCCCGCTACTGTTTTCGGCCACGGTCTTGAGGTTATCTGCCGCCTGGTTGCAACCGGAAGCTTTATCCGTAGATACGGCGAATATATAAAGGACGGAACCCCTCTTGAAGGCGGTTACGTTGAATGCACCTTCAAAAATGATGCTCTGGGCGATCCCCTGGTTACCGGTGAAGGTCTTGCCGCTCTCGGTATTATGAGCCCTGAAATGTTTGAAAGCATGAAGGCTCAAACCCTGGCTATTACCAAAATTGTTGCCGACGACCTTAAGTCTATAGGCCTTGACCTGTGGGATATTAAGTTTGAGTTTGGCTTCAATAATAATGAGGTTATGCTCATTGACGAAATCGCTTCGGGCAATATGCGTGTATACAAGGACGGTAAGATCGTTGACCCCGTAGAACTTACCAAGCTTATAAACAACAGATAAATACAGTAAAACGCAGGCATCAAAGCCTGCGTTTTTTTATATCTTTAAAAAGTTTTCAATAGCATAGGCAATACCATGATGAGTGTGAAATTTAGTAACATAGTCCGCCACATCCTTAAGAGGCTGGCAGGAATTACCCATAGCAATACCTATACCTGCGTATTCTATCATTTCGATATCGTTGTAGCTGTCGCCAAAACAGATTGTATCTTCCCTGCTTACACCAAGTATTTCTACCAGTCGGGCTATAGCAGTAGCCTTGTTTACACCCATTGGCACCACTTCTACAAAATGCGGGTCAGAGCGGTAGACCGAGGCTCTGTCACCGAAAAGCTTCTGCATCAAGGGCTCTAACTCGGCAGCTCTTTCACTCTCGCAGGAAACAATGGTCTTATGTACACGTCCCAGCCTTGAAAAATCTTCACAAAGCACCGAGGGGCAACGGCAACCGGTGCGTTCAAGGGTCATAAACTCATTTTCCTCACAACCCCTTATTATACAGTCGTCACCATAGGTTACGATGCCTATACCCTGAGCCTTGGCAAATTGCTGCACCTCGCTCAGCAGGCCCTCCTCAAGATAGGCGCCGTAAAGCAGCTTTCCGCTTTTAACCTCTGTTATGCGGCAACCGTTAAAGCTGATGATATAGCCTCCGTGGGTATCAAAGCCCAGGGGGGATGAGATATGCTTAAGTCCGAAATCAGGCCTTCCTGAGGCCAGCACAATAGAGTGCCCTTCTCTTCTGAGCCTGTCAAATTGCTCTATAGTAGAATCTAACACGGTAACGCCATCATTTATCACCAGGGTACCGTCTATATCTGAAATAATAATCTTTTTACTCAAACATAACGCCTCGATTTCAGAAGATTGTCGTAGTTTTCCCACCTTGTCAGTATAACAAATTCTCCTGCCCTTTTCAACATTTTTATTGACAAGAAAAAATATAATGTTATAATTAATATATGAATGATTGTTCATATATTGAGGTGATAAAATGACAAAAGCCATTCACAGTCATCATGGACACGAAGAAACCGTACAGCTTACCCGCGGTCTTATGCCAAAGGAGGAGCTGCTTTACGACCTGGCCGAGCTTTACAAGGTGTTTGGCGACTCCACCAGGATAAAAATTCTTTTTGCTCTTTATGAGAATGAGATGTGCGTTTGCGGTATAGCCGAGCTGCTCAATATGACCCAAAGCGCCATATCCCATCAGCTCAAGGTGCTACGGCAAAATAAGCTGGTTAAATTCCGCAGAGAGGGAAAAACCATATTTTACTCCCTAAGCGATGACCACGTATTTAAAATTCTGGGCCAAGGGCTCGAGCATATAACAGAATAGGGATAATTAGCGTGAAAAATCACGCTAAAAAATATAGGGCGCGTGCCACTCGCCAACAAAGTGGCAACCGTGGCACATACGTTATAATAATCACCGTATCCGTGATTATTCATAGCACCTTGTGTCCGGAAAGGATATGGTGATTATTATGAAAAGAAATTTTAAGCTGGATAACCTGGACTGCGCTCATTGCGCTGCGAAAATGGAGGAATCTATTAATAAAATAGAGGGCGTAAAGCACGCAACGGTAAGCTTTATGCTGGCCCGACTTACCATTGACGCCGATGACGCAAGGTTTGAGGAAATAATGGATGCCGCACAAAAAGCGGTTTCGGGTGTTAACAGAGCCTGCAAAATAATACGATAAAGCTATGAACAAAAGACAGCACTATATACTTATAAGAATCATTTGCGCCGCTACCCTGCTGGTGGCAGGCTTTATACTGGGTCTTTTTCCCCTAACCGATTTTACCGCAGTTTTCTTCTTTATAGCGGCGGCGGTAATAGTGGGATACGACGTTCTGATAAACGCCGTTAACGGTGTTGTACACGGTCATATTCTCGACGAGAATTTCCTTATGGCCATAGGCAGCATCTGTGCCTTTCTGCTTGGAGAACAGGCCGAAGGCACCTTTATCCTGCTGTTTTACCAGGTAGGCGAGCTGTTTCAGGCCATTGCCGTTGGTAAATCCCGAAGGTCTATTGCCCAGCTTATGGACATAAGGCCCGATTGTGCCACGGTAGAAAAGGACGGTGTCACCCAGGTCGTTGACCCCTACGATGTAATGATAGACGACGTTATTGTGGTGGAGCCCGGCGAAAAAATTCCCCTTGACGGTATTATAATAAGCGGTCGAAGCAGTATCGACACCTCCTCCCTTACGGGAGAATCGGTTCCCAGGGACGTAACCTCGGGGGACAGCATTATCAGCGGCAGTATAAACCTGACCTCTCCCTTAAGAATAAGAGTCACGAAGGAATTCGACGAATCTACAGTATCCAAAATACTGGAGCTGGCCGAAAACGCCTCAACCCTTAAAACACAAACCGAGAAGTTTGTAACCCGCTTTGCAAAATACTACACTCCCTGCGTGGTTATTGCGGCTCTGCTGACGGCAATACTCCCTCCCCTTTTTATAGGTGGGTGGTCAACCTGGATTCTCAGGGCTGTAATGCTTATAGTAATCTCCTGCCCCTGCGCCCTTGTCGTATCTGTGCCTTTGGCATTTTTCGGCGCACTGGGTGGCGCATCGAGAATCGGCGTGCTGGTAAAGGGCAGCAATTATCTGGAAATGCTGGCCGAAGTGGATACTGTAGTGTTTGACAAAACAGGCACCCTGACCCAAGGCAATTTTAAGGTAGCCGACATTTGCCCCGCAGAGGGAATAGAGCCCTCCCTGCTGCTGAAAACGGCGGCTATATGCGAAGAGCATTCATCCCACCCTATTGCCCAGGCCATTAAGGAGGCTGTTTGTGGAGAAGTTCCGAGCATTGGCACCCACGAAACGGTTTTAGGTATGGGGGTAAGGGTTTCCGACGGTGACCGCACGCTGCTTGCCGGCAATCGTGCCTTTTTGCTGGAGGCAGGCTATAATATCGAAAGCATTGATACCCCTGCTACTATTGTTTACGTAGCCGATGGGAAGTATTTAGGTTATCTTGTGATAAGTGACCGGGTAAAGCCCAATGCCAGAGCGGCAATTTCTGCGCTGGAACAAGCAGGAATTACACATACCGTTATGCTGACGGGCGACCGCAAGGACGCCGCCACCGCCATATCACGGGAGCTTGGCATATCCGACTGCAGGGCCGAGCTTCTGCCCCAGGATAAGGTAGCAGCTATTGAGGATATTATCACCTCTGCCCAGGGTCGTGTAGCCTTTGTGGGTGACGGAGTTAACGATGCCCCCGTGCTGGCCCGTGCCGACGTAGGAATCGCTATGGGAGCGTTGGGAAGTGATGCCGCCATTGAGGCGGCCGATATCGTCATAATGAACGATGATCTTACCCTTATCTCAAAGGCGGCAAAAATCGCCCGCAAGGCTCTCGTAATATCAAAGCAAAATATTATATTCTCCCTGGTGATAAAGTTCTCTATGCTGATTTTAAGCTTTATAGGCCTGGCAAATATATGGATGGCGGTATTCGCCGACGTAGGTGTGCTTATAATTGCCATTGTAAACTCAATGAGAACGCTTAAAGGATAAAATTAAGAGCCCCGATATAAATCGGGGCTCCTTTTTTATTCATCCTTTTCTCGGTCTTCAACCGTTACGTAATCAAAGGGAACGAAATCCTCCTCTTCCTCAGGAAGCTCTTCCTCCTTGTTGCGGCGCTCCTTACCGGCGGTTGCTATTTTAATAATAAGAACTATTATTGCGGCTATGAGCAGCAGGAATACTGCTAAAATTGCCACAGCAACTATAATGCCGTTGGTATTAAGACTCTTTATAATTGCGAGAACATCTTCATCCTTTTCCTCTTCAACAGGCTTCTCTTCTTCAAAAACAAGGCCCATACCGAGGATGCGCTGAATGGTACCGTCTATATTATCATAGCGATAAAGGCCGGGATTACCGTTTTTACCCATAGCGTAAACCAAAACGAAATCAGACAGCTCAGCATCCTCGCTTTGATATGCCAGAACGCTCTGTTCACCGATAGTCAGCTGTATCTGCTTGTAGCCTACGGGGAGCTTTTCACCCTCTGGCAGGGGGAAGAGATAGTAATCCGTACCGCCTACGTTAAGCTTTTGGGGCTTGGTGAAGGTGCCGTCGGTCAGCAGCATATAGAAATCGGCGCCTGTACCGTCGGGCATTATAAGATAGAAAAGCTTTACTGCTCCTGCGGAAATGCAGGGCACCTCTGTGCCGTTATAGTTGTATACGTCTGTAACAAAGCCTTCGGGCACAAGCTCTGAGGAGAAATTCTCTTCAATATACATTGTTTCACCGTCGGCAAAAACCTCTATCTTGTTCTGGTCTACAGGGTCCTCTGCGGGGGTATCGGGAACGGTGCCTGTAGCGTCAAGACGGGTAATGTTGATAACGTAGGACTTGGTTGTGCCGTTTTCTGCGGTTACTATGACGGTACGCTTGTTAAGGCCTACCTTCATAGTTTTGCTGCCCTCTACCTTGGCGGTAGCCTTGGAATCGGCAAGGGCATAGGTCACAAGACACTCTGTCTTGTCGTTAGGAATAGTAACGCTGTAAGAGGTTACGTCCTTGGAAAACTTGGGCGACAGCGTACCGGGAGATACGCTTAAAGATTTAAGATTAGCATTAGAGGAGGCCGAAGCGCTGGCATTTTTAACCTTAACAACCGCCGAACATTCACCCACAGGTACCTCTACACCGTTATCCTCACAGGTTATATCTCTAACCGCAATTGTGCTGGAGCCGGTGGCAATAGCCTTAAAGGTAAGGCTCATAGATATTGACTTACCGGAGCTTTCGGGAGATATCTTTACAAGGCCGGGCACACGGGAAAACTGGGTGCTTTCATCTGACGAGGTATACTGCAGAACGTCAGGATTGTATTCGACGCTGGCCAGAACGCCGTACATAGTCTTATCCGAAGCAAATCTTACGGTTACCGTTAAATTTCCTCCTATAGTAATTTCATTACTGCTGAATGCAACCGAGGAGGTTGCTGCCGCAAACGTATTAATTGAGAACACCGACAACAGCAGCACGGCGGAAATTATTATAGATAAAATTTTAAAAACTGATTTTTTCATACTTATCTCCTACTGAACAATTTGAATGACTTCAAGCAGATGTTTTCTTACATTTGCCAAGTCTACAACACCGATTCTTCCGTCATGGTTGGTATCCATAGCCGTGTAATATACTCCTGTTTGCGAGGTTACCTCCAGCAAATGCTTTCTAACACTTGCCAGGTCTACAACACCGATTTTCCCATCTCCGTTAACGTCGCCGAAAATCACGATGTTATATGCCAGTTTTTGTTCGCCTGCGGTGTTATAGACAACAACCCTATCTCCTGTGGCTACGTTACCCGAGGTTTTCTCGCTACCTGCTGAGTTGATTATTTTGGCTGAGCCGTTTTTAACATTAAACCTTGTGACAAAATCGGCCACCGAAGTACCGGGAGTAATTCCGCTGACATAGGTACTGATATTATAACTGCCCTCAATAGTGGGCTCGGGAATCTGGGGCTCGTCCGCTGCCCCCTCTTCCCTGTAGACCGATATAGTATAGGTAGCCTTTTTGCCCGAGGCGGCGGTAACGGTAACATTAACCTTATTCATACCGGTATTTAGCTTTACCTCACCCGTTCCGCTGACCGAGGCTCCCGACGGCGCCGAGGCGGCAACGTTTATCTTTGAGGTTTTGGCGGGTACAATCATTTCGTACTCGTTTACGTAGATATCAAAGTTTGCCACCGATGCTCCGTCTACCGAAAGGGCGGTAAGATAATAGTTATTTGCCCCTGTAGACGTGGGTAGCACAGTGGTATTGTTTTCCGGCATATCCTTAAACACAGGAATAGCAAAGGTTAGCTGTGCATCGGCATTAACGGTGGAATATGCGTTCTTAAGCTTTGAGGTTTCAAGATAAGCGCCCTGAACGTTGGTCATATACTGGTTGATGTAATAGGTTGGTGTAATTACGTTCCACTTTTTATAATAAAGTGTATCCTGTCCCCTCTTTACATAACCGTTTGCATAGTGCTGGGCGCCGCCAATAATGGATTTGGCACGGGTGTTCCAGGGACGGCCCAGGCTGCCCGAGCCTGCGGCATACATAAGACCATAGGTTACGGCATCGTATCCGCCCGAAGCGTAGGCCCTGATATTAAAGTAGTTATAGTAGCCTTCATATCCCGAGATGTTACCCGAAATACTGCCGCCCTGGCCCTGCACACCCTGCTCGATAATAATACTGGCGGCCAACACGTAAGGGCTGACACCAGACTGCTGGGCAGCCTCCATTATAACGTCGGCATAGGTGGCGTGGGTTTCCTCGGGGAAGGCCCCCTCCATAAAGGTGCCGTTAAGTATCTTTTGCAGGCCCTCTTTGTTTTGGATGTTGGGGTTATAGGTCTGGTCCAGGAACATATAAATGTAATTTTCATTAAGGAAATTACGAGGCTCCATATAATACTCT
This sequence comes from Clostridia bacterium, assembly GCA_017623235.1. Taxonomy (GTDB): domain Bacteria; phylum Bacillota; class Clostridia; order Oscillospirales; family Acutalibacteraceae; genus SFWF01. The sequence continues at coordinate 8,291 of JAGAPN010000061.1, read as the reverse complement.
ACAACCTCGCGTTCGGCAGTTACCCAACCGCCCGAGTCGAAAGCAGCGTATTCGCCGGTATCCCAGTTGTAAGCGTACTTCATCATAGATTTCCAGGAAGCCTTTGAACTGCCTGCTACAAGGGATTTTCCCAGGGTGCTTTCGCTTGCTACCGCAGTTTCCCAGGTCATAGAAAGGTTATCTGCCGTAAATATCCAGTTTGGATGCTGGGCGTGAAGCTGACGGAGCAGCACCTTATAGCTTTCGGGAAAGCCCTGGGCGGTAAGATTGGTTTCAAAATCGGCATTATAATCGTATTTAGGTATTTCCTTAACGCTGCCTATATAATAAGAATTAACGTAACCAAAGCCCGATCCGTAGGCGATTTTATACCATTTATATCCGTCGGTACCGTCTACTGCGGCGCCGTAAATGGTTACCGTGGCCCCCTTTGCCACAAGGCCCAGCATATTATAGGTACCCCCGGGACCCTCGCGAACACGCAAGGGGTCGGTCTGGGTGGCAACCACGCCCGTATGGGTGGGTTCATCGGAGGCAAAAACGAACAAGCCGTTTATAGCCACGGAGGATATAAGCAGCAGGAAACAAAGCAATATGGAAATGTGTTTTCTGATTATTTTCATATAGCTACCCTTCACTTTTTCATACACCATAATTATACCAATATCGACAGAGGGTGTCAATACAAAATGGTCACATTTCACAATTTTATGTAAACCAAATAATTGAATTTCAGCCAGATGCATCCTCGATTTCCTGTAATATACTTGACTTAAAGTGGGGTTTCTGCTATTATTACATTGATTAAATTTATAAAGGAGTTGGTTTTGATCATGGACGACGGGTGTAGTTTAAGTATGACATCTGAAGACCGATTATGTCTTTTAAGTGCTAATCTTTTAAAGACAGAAAACACCGAAGGACTTTGGTCCTTACTTTCACAAAATGCAGGTACTATTATTTTCCTGCTGGTGCTGCTGCTATTCAGCGCCTATTTTTCATCGTCGGAAACGACGATATCTGCAGTAAGCAAAATGCGTATCAAGGCTATGGCAGACAACAACGTCCGCTCCGCAAAAACCGCGCTGAAGCTTATGAACAATTTTGACAGGTCTATTACGACCATACTTGTAGGAAACAACATTGTCAACATCGCTTTGAGCTCCTTCTCTACCCTGCTGGCTTTGCACCTGGGCGTGCCCGTAGCGGTTATGACCCTGGTGGTCACCATTACGGTAATCCTCTTCGGTGAGGTGATTCCCAAGGCGCTGGCCAAGGAATTCGGAGAGGGGTACACCCTTAAAGTTGCAGGCTCACTTAATTTTATTGACATTATTCTCACCCCCATTTCGGCGGTATTCAGGCTGATATCCCGTCTGGTTACCAAACTGTTTGCAGGTGAAGAGGAGCCTACTGTTACAGAGGACGATGTTATAGATATAATTGAGGATATGGAGGAGGAAGGCGCACTCGACTCGGATGAAAGCCGCCTGCTTTATTCCGCCTTTGAATTCGGCGACGTGTCGGTGAATGATATTCTGACCGACCGCAGGGATATCGTAAGCATTGATATTGACCTGCCCGATGACGAGGTTTTAAACATAGTTAAAAATTCCTCCTATTCCCGTATTCCCGTTTACAAGGGTGACCTTGACAACACCATAGGAATACTGCGAATAAGAGAATATTTAGAAAGCTATCTGCAGGGTCACACTCCCGACCTTCGCACCCTGCTTGACACCCCCATTTTTGTCACCCCCGAAACCAAAATCGACGAGCTTCTGGCAGATATGAAGAAGCTCCGCAAGCCTCTTGCTTTGGTACAGACCCGCTCGGGCAGAGTTATCGGTCTTGTTACTATGGAGGATATGCTGGAGGAGCTGGTTGGCGAAATCTGGGACGAAAATGATAAAATCGAGGATAAGTTCCGTCAGCTGGACGATAATCTCTTTGAGGTAAGCGCAGACCTTTCTGTTGTTTCCGCCTTTGAGATGATGGACTACGATGACTACGACCGTGATGAGTGCGGACATTATACCCTGCGCAAGTGGGTGGGCCGTATGCTGGGTCGTGTGCCTTCGGTAGGCTCTACCTTTTCCTACCGCAGACTTGACGTTACGGCCGAAAAGGTCTTCCGCGGCAGACTTATCTCCCTCACCTTCCGCATTAACGAAGCTTCCGACGAAAATGAGAAGGAGGGTGAAGAATAATGACTGCACAGATAATTATTATACTTATCTGCCTTATTGGCTCCGCTTTCTTTTCGGCTTGTGAAACAGCATATAACCTGGCAAACGAATCCCAGCTTGAAAAAAAGGCCGAAAAGGGATTTATAAACAAGCTGGCATATAAAATTAATCAGAGTTATAACTTTGCCCTTACCTCTATTCTTATAGGTAACAACATAGTTAACTTTGCTCTGTCCTCGGTGGCAACCTCTTTGTGTATTCTTCTGCTGGTTGATACAGGTATTACCGGAGAGAATGCCGCCGCAACAATCTCCACCGTTATAACCACCATTGTAGTGCTTATTTTCGGTGAAATAGCCCCCAAGGTTATTGCAAAGGGCAATTCCAAGGCACTTATAAGGGGGTTTGCAATTCCCCTGTTTACCTTTATGGTGATATTCTCACCTGTGGCATATATTCTCAACCTTATTATAAAGCTCATTGATAAGATTTTTGTCGATGAGGCCGCAGGGGTTACCACCGACGAGCTTTCATCCATTATTGAAACCGGTGAAGAGGAAGGCTCTATTGATGAGGATATGAGTGAGCTGCTCCAGTCGGCTATCGACTTTAACGACACATCTATCAAAGAGATTATGATTCCCCGTGTGGATATGGTGGCTGTAGACGTAAACGACGACATTGATGAGATAATTTCCACCGTATTCAACACCCCCTATTCCAGAATCCCTGTTTACGAGGATACCATAGATAATATTGTGGGCATTCTGGTAGCGCAGCAGCTTTGCAAGGCGCTGGTGGATACCGACAAGAAGGATATTGATATCAGAAGTCTTCTTGTAGAGCCTTACTTCATCCATATGACCGTAAAGCTCGACGATGCCCTTGACGTTCTCCGTGAGGAACGCACCCATATTATGATAGTGCTGGACGAGTTCGGCGGCACCGCAGGCATCGCAACAATGGAAGACATCCTGGAAGAGCTGGTTGGTGAAATCTGGGATGAAGACGAAGAGGCCGAGCACGATATCGTACGGGCAGGCAACGATAAATACACCGTTGAGGGTGATATGAATATATTTGATTTCTTTGAAGCCATCGACTTTAACGAGGGCGATTTCGAAAGCGAATATACCACCGTAGGCGGCTGGGCTATCGAGATGCTGGAAGGTTTCCCCGAGGAGGGCGCCAGCTTTAAATACCAAAACCTCACCGTTACCATTGACACTATAGACGACCACAGGATAACAAAGCTTTCTGTTTCGGTAGAGCCGATAGAAGAGGATGAAGACGAATAAAAAAACACCGTAGTCCCGGGACTACGGTGTTTTTTTGAAGGTAATAATGGTTTTAAAAAGGTCGCCGTCTATGTCGATAGCCAGCCTGCCGCCCTGTATCTCCACAAGACTGCGAGCTATTGACAGTCCCAGACCACTACCCTCTGTATTGCGGGAAGCATCACCTCTGACAAAGCGCTCTGTAAGCTCATCCCCCGAGATATCCAGGGGGTCGGCAGAAATGTTTTTTAATGTAAGCGTTATTATATTTTCGGTATTTCTTACCGAAATGTATACTCTTGTATCACTCTTGGAATATTTGCAGATGTTGCTGAAAAGATTGTCCAATATCCACCACATCAGTTTACCGTCGGCAAATATTTCCTTATCATTACAAAAAGACGTAACTACGGTAAGCTGTTTTGCATCCAGCTTTTCATTATACTCCCCTATCGCCTGAAGCAAGAGGACCTCAATATCTACGTTTTTGATTTCTACCTTTATATTACCGGTTGAAGCCTTGGAGGCTTCTATAAGGTCTTCGGTCAGCTTTTTGAGGCGAGCCGACTGTCTTTTAAGCACCTCAAGATATTCGATTGCATTTTCTCCGTTTATTCCCTCCTTATAAAGAAGGTCTACGTAATTCACTATTGAAGTAAGGGGGGTCTTTATGTCGTGTGATACGTTGGTTATCAGCTCGGCCTTCATACGCTCGCTCTTAATACTTTGAGCCACCGCTTTATTAAGACCGTCTGCTATGCCGTTAAGATTTTCACCGTGCTCTTTAAAAGAATAAGGCATATATTTGGTACTGACCTTGTATTCTATATTTCCCTCCGATATCTCCTTTGCTGCTCTTTGAAGCCGAAGCATACAAAGCAATATCCAAAGCAAAGCAACGGTAAGAAGCATTTTATCCAACGTCCATATTACGGGAAGCATTTCCCCTTCGGACGCAATTATAAGCACAAGCTCAACAAACGCAAGGCCCAGCCACACAGCGACCGTTTTCCAGATAAGAGGGATTTTTTTAACTGCACGCCATAGCAGTCCGCAAAACGATTTAATAAATCTTACACATTGATATAAGAGGGTGTTTTTTATAAGGGTGTGAGTTTTTATCCTTACGGCAAGGGTATGAGCAATAAAGCATATCAGCGGCATACCAAAAAGTATTACGGCAATAATCGCCGCTATCATTACGTCGTCATAGTAAATCCAGGCGCTGAACACCTCCTTTGCGAAAAGCAGACCTAAAAATGTCGCCAGCACGTAAATCTCTAACGGAATTTTATCTAACAGCCCTATCCTTATGTCGTTTGCCCCGGGCCTCCTGCCTGCAAAGGAGCAAAGATAACAAAGTATCAGAAGCTCGCATATCACACAAAATATCCCTATCGCAAAAAGCCAATACCGGGCCGAATAAAGCCATTTCCCGAAATTAATTATAAATCGTATATCATCTTTAGCCGAAAGCTCGTTATAAATACCCGAAACTACACTAACTCTGACCGTAGTATATGAATTGTTATCATAAATTTCGTAGGTATCGTTAAAGGTGCGGCGGGCAGACTCATCGACCGCATTGGACATTATTACGTTACCGTCGGCATCAGTAACGGTATAGAAAAAGTTGGAATTTTCCCTTAAAGATCGTTCCTCGTAGGATTTGAGCTGTGATAGGTCGTCGGGATAATCGTATTTATGATGAATATAGTTCCATAACAGATTTTCTCCTCTATCCACCGCAACGTTCTCAAAGTAATGGGTATTTTGATATTCACCCAAGGTAAAAGCTCTGTTTTCCCATAATACAACCACGCCCGCAAGGCACAAGCTAAAAACAACAGTAAGAACTGATGAGAGTATAATTGCCGTAATCTTCGATACCTTTAAAGACAGGAATTTTTTCATATAATCTCACGCTCCATTTTATATCCTCTGCCCCAAACCACCTTCAGATATCGTGGCTCTGCAGGATTTATTTCATTCTTTTCCCGTATATGGCGAATATGTACCGCAACAGAATTTTCAGCACCAAAAGGCTCCTCCTGCCATACACTTCGATAAATATCTTTTGGAGAAAACACCTTGCCGCTATTTTTCATCAGAAGTTCAAGAATATCGAATTCAATAGGGGTTAGGGAAACCGCTTCCCCTGCAACGACAACCGATTTTTGCTCTGTTTCAAGGACAATATCCCCTATCCGAATAGATTTTTCTCCTGTCACAGAGCCTCCAAGCTGAAGATAACGTCTGAGTTGGGAACGAACCCGAGCTATAACCTCCACGGGATTGAAAGGCTTTGTTATATAATCGTCTGCCCCAACATTTAGGCCCAATATTTTATCACAATCCTCGGATTTAGCGGTGAGAAGTATTACGGGTATATTAGATATTTTACGTATAGCTGACAGGGCGGTTATTCCATCCATCTCGGGCATCATAATATCCAGAAGAACAAGTTGAATATCCTTTTCCCGAATGGTTTCTATTGCCTGCCTGCCATTAAAGGCTTCATAGACGTTAAAGCCCTCTGCGGCAAGATATATTTTCAGTGCAGCAACAATGTCTTTTTCATCGTCACAAATTAATACGTTTTCCATTTGTTTCTCCTCCTTTAAGACAAGTATATTGCATATTAGTTTAAGATACAAGGTGGTAAAGCTTTAAGATTTTATTAAGAAAACGGCTACGAGTTTATATCTCGTAGCCGTTTTAAACTATTCTTTTGAAGATTTGAAATTAGGCTCGCAGGTGAGGTTAAAACACAGGCGTTTAAATACCTTCTCATCTATCTGGGAAAGCATTACCGAGGAGTGAATTTCACAGCCGCGGAGGTTGCCAAGCTGCTCCATAGCCATTTCGGCGTCGGGATTGGCAACGGCGCAGATAGAAAGGGCAATAAGTATTTCATCGGTATGCAGACGGGGATTTCGGTTACCAAGGTGGTCTACCTTCAGGTGCTGAATAGGCTGGATAGTTTCGGGAGAAATGAGATGAAGCTCATCATCAAGACCCGCCAGCGCCTTAAGAGCATTCAGCAGAAGCGCCGAGGAGGAGCCCAAAAGGTCAGAGGTACGGCCTGTAAGCACACGTCCGTCGTTAAGTTCAATAGCGGCGGCAGGAAGGCCTGTAGCTGCGGCCTTTTCAAGAGCAGGAGATACCACCTTGCGGTCGGAGGGCTTGACCCCTGCTTTTTTCATAAGCAGCTCCAGCTTATAAACGGTATCGTCCCCTGCCTTACCCTTTTTGTGGTCACAAAGGCCTGTATAATATCTGCGGATTATCTCATCGCAGGAGGCTTTACGAACTGCCTCATCATCAAAGATGCAGTTGCCTGCCATATTAACGCCCATATCTGTGGGAGATTTATAGGGGCATTTGCCGTAAATAGTTTCCATCATAGCGGTAACCACCGGGAAGATTTCAACGTCACGGTTATAGTTTACCGTGGTGGTACCGTAGGCCTCAAGATGGAAGGGGTCAATCATATTAACGTCATTGAGGTCGGCTGTAGCGGCCTCATAAGCCAGGTTAACGGGATGATTAAGGGGCAGATTCCATATAGGAAAGGTTTCAAACTTGGCGTAGCCTGCGGCTACTCCCCTTTTATGCTCGTGATAAAGCTGGGAGAGGCAGGTGGCCATTTTACCGCTGCCGGGGCCGGGGGCGGTAACTACGATAAGCTCACGGGAGGTTTCGATATATTCGTTTTTACCGTAGCCGTCGTCACTTACAACCTTTGATATGTTAGAGGGATAGCCTTCAATGGCATAGTGCTTATAAACCTTAACGCCCAAGGTTTCAAGACGTTTCTTAAAGGCCTTGGCCTGTGCCTGGCCATTGTAGCAGGTAAGTACAACGCTACCAACGTAAAGACCTATTTTGCGGAAAATGTCAATAAGGCGCAGGGTATCCATATCGTAGGTGATACCAAGATCTCCACGAAGCTTGTTCTTCTCAATATGGGCAGAGTTAATAGCGATAACTATTTCAACCTGCTCCTTCATTTGCAGCAGCATTTTAAGCTTACTGTCCGGCTTAAAGCCCGGAAGCACACGGGAAGCGTGAAAATCATCGTACAGCTTGCCGCCAAACTCCAAATACAGCTTGCCACCAAACTGCGAAATTCTCTTCCTGATATGCTCTGATTGGGTTTTAAGATATTTGTCGTTGTCAAAACCTGTTTTTATCATACTGGCCCCTCTTTGCTGAATGGAAAAATACTACCTTTTCATTATAACTGAAAAACAAGCTTATTTCAACCTAAAAAATAAAAAAACTGCCGACCAAATGGTCGGCAGTTTGGGTTTTATTAGTTGCAGATAGTCTTCTCGGTGTCTTTGTCGAAAAGATGAATCTTGCCGGGCTCAAGAGTAATCTTGATTCTGTCGCCGGGCTTAGCTGTGTTGGTGGGGCTAACACGAGCGTTGATGTTCTGCTCTTCGCAGTTCATGTACAGATAGGTTTCTGCACCCATAAGCTCGGTAACTTCAACGTTGGCCTCAACAATACCGTCGGGGAACTGAGCAACGAGATCTTCTTCGTTGTGAACGTCCTCAGGACGGATACCCATAATAACTTCCTTGCCGATATACTCGTCAAGAACGCCATCCTTATTCTTGGAAGCGGGCAGCTTAATCTTATACTTAACACCTGCACGGGTCTTGGTATCCTCAGTACCGAACTCTACGAAGAAATCGTCACCCTCTTTGAGGAGCTTAGACTCGATAAAGTTCATCTGGGGAGAACCAATGAATCCTGCAACGAAGAGGTTGCCGGGATAGAGGTAAAGATTCTGAGGAGTATCAACCTGCTGGAT